>CAYPPU010000023.1:35134-37431 GCA_964412695.1 uncultured Alteromonadaceae bacterium | reverse complement strand
TACCCGCAAAAACCGTGGCGATCACGGCTATGTCACGCAATTGATCCAACGGTACTGTCAGCGGATTGTCGGCCAGCACGGTAAAATCAGCGATCTTGCCCGCTCGAATCGATCCCAGATCCGTTTCGCGCCCCAGTATCCAGGCGGCGTCAATGGTAACAGCTCTGAGCGCGGCCTCCCGAGAGAGTCGCTCGCTCACAATGCCGGTATGGCCACCGATGGTTTCCCGCGCTGCAGCAGACCACATCAGGGTGAGTGGTGATAACGGCGCCATGGGGCTATCGGAGTGCAAAGCCAGGGGAATGCCCGCGCGTTCAATGCTGCCCAGACGCACCATTTGTGCTGCACGATCGGGTCCCAACCAGGCTTTGCCGTATAGCTCTGACAAAATGTAGTGGTAGTACGGATTGGCCGATACCAGTGCGCCCAGCGCCTTCAGTCGTCGGGTTTGGTCTTCGGTGCTGTAGGCAAAGTGCTCCAGTGTCATGCGGTGATCGGCTCGGGGCGATGTTCTAAGCAGCGTTGAGAGAATATCTAAAAACCAATCGGTGGCGGCGTCGCCATTGGAGTGCGCGTGCAACTGGAAGCCCGCATCCCAAAAGGTGCGTGCATAATCTAGGGTCAGGTCACGGGGTGCCATCCAAACCCCCTCGTGGCCATCCAAATACCCTGGCGCCCCGAATTGGCTCAGACCGCTAAAAATGGCGCCATCGAGCATGAGTTTGAAGTGATTGCCGACTTCGACTCGAGTCGAATTTTGCGCTTGCCATGCGCGTACCTCGGCTAGCGCCTGTTCTGGTGCCACCTCGCGTGCCATGAAGTCGACAATGATGGGGGTGAGGATAATGCGCGACGGGATCGGGTACTGCTCGGCCACCGCCCGAATGCCGGCGATCTCGGCGACCGGATTACCAAAGATACCGGTGCCCATATCCAATACTGTGGTCACCCCGGCCTGATGCACCATAGTCAGGAAATTGGTCATGCCATGGGTAAACCGTTTTGGCTCGAACAAGAAGGCGAGTTTGGGGACCACCGCCTTGAGTCCGCCCTCATAGAAATGGCCCCGCTCCCAATTGGCCTCGTGCGTGCCTGCCGCATCTGCCTGGGTCACTCCCAGCATCGCCCAGGCGGCATCGTTCCCGATCAACTCATGAAAGGAGCGGTGCCAGATCATCACCGGCTGATCGCCGAACCACGTGTTAAGGTCCTCACGCCAGATCTCACCATGCCACAGAGGGTGATAGCCCCAGCTAATAAAAGGCACGCTGTTATCGGTATGGGCCGCTGCTTGTGCCCGTAACGCTGTTTGATAGGCCTCTGGGGTTTTGGCTCCGGGAAAGTGGCCTGTGGGTAAGGTCCAGTCATCTGGTGCCAAAAAGGGAAACTGGGTGAGTACTGCAGGTAGTGACGGGTGCACGTGGGGATCAATAAAACCCGGCAATAAGACCCGGTCTTCAAATTGCCGATCAATACGCGCGCCGCGGCTTTCAATTAGCCCCTGAAGACTCTCAAGTGAACCGACGGCCAATACGCGCCCCTCTTCTACTGCCACCGCGGTGGCCTCAGGCATGGCAGGCTCGAGAGTGATAACGGTCTTGGCGGTATAGACAGTTGTATCAGCCGCGAGTATCGAGCTTGATAGCAAAAGAATGCCGAGTAGGCTGAGCAGTCTTGGCATGGCGGGTACCTCGGTTGAGTGGTCGCAGTGTGTCCTAGCGGATCACTTTTATCCAGTCGCCGGTGCGGGGTTCGCCATTGGGGTAGTAGCCATTGATGAGGCGCAGTTGATTCTCGGCGTCGGGAATGCGGGCGCTGGTGGCCAAGCTCGCAAAGGTGGCGCCACGGGGTACTTGGATATAGTGCAACGTGCGGCTGTCGCCCACGCTCTTTTCTTTCGCAACCAGAGGACGAAAACTCTCCATTACCGTTAGGAAATCGGCATCGTGGCTATCGGGATCGGTAGCCTCTCCCTCGAACAAAAATCGGTAGCGATGATCAATGACGGCTAGGCGCTTGCGCACACCACCGCTATCCACCAACGCCGTAGCGCCTTTAAGCCCAAACTGCTCCAGTTCACGCTCATCGCTAACGGTGCCGCCGCCGTTGTCTTTGATGTATTGACCCGTACCAATCGCCGGATCAACTTTAGCCAACTTAATGGTGACTTTCGCGCTGCCATCCGCCGCACTGGCAACAATGGTGCGCGCAAGCTGCTGTACCCGCCAGCCTTCCGGGTAGGCAAAACTGAAATCCAGCTTGTTGTGCCAATAGCGGTTGGGTTCTGAGCGCGCCTG
>CAYPPU010000023.1:0-35034 GCA_964412695.1 uncultured Alteromonadaceae bacterium | reverse complement strand
CAAAACTGAAATCCAGCTTGTTGTGCCAATAGCGGTTGGGTTCTGAGCGCGCCTGGGCACTGGCTCCGAACACCAAGCCGTTGGTTTGTTGACGAAATTCGCCGGGGATACGGGGGTCCTCGGGTTGTTCGCTGAGCGGCAAATCATTGGCGGCGCGAATCACCGTTTGCAATCTAAGATCATTGCGTGGGTGACTGGCGTAGAGGCCATGGTAGCTCCCCGAGGGTTTACCGGAAGATTTGGCGGCAACCCGTCGATACATTTCTTGGTCTTTTAAAACACCGATTACCGATAGCATAGCGTCAACGTCATAGCCGGCCCGATGCAGGGTTTCGGCGCCTGCCGAATCGGCCTCCAACTCCATGTCGCGGCCAAAACCGCTAATCAATTCTGCGCCGTACATGCGCGAGGCGTCATAGAGATCCCCGCTGCCAGTCAAAATGTAGGCGGCAGTGGATAGCACCGTTGAAGTGGCCGATTGGGTCTTGCGGCGGCCGTGGTGATTCTCGGTGACGTGGCCAATCTCGTGTGCCAGCACGCCGGCAAGTTCCGCTTCATTATCGAGGAAGGCCAGCAAGCCCCGATTGACGTAGATCGCCCCCCCCGGTAACGCGAAGGCATTGATGTCGGGGGAGTCGAGTAGGGTAAAGGTAAAGGTCTTTTTAGGCGTAGCAGAGTGCGCAACTAAACGCTGTCCAATACGATCGACGTACTCGGCGAGTTCGGGGTCATCATAAATACCAATGGCTGAGATCAAGCGTTCGTGTTCTTCGGCGGTGTCCTTAGGCATTTCAACCGTTCGTCCGCCGACACTGATGGTGGCTGCTTCGGAAACGATTACCGTGAATAGGCAGAGACAGCAAACCAGTAAGCGGGATGAGCCAAGGTGTTGCATCGCGGTAACGGCTCTAGTGCTCTGCCGAGAGATAACGCAGCAGTTGTTCGCCCAGACTGTCACAGGCGGTGTCTTGCACCGGCGCAATAATGGGAATGGGGACAACCACGGCGGGCATATAACTTTGGCCGCTGGAATTGGCGCTGACGCGACCCACCTCGGTGCGATCAATAAAGTTCCAAATGGTGGCCTCGTACTGTGACTCCGTACCCCAGGTACCAAAACCAAAACAACCTTGCAAGCCACAACTCATGGAGCCGGTGCTGTTGGTCTGAGTGGTGGTGCCATCAATCCAGATCATGTACTCCAATTGCATCGATGCAAACCGCGCGGCGACGGGTTCACGTAGCATCAACTCGGCAATACCTTCACTGGCCAGGGGCGCTGTCCGCGGTTCGAACCAGGGATAAAGGCCATCCAGAAATTCGCGCTCATTGATCACTCGAATACTATTGTCACCGCGGTGAATGTGATTGCCCACGCACTCGATGAACTCAAATTCTGTTTCATAGTCTGGAGCGTGGCGACGGCCAAGGATGACGATTGATGCGTCACCAATACCCTCGCCCGGTTCGAGATAGGTCATCTCGTCGACCGTTGCGCTGACACAGCCACCCAGCACGGGTAGGACAGCAACGGCGACTAGCCAACGGCGCATCATTTACCTACGACCCCCGTATCATTTTGCGGGGTGGGCAGTTCTCGGTTTTGCAGCCAATCGTTAATGGCGGAGACGCGGCCAAAACTGGTGACAAAATTTGCGCCGGCATCTCTTAAGGCGACAACCGCGGCGGCGTTGACTGCCTCCTCATCGGATTGCAGAAATTTACTGGGCGTCTTGCCGTAGGCACTGAGCTGCCATTCAGCAATATGCTCTGCGGGGTTGTAGCTTAAACCGTCACCATCGTGATCATGGATTGCATCGGGAGTCACCAAGCGAAAGCGGTAGCGCATCCAAATCTCAAATACCTTGACGTTAGTGTGCAGTGGTACCGAATACTGGAGGTCTTCAACGTAGGGAATGAGCACCGCGTCCATAGCGCTGAGGTGGCTGTGGAAACTGTCGTGGTCTGTTATGGGTACTACGCGCTCAAACATACCGCCAAGGAGGATGTCCCAGAAGGCGGTTTGCGCCTCGCCGGTCTTCACTAGCCAGTCGGACTCAGAGCGCCCAGAGTTCTCGTCAAAAATTTCGTGACTGGAGAAATCCTTGGTGTATACAACACCAAGGGTGAGCGGTAAGGGCTCCACTACCGGCACGGGAAATTCACCCTGCACCACCACTTGCTTGGGGCCACAGCCCAGTAATAGGGCGCTGAGCATAAGGGCGAGCCATCGAAGATGTTTACGGCCTAAAGTCATTGAGTCCCACAAACGTCCCGTTGTTGTTATAGGTTAGCTGTCTCATGAGTGTAGCAAAGCGAATGCCCGTTGTTTGCAACTGCGGCGGGCGTATGAACTGTACGGGAAATCCAACGGCGTGGATGCGTACCCGCCGCTCACCGTCTTGCGACTGGGCATTCAACCGATCCACCGTTTGCACAACATCCTGAATCGATTCGCCGGTGAATTCATCGCCAAAGACGTAGATAGAAATTTTCTTGCTGGGGTCATAGAAAGTGCGCACGGCTGCGGTAATACCCTCGACCGGCGAGCTGTTGGAAAACACATTCCAGTTGGCCAGGTTTCGAAGGATGAGGTCACGGCGCGCTGGTGTATCCGGTATCCACTGGCCGCGGTAGCGACTGAACAAATAATTACCCATGTCATTGAGGACTTGGATGCCTTTCACTTCGGGGTAAATATTTAGCGTAGCCTCCATCTCCTTAAGCATGCGCTCCCAAGCGTAGGAGAACATGGATCCCGAGGTATCGATAATAAAGATGATGTACTCCGAATCGACCGGTATGCCACCAATTAACTGGTTTTTTTTCTGTGCGTTGACCCCCAGTAGGCGCTTTTCTTCGTCACTGAGTTTTTGGCGAGCAATGGCCAATTGTTGCTCAATAATGCTGTTGGTGTTACGGGTCGTTTCTAGGCTATCGTGGCGCGAACGCGCCCTGGCAAGCGCGCCCTGCAAAATGGCTATGCGTTCTTTAAATGCCGAGATTTGTTCTCGCTTGCTGTCCAGATCGCGATTTAGAATTTCCGTCTCGCCCCGAATTTCAAATAACTGCTCGGTCAGCTTTGCTACACGGCCCTCGGCGATAATCGAAGACTTCTCCAAGATCTGTGGCTGCACGGTTTTCGTGATCATCAACAAGAGAATCACGGCGCCAAAGCCACAGCAGATGACGTCTAGGAAGGAGATCGAGAATTCGGCGGCGGCGCGTCGTTGCCTCACGGCCAGTCCCTCGCGGGTGTGAGAAAGGATCCCCCGGTGATTTGCGCTAGTTGCCAGAATTCTGACGCTGCCATGGGGTCACCCTCCATGGGCTGGAGAATGATATTCACCGGAACACTCGCTGGTAGCCGTCGTATGGCATCTCGAAATAAGCGCAGACGGTCCTGCCCAGAAATGGTGGGTCTATTGGGCGAACTGTCGCCCTGGGTGGGTAAGCCGTCGGTAATGAGAAAGATGTTATCGACACCGGCGGGGAGGGCGCTTAAGGCGCTGAAAGCCTTATGCAAACTACTGCCGCCACTTGGCAGCGTGTCTCTAAGTGCCGTTGTGACGGCTGTCAGTTGTTGATTGTCAGCGACATCAATCCAGCGATCGGCTGTTTCGGCCAGTACTGGTTTGGCTTCGGTATTAAATCCAATCAGCTGAAATTTGGCGGACACCGGTAGTTGCGCGGTTAACCAATCCACGGTGTCGAGGGTGCGTTGCCATTTTTCGGATTGTCGCTGCACTGCAGCGTCCATATTGCGCAGCCGTATCACGTTGACCAGCTTGTCAGCCAGCATGCTCGCCGATTGATCGACCAAAATCGCGATCTGACGACCTCCTAGGTTGAGTCCAGTCAAATACTGGCGATTGCCGTCGCCGGTATAGCTACGGGCACTTTGACCGGCGCGGCTGTCGGCCGACTCGCGCAGTTTTTGCAGGCGCTCTTCAAGACGATTGATCTCGGCCTTCAATTCATCGAGATCCTGAGTCTCAGAGAGGCCGGATTCTTCCAATGACGCGATCAGTGCCTCGTAGCGATCGCGTTCTTCGGTCACGCGGGTGGCTAAACCCTCTGCCTCCACGATTTCCAGGTCAGCGCTGGCCAGAGCATTGCGTAAGCGAACCAGTCCGGCTTCGCCTTCTCGGATATCGTCCTCAAGTAAATTGATTTCAGAGAACACCTCCGCGTTGAGGTTTTGTGTCTCCACTTCCAAGGAGTGATCGATGATAAGAAATACCAACACCACGGCGCCAAAACCACAGGACATGATGTCTAAAAAACTGAGGTTAAAGGTGGACGTTTGCCGTTTACGGCGTGTCATCACTCAGTCCTCGACGCTAATTAGCTGGCCGTGGTCACCGTTTGCATCGACCAAGATATCGCCATTCTGCAGCCGCTGTCTTCCCGTGAGGGTACTGCCGTTGAGGGTGCCACCTTCGGCGATGGACTCTACCCACCACTGACCCTCTTCTTGAGAAAAGGACCAGCCGCTTACACCGGTGGTGAGTAGGTTTGCAATGGCCCTGGCATGGCTTCCGACAAGCAAATGGGTTGGCGCTTGGCTGCCTTGTAGGTGCTCTTCGTGTTGGCTGTTAGCTGCTGTGTTGGGCGCGGAGCTGGAAGCGAGGCCAGCAGCAACCGGCGCGCTATTTGCCGCGACGGTTCGAGTTAACGCCAGTTGCTCGCGGGGTTGCCTAAGCGTCTCAAGTTGAGACTGCAATAACGCGGCCATGGCGCCCCGGTCAAGGGCAATGGCAGGTTCGCCGTCGGTAAAACCGGGTAACAAGCTCAGCGGATATTCGGTGAGTAGAGCGCCTGAGCCTTGGAGGCTTTGTAGTCGCTCTCGATACTCACGACCAATGGGTTGGAGATCGCTTCGGGTTACGCGGGCTTGGTATCCGTTAATGTTTAGCTGGGTCTCGGTTTGGCTTTGGAGTTCGGTAAGGGCATCTCCCATGACGTTATAGAGCGCCTGTTCTGCCTCAGCCGATCGCAGCGGGTCAAACCGTGACTGCTGCACAAATAGCCGAGCCATGGCGGTGGCCAGTTTGTCTTGCAAAGCCAATAAACCCATTCCCGGTAGCTGTTGTGCTTGCAGCGCAGACGCCATGCCGCGCTCTTGCTGCCAAGGGGTAACCAGCGTTTGGTGCAACTGCAATTCTACGTGGGTACCCTCATCGTAACCGCTGGCTGCCCCGGCCGCAGCGGAGCGGTGCACCAGCGCTTCGACGGCCAAGTTGAGTGCGTCCGTGACTCCCAACAGTAGCGACAGTTGTTCTCGTGACCAGTGTCCCGGGACCAACAGGATCGCTTTATCGGGCAGCCCCGCGTCTTGTAGCAGGCTTTGTAAATGCCCATGTGCCAAGTCGGCACTGTGGCGTGCCGGGCCGAGAGCGGGCGTTAACGTTTCGGTGCTCAGTTGGGACCAGTAGCGGGTATTAACCGCGCGTGGATTTTGCCGACTGGTAGCACGGGCCTGCGCCCCAAACTGATAGCGACCCTTGTCAAAATACGCATAACCGGGTGAGAAGGTCGCGGTGCCCTCCTGCCATAGTCCCAGGGCGACGTCATTGAGGTCGATTACAACAGTCATTAATGGCTCACCGACAGGTGTCGAATCAACTTCCGATCGATATAGCGTTGGGTGCTTAGCACTAAGCGCTCTTGGGACAGCTGTAATTGGTGTAGGGCGAACATAATAATGATGCTAAGTACTAAGGCCACGAAGGTGCTATTAAAGGCCACGCCTAGGCTGACCGTTACGCCAGAGATGTCACCCTCTACGGCTTTATAAGCCTGACCCAAGGCATCACCGATACCGCGCACGGTGCCTATGAAGCCAATTGATGGAATGGCCCAAGAGATGTAGCGCACCATGGACAGCTCCGAGTCCAGACGATCAGCTTCGATGTCGCACTGCTCGCGGACTGCTTCAGAGACCGCCGGAATAGACTGAGTGCTGGCAAATCGTTGCAAGGCATTGAGTAGGGTGCGGGGTAATAAAAACTCTTGCTCGGTTTCTGGCAGGGCTTCCAAGTTACGGGAATACTCTCGGGCGTCTTGCGGCAGTAAGCTGGTGCCCGGCGGGACTTCGATCAGTTGCCGCGTCAGCATGTTGTGCTCCTCGCGGGTACGCCATGCCTTTAACCCCATGATCGCCAGTGCCCATAGCATCAGGATGAAACAGGCCTCCTGCTCAAAGTCGCGAATGACCACGGCCAAACTGCGCTCCGCAATCACGGTTTCCCCGGCCGCCTGTAGGGCAGCCTGTGCTGCCAGAGCCGCGTCAGCGCTGGGACGAATGACACCCACGTAGAGTCCGTGGACCAACACCAAGGCGACGAGCAGCGCAAACAGCTGGAACAAAAAGTCGGGGTTGAGGCGCATATTCATGAGGTTGTTCCTAGGTTAGATGTCGACCGGGAAAGACACTGATCGGTCTTCGGAAATGCTTTCAGAGGGTACGTAATCCAGCGACGGTCGGCCAGCTTGGCTCGGATCCGCGGGTAGCCCCTGTGCGTCATCCGACGGACCACTCTCCACCGCCGTTATTTCTTCAGTCTGTTTGACACTGCCGTCGGTCTCGGACGGTAACTCTTGGGCACCGAGTGATACCGCCATTGCCGCGAGCAAGGCGACTGAACAAGTCTCTAAGAGTAGGGGTCTAGGCATGGCCGGACGCCTGGTTGGGTTTTGGTCACTCAGCATAACGTGCAATCCGAAAGCCGACATCATCCCGACCGGCGGCACCGTAATCTCGGTAACTGGCGCGCAGTTCCGATAGTCGACTCAAGGCCCAGCTGCCGCCACGCAGCGTGTAGTTGTCACCACTTTGCTGGCCCAGCGGATCAACAGCGAGCTCGGCATTGGCCGAGGGAATGACGTAGACATCGTGCACCCACTCCGACACATTGCCGCCTAAATCAAACAAGCCCCGGGGGTTGGCTGGGAAACTGGCAACGTTTGCACTGACTATATGGCCGTCGGCGTAGCCGTTCAGTATGCGCCCTGTGACTAGGGCAGAGGTGTTATCGGCCAGGTTGACAACAGGGCTATTGGGGGGGAAGTCATTGCCCCAAGCGAAGCGGCGCACCGACTCACCGTGAAAACGCGTGACATAGGCCCACTCGGCCTCACTGGGTAAACGGTAACCGGAACTGCTGGGATTAAAGCCGGTGACGATGCCCTGCTGTTCCCGATAGAAGGGAGCTAAGCCTTCTTTGCGGCTGAGCCAGTTACAAAATTGCGCCGCTTGCTGCCAGCTGACGCTAGCTACGGGTTGATGTTCTCGATTGAGTGAATTCCCCTCGATTTGTCCGCTGTTGTGACTTTCATCGAATAGCCTAAATTGGGCGTTCGTGGTCTCTGTTGTGGCAATGTAAAAAGCGCGTTCGAGCTTGACCGGATGCTCCACTTCATTAGCCCGACGCCCCGGTTCACGCCGGGAAGCCCCCATCACAAATTCGTTGGTGGGCTCAGCGATGGGGTCGACCAATACCAAGGTCTGACCCAGTGCCGATGTGATTTCGTCGGTCAGCGCGGCTTTGCGCGCCGCCGCTTCGGTGAGTAGCGTCACCGAGACAGCCTGCTGTAGACCCACCCGAGGCACCACTTTGAGGCGCTCTTTGGCGTATCCCTCAAGGCGCACTTCGATGCGCTGCTCCACCGCAGGCAGTGCCAGGGTTTGTGAGCCTCGCCCCATGGATCGCCCGTTGATCCACAACTCAGCAGCAGCAGGAAGGATCTCGAAAGCAATCTCGCCCAGTTCGGGGCTGAGGGAGACCTGGCGCTGCTCGCTGTCACCCTGCTCGAGTTGAATGCGGAGCCGATGGCGTTCATAGCCCGCCTTGGCCAGTTGGATAAGGTGCTCGCGATTGGGGCTGAGACTGAGTTGCAAAGGAGTTCGACCTTGGAAAACTCCATCCACCGAGACGTTGGCGCCGCTGGGATCCGAGCTGAGATCGAGGACACCATCGGCCGGAATAAGCTCGATTGGGCCCAGCGACTGTGCGATCTCCGCGACAACAGTCAGGGATAGCATGTGATCGCGATATCCCGGTGCTCTGAGGGTTACGGCGTGTTCCCCCGAAAGAATTTCAAGCGGTGCGTCGGTGCTACCGGCGGGTTCGTCATTAAGCCAAACATTAGCCGTAGGGGTACTGTTAATACGTACTTCTGCCCAATCGGGCTGCAATTGCGTGCTGATGGTTTGTTCGATGCCACGACCCGTAACCTCCAACGCAAGCGATGCGGTTTGATATCGCGGCGCGGCCACCTGCAGTCGATATTCTCCGGCGGCCAGGCTTTGTAAGGAGATGGGCGTTGAACCTAGGGGCTCTTCATTGAGGGTGATAAGCGCCCCGGGAGGGGTGCTGGTAAAGCTGACTTTGCCGGGCAGTATGGCGGGGTTGATGTCGATCCGCTGACTGTCCTCATGACTCACTGCGATCACGTCCTGCCAAGGCTCGTAACCGGGAACGGTAACGGAGACGGGGTAATTGCCCGGTCGTAGTAAGTAGCGACTACCGAGCGGTATAGCGACACCTGAGAGTTCGACGCGGGCTTCACCGTCAGCATGGACAATGATTTCTAGGGAGCGAGCGGTAAACAGAAAGCTTAAAAACAGTGCGGTAAATAAGACGGCCACAACCGCCGCAAGCTTCGTCCAAGGCAACGATCTGGGTGCCGACGCGGCCCCGTCCAAAGGTTGAAATTGGGTCGCTGTCAGGGGCCGTTCATTGTCACCCTGGGGTAGAAATGGCGTGCTATGAAGCCCTGACGGTTTGTCGGCGTCGCTCATATTGATTCCACACAGCGCACGTCTACTACCCCGGTGTTATCGGGCGTGACTTCAAAGTTGACCCGTACATCGCGAAAGCCGTTGCGAACGCCCATGGCGGTGTATTGACCCGGT
Source organism: uncultured Alteromonadaceae bacterium (assembly GCA_964412695.1). GTDB lineage: Bacteria > Pseudomonadota > Gammaproteobacteria > Pseudomonadales > Halieaceae > Luminiphilus. The sequence continues at coordinate 26,114 of CAYPPU010000023.1, read as the reverse complement.
CGCAAGGTGAGCGCGGTCTCAGAAAAAGGGCCAAGTCGTCTCACCCGAAGCACCGTGATATCGGTAAGTCCGTCGGACGTGAGTGTCACACTTACCGGTGTGCTGGCGTACTGGATAGCTAATTCGGCCTCTTTAATTTGTGCTATCAGCCTAGCGCCGGGATCGGGAATAGCCTTGGCCTGCGCTAGGGTCTCGCGGGCTTGAGCCAGTAAGCGTGTGTCCACTAGACGTTCCGAGGCCTCAACAATTTCTGTAAGCGCCGTTGCCAGCGCTAGTCGCGGTTTGCTGCGGGCGATGCCGTCTTTGGCAAAGACCAAGCTGGCGTCGATGTTTTGGGCTTCTTGGTAGCTGTCTAGGGCACCCTGCCAGTCTTCGGCGCGCTCAAGCTGCCGCGCCCGGTCTTGGAGCTGCACCAAGGTCGCGCGGGTTTCGGCATTCTCAAGCTCGGTTCGGGCGATCGCAATTTCAGGAGCGCCGGGTCGCAACGTGTCGGCACGCAAAAATGCCTGGCGTGCCTTTTGGAATGCGCCTTCGTCGAGGGCATCGTAGCCTTCACCCATTGCTGCGCGGAAATTAGCGGCACGCTCCTCGCGGCGATAGACCTCCAGAACCGCCTTCGCCCCTTGATGTTGAGCATCGGCGGCAACGGCGGCCTCTATTTCGGAAACCGCTTGCGCATAGGACTCCTGATCAAAGGCTGCTTTTGCCGCCGCCATAGCGGCCATGACGGTGGGTATGGCCGTGACACGTGCTGCGAACTGCGCGGTTGAGACTTCATTGGGGGCCAGTAACTGCAATGTATTGAGAGCGCCCTGGGCACTGACGCTTTCGCCCGCCTCAATGGCGGCGACAAGCGAATTCTGTATTGCCGCGATTCGCGATGGAATAGAGGCCTCTAGTTCAAGCAGTGCTTCTCCGGCCTTAAGGTACAGCGTGCTAGCGTGCTCAAAGTCCCGTGCTCGATAGGCCTCGTCGCCCGCTTCAGCAACGGCAATGGCAGACTGGTAGGCCTCTGCTGCCCAGACTCCGACCTGTAAGTCCTGCAGCATTTCTTGCAGCTCCAGTACGCGCTGTAAAGCCTCCTGCGCCGCTCGGCGTTGCTTCTGCAGCTGGGCTTCCGCAAAGGGACTGCGCTCTAACCCCGCATCCACCGTCGATATATCAGTGTTCGGTTCGGTAATAGCTGGGTTGCCGGTGCCACGACTTTCAGCACTGGTAATGCGGGTATCCAAGGCGTCGGTCTTGGGGTTCGATTCGATAATCTCGGGCAGTACGAACACGACCACAGCCAGCAGCAGACTTGTCACGCCGATAGCGGGTAATAGCCAGCGGGGCGCCGCTGTACCATCCGGTGCGCTTGGGGCGTTGGCAATGGGCGCTTGGGGCTGGAAGCGCATAGCTTCTAATGGTTGGTCCGAGTCTGTCACTGGGGTTTAACTCCAAGCATTGTTGTTGTCACAGTGACTAAGGTGTACCCGGGTCAGTGGTGGTGGGGTTGGCTTCCAAGGCTCCGATTTCGGTGGCATAAATATCCGCCATGAGTTCGCGCCATTGCGCGTATTGGTCTTCGACGTTACCGGTCAATCGCACTGTGCGATCTTCGAGCTCAATCACCCGGGGTGTGATCTCCGCCTCCAGCGACTGGCCGATTTCTTCTAGCGCCAACGAGTGGATGTTGGCTTCCGCACGCTTTTCTAGGCCACTCTTGATCAAATAGCCGCCGCCGATGACACCCACCATACCAGCCGTATTGGCATAACGGTTGTTAGATCCTTGCGCCACGATACCGCCTACGACCGAGGCTGCTCCGGCGATCAGTTGAGCGTTGGATTCTCGTTTTAACTCTTGCAAGGCAACGACTTCTTCGTAGCTAAGTTTGCGCCACTCCTGATAGGGGGTCAGCATCTCTTCAGAGAAGCCGGTGTAGTTTCCCTGCAGCGTGTCGACAAAGACATAGTTGCGCTGGCGCAAGGCGCGCACCCGTTCCAGCATGGGGTCATTTTCGGCGGGCAATCTAATAATGCGATAAACCCCTTTGTCATTGGCTTCGAGGTAGTCGGCAAAGGCGGCTTCGGAGAAAGAGCGTGCAAAACGTAGCTCCGCCACCTGCCGGATCGCAACGCGATCGCGAGGGCGTAAGCTGTTAAAGACTTTGAGCATATCGTTGGCGATGTTGCGATACACCAGCAGAAAGGGATCCTGTGTATTGGCAACCCGCCCGTTGTAAGCATAGCGGCTGGTCACGCCTTCGTAGGTTTTGTCTATCCAGCGAATGCCGCGGGCGTCCGTTACTGTGACATCAAGCTCAAGGCGCTCGCCATCACTGTGCAGAATTTTGGCTTCAACCAAAAGGTCATTGAATTGATCACTGTTGGGGACGACGCGAACCGCACCCCAGGCGCCGACTTCCTGCAAGGTGTTGCGCAGTTGCTCTGCCATAAACGTGGCCTCGGCGCGGCGTACCTCGGGGTAGATGGGTTCCGCCTCATCGATGACTTCTATACCCGGGTCAAAAATCGCAATCCCGACATCCAGTACCTCGTTATCCGCGACGCTGACAGTGGGTGCGTCCAGCGGGGGCACCGACGTGGATTTCACGGTTTGACTGACACAGCCACCCATCCACAGCAAGGGTAAAAGCAATAGGAGTCGAATCATTCGGGAATATCCAAGCCTTTGTATTTTCGGTACTCATTCCACAAACGCTCGCGCACCTCAGGGTCGGGCTCGCGCATAGCGGCTTCACGTAACTGTCTTGCCACGACATCGTCGTCATTGCCATCGGGAATATCTTTTGGCGCCTGGTGAACCGCGGGGTTGGTAGCTGCCGTCGATGGCCCTGATGCGCCGCCCATACCACCGCCACCGCCACTGGCGCCGCCCTCGGCAATATCATCACGATAGGGGCTGGGTCCGCGGTTACCCGGACCGGCGGACTCTGGCGTTTCTCTCGTCGTGCGTTCACTGCGCTCCCGGTCCATCGTGCGCTGTCGCTCTTGCTCCTCCAGAATCATGGCATCAAAGTCACTGGTACTTTGCTCTAACTGCCGATCTAAGATGGCTACTTGCTCGGCTGTGGTTAACACAGCGTCAGTGCCGCCCATCGATTCTAAGCCGCCTGAGGCCCTTGTGCCTGGCCCAGCCATTTCACTCGCGGGCACGCCGTTGTTATTGGGTGTCGAGCCTGCGGTATCGCCACTGCCATCGGCTGGGGCTGCAGACGACTCTCCCATGCCCGAGACTCCTGAGCCCGTGCTGTCGGCCGCTACACTGTCTTCAAAGCTGGGCAGGGTATCGCTCATATCGGGCAGCGCATCGGTGCCCGCAACATCGCCAAACCCGGGTTCGGGACTCTGAGCCCCAGCGTCCGCCATGTCTCCCGACGAACCGCCGGAAGCGTCCCGCGGAAGGCCCGAGCCGCTGGGTGATGAACCGCTATCGGGGATGCCAGCGGCGGGCGTCGAGGCCGAACTGCTGCTGGCACCACTTGTTGAAGCGCTCCCCGAAGAGGTGCTCGAAGGCGAACTGGGCGATGAGGGCGAGCTTGCACTCGGACTGCTCGCGCCGCCACTGCTGCTAGGGCTGGTACTCCCAGACGAGCTAGAGGGGGGTGCAGGGGGGGCTGGTGTACTCGGTGAGGTGGGAGTGCTGGCACTTGGGCAGCCAGTGAGCACCGCACATAGTGCAGTGATCCATAGCCAGCTAAGTCCGGAGGCAGAGAGGGCTGGTTCAAACAAGGGCGTTATCGAGCGTTCCATAGGCTTACCTTACCCTCAACGGACGGCGCTGCCCACGACCAAATCATGCCCTGGGTTCCGGCAGGCTCGCCGTTCTCGAAGCGGGGTCTGAACAGGGCGCTTCGCAGCGCACGATAGAGTGCATTTTGTGTGCTACTTTCTTCGACATCAGCGCGGGCCAGGCGTTCCACATCATCGGTCCTGCCCGCTTCTGAGACAGAGAAGCCCAGCGCGATATCGCCTTGATCATCCCAGCGCGGGTCGGGGAAGGGACGTAAGCCCTCTAAAGTGGGGAGTAACGTGGGCAAGCCAAAGAGCTGTTCTCTGAGAGCCTCGCCATTTTCGAGCTCAGCCAAGAATGCCAGGGCGTCTCCATAGTATTGGTCAGCCGCTTCGCGCCGACCACACCATAGTGCCCAGTCAGCTAGCGCCACCAGATCGCTGGCGCGCCGCTCACCCGACATGTTATTGGTTTCACTCAATTCCACGATGGCTTTTAACACGGTCTCGCCGCGGCGATAGGACTCGATATTCATTCTCGTCAGGCGGACGTCGACGCCACTGCCCGGGGTTGCGGCGGCAAAAAAATCATTGCGGCTAACGAGGTATTGGGTTTCGAGCATACCCAGTAGAGGTTCGCGCAGGGTCAAGGATTCTTGGCCAAAGGCGTCAGCGCGCGCTCGAAGCGCAACCCGGTACAAGTCCCACATCAGCAGTAGACGAGCAGCCCGGTCGGCCTCTTCGCCTAGACCCAGCAAGTAAGCCTCGCGCTGCCATTCTGCTTGGCGCATAAGTGCATCGGCCAGTTCACGTTGGTCACCGATAGCGGTTTGCTGTACTCGATACAAATAGCTCTGACGCTCATCGACCTGCTGGTAGTCGCCGATCGCACGCAGGCTCTCAATCTCCGACTCCAATAACGCAATCTGCTCAGCACTGTACAAACCGCTGTTAATACGCGACAGGTGCACGCCGCGTTTTAGTGCCTGGGTGGCTTCCTTATGGCGCTCCATTTCTTGCAGTGCCGTTGCCAAGCCCAGTAGCTGCTCGGGTAAGGTGGCAGCATAGGCACCATCGCGGCGCTCGATCGCCAAGATTGCCTGTCGGTATTCTTGAATAAGCGCTGAATCCGTTAAGGCTTCCGGACCGCCGGCCTCAGTTGGCGCGGGCTCGCGCATGTTGATAACCACGGCCTTGTCTGTCTCTGCCGCGGACTCTTCCTGAGCTTGAACAAGGGGTGTCGCTGTCTTGAGAAAGCCGACCACCAACAGGGCATGGAGTATCGACACGAGTGGGTTTTGAAGCGCCACGCGATTACGGCCTGTTAATTTGCCGCTAATAAGCAGTGCCCACGGATGTCGGGTCCGTGGTCTGAGATGATGTGACGATCCTATCGGTACCCGCATCCCTAATAACCGCTATCAACTTTTTCAGGCCCTGGGCAGCTTGTTCTTGTGCCGCCCACTGAGCTGTTTACCCAGTCTTGGCGGTGGCGCTGATAACAAACTCCTAGTCGAAAACATTTTGCCCTAGGCTTCGGCAACTAAACCACCCAGTTACAGGTCAGCACAGGGAGATCCAGTGCAGCTGACCTCAGTATAGACAAATCCAGTATAGAGAGAAAAAGCCGCTTGCGGCCAAGCCTAGCTTTCTTCAACATGGCCAACCTTTGGGCAGCCTCAGCCAACTTAATCGAGAGCGATAGGGTTGTCATCTCAATAGTAGAGGAGTGTTTGTGGGTCAGTTTGCACAAGATACGGCGGTGACGCAGGTTGCGGAGAATCGCTGGCGCGGCGAGTTTGTGAAAGGCGTCCGTATTGGTCCTGTCGTTAACGGCGGTTATGTGCTTGCCACAGTCGGCCGTGCTATTCGGGAGGCCCTGCCTCACAACGACCCGGTCGCCTTGAATGGATTCTATCTGGCGCCCTGTGCACTTGGGCCGGTGGAGATTGAGGTTGAGGTACTCCGCCAGGGTCGGGGTACCAGTTTTGCCAGTGCCAGCCTGTTTCAAGACGGCGAACTCAAAGTCCGTGCTACCGCGGCTTACTCCAACGCTGAAAATTTAGATGGAGAGGACTGGCTGCCTGCGGAGCCGCCTGAGGCGCCGCCCTTTGATGCCGCCGATTTAGTTAGCGCAACGCACCTTGAAATCCACGATCGTATTGATATGCGACTCACTCAGGGAATCGAGGTGTTTCAAGAAGTAGCGGCCAATGGTCTAGGCGAATTTGTCGGCTGGGTGCAGCACCAAGATCGAGCGCCCTGCGACACCCTAGACTTGGTCATGATTGCCGATATTTTACCGCCGCCACCCTTTAGCGTGTTGGGTCCCTTTGGTTGGGTCCCCACTATTGAGCTTACGGTGCAGTGTCGCGCCAAGCCCGCTCCAGGTCCGATTTTGGTAAGGCTTAAGGGCCGTCACATGACCCGGGGTATCATGGAATGCGATGCCGATTTGTGGGACAGCCAAGGCCAGCTAGTGGCATTGGCACGGCAAACCATGAAAGTGCGTATGCCCGCCGATTGGCAGGTCAAACAGACCAGTAACTGGCGCGGGTTAGGGTTTAACTAGCGCGCCACGTAACCGCCGGTACGGCGCGGATCGGAATACCCAAAGCGCCAGGGGCCATCCAGCTGAATCGAGTTGGTTCGGCCAATGTGGGATCGTGACAGTTTCACTGTGTGGCCCATGGCCTGCAGCTTCTCGACCGTGTCGGGACTGATACCCTCTTCAGCCTGCACCACATCGGGGTGCCACTGGTGATGAATGCGCTCCCCGGCCGTGGCTTCAGCCACGTTCATATCAAATACCATGGCATTTAGCAGCGTCTGCAGCACCGTGGTAATAATTTTTGAGCCGCCCGGGCTGCCGGTGGCCAGCCAAGCTTTGCCGTCTTTGAACACAATTGTGGGTGTCATTGAGGATAGCGGCCGCCTACCGGGCTCAATCGCGTTAGCCTCGCCCTGCACCAAGCCAAAGGCATTGGCGATACCTGGATTTACCGAGAAGTCATCCATCTCATTGTTAAGCAAGATGCCGGTGCCGGGTACGGTGATGTGCGCGCCAAAGCTGAAATTTAGGGTGTAGGTGGTTGAAACCACATTGCCCGCTCGATCCGCCACAGTGTAATGGGTGGTATCGGGGCTTTCGGTGTCGGTCAGATTTCCGGGAGCGATCTCTGCGGAGGGTGTGGCGAATGCTGGATTGATGCGTGCTCGTTGCTCCTCGGCGTAGGCCTTGCTGGTGAGGCGCGCGATAGGTAGCGACGCACGATCGGGGTCGGTGATGTACTGGCTGCGATCAGCGTAGGCGAGCTTCATGGTCTCGATAAGGTGGTGCAAATAGTTTGCCGAGTTATGGCCCATGCTTTCCAGAGGCAAGGGCTCGAGCACGTTGAGCATTTGAATGATCAGGGTGCCGCCCGATGAGGGAGGCGGTGCAGTTAGAATATCGTAGTCGCGAAACTGGCTGCGCAGCGGTTCGCGTTCGATCACTTGGTACTGGGCAAGGTCAGCCTCGGTAATCAGACCACCATTGGCTGCCATGTCCTTGGCAATTAGCGCCGCTGTCTCGCCCTGGTAAAAGCCTTGCCTGCCCTGATCGCGGATCCGCTCGAGGGTACTGGCGAGATCGGGTTGGGTAAAGCGACTACCCGGTGCTAGCGGTTGCTCGGCATCGGCAAAATAGACGCGTCGGCTCTCGGGGTCTTTCAACAACAGGCCGCTTCGCTCTCGCAACTCGCGATTGAGGGTATAGGTCATGGCAAAGCCCTGCCGGGCTAGATCAATGGCGGGCTGTATGACTGTTGCCAATGGCAGACTACCGTAATGCTCTAGAGCGTGGAGCAGGCCGGCCACCGTACCGGGTACCCCGGCCGACTGATGGCTAAAGTAGGCACGCATCTTATCCACCGTGCCATCGGGCTTTAAAAACATATCCCGGGTAGCCGCTGCTGGTGCGGTTTCTCGGAAATCAATAAAGTGGGCATCACCCGATTCCGCTTCAGAGATCAGCATGAAGCCACCGCCGCCGAGGTTGCCCGCCCGAGGGTAGGTCACCGCCAGCGCAAAACCGGTTGCGACCGCGGCATCGACGGCATTGCCGCCCGCTTTCAGCATGCGAAGGCCCATTTCACTGGCGAGCCGGTCGGTGGATACCACCATGTCGCCCAGTCCCTCTTGGGGGTTGATCAGACTGTCAAAGTCGATCAGTGGAGAGGCCAGCAGGTTGTTGTTCTGGCTCTGTGCGACACTGGAACACAGCAGGCAGAAACAACACAGCAGGGTGGATAGACGAGGCAAAGCGTTCATGGCTGTCAAAGGCTCTGGGTAAGACACTGTGGGCGCAACGCTACCTTGTCGAGGGGCGGGATACCAGTGCCGGCTAAGAGCCTGTCCAGCTTATTGCTACGAATCGGGTAAACTGCTGTGCGTTGGCGGGGCGCCGATTCTATGTCGGCGAGCACGCCAGAGCGTGAGACCCAGGCAATCGAGGGAGCATCGGGTGGATTACAACGATTATCGTCGGGAATACGTTCTAGGCGGCTTGCGTCGAGAGATGTTGGCGTCATCGCCGATCGAGCAGTTTGATCGCTGGCAGCAACAGGCCATTGCGGCGGGGTTGAAAGACCCCACGGCAGCGGCGTTGGCGACCACCGATGGCGCAGGGCAGTTGTGGCAGCGCATTGTGTTGATCAAGGGCGTTAGCGATCAGGGCTTTGTCTTCTACACCAACTACGACAGTGCCAAGGGACAGGCTTTGGCGGCTAGCGGGCGCGCATCGCTGTTGTTCCCGTGGAATGAGTTGGACCGGCAGGTAACGGTTAGCGGCACAGTCAGTCGCGTTGATGCCAGCGTGTCCGACGCTTATTTCGCCAGTCGTCCCCGCGAGAGCCAACTGGGTGCCTGGGCTTCGGCACAAAGTGAGGCGATCGAAAGTCGCGATGCACTTGAGGCCGCCTATGACGCCGTGGTTGAGCGTTTTGGTGAGGGCCCAATTCCCCGCCCACCCCATTGGGGTGGCTTTTGTGTGGCGCCTGAGCAAATTGAATTTTGGCAGGGGGGAGCGCGTCGGCTCCATGACCGATTGCGCTATCAACTCGACAATGGCGCCTGGAGAGTGACGCGCTTACAGCCCTAGGAGGAACAGAGGTCTGCTATCGCCAGTCTCGCCAGCAGACGTGGTTTAGATCGATTGACGTTGCACGTAGTGGGGTTCAGCCGGCAGCTCAAGTACAAAACGGCGCAGTAAATCGATTGCCAGTGCCGCCACCAGACTTTGGAACACCGCACGTGTTCCCGGAATCACCAACCGCCTTGTGTGCTGCCGTTGAGCACTGCCCCACGCCATCCACACGGTGCCTACCGGTTTGTCTTCACTGCCACCTTCGGGTCCGGCGATACCCGATACCGCTACCCCGATGTCAGCGCCTGAGGCCGAGAGAGCACCGGCCAGCATTTGCGAGACCACCGCTTCGCTGACAGCACCCTGTTCGTCTAACGATTGCTGGCTCACCCCCAATAAGTCGCGTTTTATGTCATTGGAATACGTTACGTAACCCGCCTCAAAGACGGCGGAGGCGCCGGCCTCTCGAGTGATCATGCTGGCGATAAGGCCTCCAGTGCAGGACTCGGCCGCTGTAACCCGGAGGTTTTTGTGGCGCAATGCCTGTTGCAGCGCCCCGGCGAGGGTGGCGTCATCGGTACCAATAATGTGATCGCCCAATAAGCGTTTAAGTTGTTCCAAACACTGTTGTTGCACGTTGCGGTGTGCAGGGTTATCGACGGTGAGTTTCAATTCCAGCTGGGGTAGTCCAGCGCGAAAGCCCAATGTGACTTCAGGGGGCCAATCGGGGCAGTGTTCGTGAATGAGCTGCTGCACCGTGGACTCCCCCATGCCGAAAGTTTGCAGCCGAATGCGCTGGCAGTCGCTACCGCCAACGTGCGCGACGGCACGTTCAAGCACCTCGGGCAGCATCGCACGCATCTCTGATGGTACGCCTGGAGTGGTGATCATCAAGCAGCGACCGGTAACCAAGGCAAAACCCACGGCGCTGCCAATAGGATTGGCCACTAATTGGCAATCTTGGGGTAGCCAAGCTTGCTTAAGATTGGCCGCATTGGCCTGAATTCCGCGCCGTTGGCACCATTGTTCAACGTGGTGCTTGGCAGTCGGGGATTCCACCAGCGGCTGCTGGCTGAGCTCGGCGATAATTTCGGCAGTCAGATCGTCGCTGGTCGGTCCCAATCCGCCGTTAACAATTAGCAGGTCATTTTCTCGGCTCAGGCGTTCAAGTGCTGCGAGTAATTGTGAACGGTCGTCCCCGACGGTCACCTTTTCCCCTACGTTAATGCCGCGCGTGCTGAGGATCTGGGCGATTTCGGCAGAATTACTGTCGATGGTATCGCCGCTCATAATTTCATTCCCCGTCATCAACAGGGCGACTTTCGCGGTCATGGTTTGTGGATTCTCTTACTCATGGCAGGGCGGCCTAGCATACCCATGATTACGGTAGGGGCCTACGGGGCAGTGCGCTTGTTATCGCTTTGCTAGTCCCGAGGTTAGCCAACATTTATGCCATAAAGAAATAATAAAAATGAATTTAACAACCGCAATGATAGTTGTTACTGTGCAAATCCGTTCAGATTAGACCTCGGAGCACCTCGTCGTGTCAGTTCTACCCAGTCAATTTACCGACCCTGATTTCCTGGCGGCGGTCAACGCAGAGCTGCGTGACCAGAGTCCCCAGGCGATCTGTCGCTGGGCGGTTTCTCTGGGTTTACGCCATATCGTGACCACCAGCATGGGGGTGAATGCCGGTGCCACGCTGCACGCGGCAGTGGCGGCGGACCCTGAGATACCAGTAGTCTGGATTGATACGGGTTTTAATCTCAAAGACACCTATATCACGGCAGACCGGCTAGCGGAGCAATTGGCTTTGAACCTGCACGTGTACAGCCCGGTGATGACGTCGGAGCGCATCAACGCCCGACTCGGTGGTATTCCGACCCTAGCTGAGCAGGAGCAGCACCGCTGGTTCACCCATGCCGTTAAGCTCGAGCCCTTCCAACGAGCACTGACCGATTTTGACCCCGGCGTCTGGATCACCGGTATTCGCGCGGAAGAGACCGCCCATCGAGCGGGTCTAGACATCGTGACCTTAGATAAGCGCGGCATGCTCAAAGTGGCGCCATTTTTTTACCAGAGTGAACAGGCGTTGGAAAACTATTTGCTACTGCATGGAGTGCCCACCTGCCGTCACTACTTTGACCCCACAAAAATTGAGTCGGGGCGAGAGTGTGGGTTGCACACCGCCGACTAGGTCGCTTGGATCCCAGCCTTTTCTTTGAGTTAACCCCAGGCGCGTGTGTTTAGAAGTCGGCGTGGCCCGGGGTCCGTGGAAACGGAATGACATCGCGCACGTTTTCCATACCGGTGACATAGGCCAGCAGTCGCTCAAAGCCCAGTCCGAAGCCCGCGTGGGGCACGGTGCCGTAGCGTCGCAGATCTCGATACCACCACAGGTCGTGCTTTAGTGTGTCATCCATGCGTGAGTCCAACACGTCGAGACGCTCCTCTCGCTGGGAGCCGCCAATAATTTCGCCAACGCCCGGCGCCAATACATCCATCGCCGCCACAGTTTGGCCATCGTCGTTAAGGCGCATATAGAATGCCTTGATATCTTTGGGATAGTCAGTCACCACTACCGGGCGACCGACATGGGTTTCGGCAAGGTAGCGCTCATGCTCTGATGCCAAGTCCATGCCCCAACTTACCGGGAACTCAAACGACTGACTGCAATTTTCTAAAATGCCAATCGCTTCGGTATAGCTCATGCGGGCGAAGTCGGCCTTGACGATGTTCTCCAGTCGCTCAATGACAGTGTTATCGATACGCTGCTGGAAGAACGCCATATCGTCTTGGCAATGCTCTAGCAAATCAGTGATCACAGCGCGCAACAACGCTTCAGCCAGGGCAGCGTCCTGGTCCAGGTCGGCAAAGGCGATTTCGGGCTCCACCATCCAGAATTCAGCGAGGTGGCGCGAGGTGTGGGAGTTTTCCGCGCGGAAGGTGGGGCCAAAGGTGTACACCTTGCTCATGGAAAGGCAATGGCTCTCGACGGCCAGCTGACCCGATACCGTCAGAAATGCCTCACTGCCGAAGAAATCTTGATCGTGATCAACAGTGCCATCGGATCGGCGCGGCAGGTTGGCAAAATCCAGCGTGCTCACCCGAAATAACTCGCCGGCCCCCTCACAATCGCTGGCAGTGATAATGGGCGTGTTGACCCAAAAGAAACCGTTATCGTGAAAAAATTGGTGAATTGACTTGGCCAGCTGATGCCGAACCCGGGTGATGGCACCGAAGGTGTTGGTGCGCGTGCGCAGGTGGGCTTGGGTCCTGAGGAATTCAAAGCTGTGCCGTTTCTTGGCGATGGGATAGGACTCGGGATCATCGACCCCACCGACAACCGTCACATCACTGGCCTGGATTTCGACCTGTTGTCCTTTACCTTCTGACTCGACCAGCGTTCCAGTCACTTCCACAGCGCAGCCTGTGCTCAGCGCAAGCACTTCGCTGTCGTAGTTCGCCAGTGTGTTGGGAACCACCGCTTGGATAGAATCAAAGCAACTGCCATCGTGGACCGCCAAAAAGGAAATGCCGGCTTTGGAATCGCGTTTGCTGCGCAGCCATCCCTTAACAGTAACGGTGTTACCCACTCGCTGTGGGTCACGAAATAGGTCAACGATCGGAATACCGCTGGACATGCTGGGGCCTCGTAGTAGAAATTTTCTGGAGGGCGATGCTAGCGCTTTGTGTCGGTCCTTGGCAGGCTATTCTTTGGCAGGTTTAAGCCCACACTCGGGCGCAAGGTTAAATTCACTGACCCAGTCTCCTCCAGCTTCTACGCCTACAAAGTCGACCGTTACGTCTTGTTCAAGCTGAAAGCGGCGGGTGGTTGAGGTCAAGCTGGCTGTCCACTTATCGAAACTAAATTTCTCAGGGTCTTTGCGCAGATCAACCAGGCCTTCCAGGCCGCTATTTTTGAGACGCACGGTAAAGCCGGCACTGGTAACGTGGCTGACGACACCCTCGTGCCGTGTTGTGCCCCCTTGCGCCAGCTTGAGCAAGTAGTTGGCACTTAGCCAGCGTTCGGCGGCGCCGGTGGCTTCACGGCCACGACTAATCGAATCGGCGGTTTGGCTTAGAGCGTCATCACTAATGGGGAACGCCTCGCGCTGTTCGAGCAGCGCCTTGATTTGTCGGTGCACCATAAAATCGAGATTTTTGCGTAAGGGCGAGGTGAAGTTGGTGTATACCGGCAGTGCCATGCCCATGTGCGGCCCGGGGGTCGCACTAAACGCCGCTCTTGTCAGCATACGATTCACTAATCCGCGAAGTGGCTGCTCTTCTGAGGGGTCTGCCAATGCAGCCAGCACAGCCTGATAGCCCTCTAAAGTTTCAACATCGGTTTCGGCGAGTTCCGGTTTAAAACGCATTAAGAATGTCTTGGCTTCCTCGATGCGATCTTTGCGAAAACCCGGGTGCACCACAAATGGACCGGGTCGCTCAGCGTCGGCCAGGAAGCGTGCGGCGCAGCGGTTGGCGGCGATCATGCACTCTTCAACTAGGTGTTGAGAGGCCATTTTCTCCAGGGGATCGATACTCTCAATCTGCTTATCTTCGCCCAATATCCAGCGATATTCACGGCGATCTTCCATCACTAGGCCGTGCTGTTCACGATAGCGGCGTAAAGCGCGGTAGGCCTGAACCAGTGCTTCGAGCGGATTGGACCAAGCGATCAGCTCGTCGTTGTGTCCAGTGATATAGCGATCAACAGCGCTGTAGGTGAGTTTTGCCCGAGAACGCACGGCGGCTTTTACGAATTCAAAGTCGCCCACTTCGCCGTCATCACTCACGGCAATTTTGCAGACCACGGCCGGCCGAGTTTGCTCTTCCGCCAGAGCGCAGTGATCGTGGGCGAAGCCGTCAGGCAGCATTGGCAACGCGTCGCCATGGAAATACAAGGAACTACCTCGGCCAGCTAGGGTGGCGTCAATGTCGGGGAAGTCACCTATGAGAGCCGTCGGGTCGGCTACGGCCACGTACAGTAACCAGCCTTCCGTGGTGACTTCGGCATAGAGCGCGTCATCAATATCCAAGGTGCGCGCGGAGTCCACTGATACAAAGGCTAAGTGGGTGAGGTCGACGCGGTCCGTTTCCGCTAAGGGATCTTGTTTCGCCGCATGTTCGCTTAGCGCTTGCGCCGCCTTTTCAGGCCACTCCCAGGTGATACCCGATCGCGCTGCACAATATTTGTTCTCCACGCCAGGGCTGCCTTCTGCACCCAGTACCGAAAGTACTTTCGCTGAGGGTTTGCCGTCTCTGATGGGGTGGCGCAACACGGCGCATTGGACGCGGTCGCCAGGCTTGGCGCCGTTGCGGGCATGCGGCGGTATAAACAGCCAGCGTTTGAGCTGGGGTAAATCGGGTTCAACAAAAACCGCCTTGCCTTTGGTGACTATGCGCCCCACAAAAGCCCCTAGTGGACTGTCGAGTAGGCGTTCAACCTCAGCAACGGTTCGCCCTTGCTTGTTTTTGTTGGCTTTGCTGCTAGGCGCCGGACGAATGCAGATTTTGATGTGATCCCCGGGAAGTACTTTGAGCATTTCATCGGGGGGAATAAAGACTTCTCGACCGTCAGCAACTACGGCAAAGCCGTAACGGTTTTGGGTGCCTTTGACCACTGCCTCGGCGTACTCTTTCTCCGCCTCGAGTTGGTTTTTGAGACCCTTCAACTGGGCCATGGCATCGTTGTTCAGCATGGCCGCCGGGGACTCCTGAAAACCTATGATGGTGCAATGGGGGTGGACTAACGAGCCACTAGAGACAACGACTTTCGTTAGACCAAGACGAGTGATGCTAGCGAAAAAGCGACAGCTTGTCAGCGAAATTCCGAGATTGGACAAAGATTTCTCTGTAACCGTTGACAGTGCCTCACACCGAGGTTTTACTGGGTGTAGGCCGAAAAGCAATGAGTAGGACGGAACGCATTTGACGACGCGATTGGCTCCAGCAGGAGCGCCGCCATCAGGTCAAATCCAGCAACCGCCCCCGGGGATGGTTACAGCGCCTCCTGCGCACTTATTTCCCGCTCCGCCCCGGTACCGGTCACACTTTCTTCCCCCAACTGAGGATCTCTGAATGGAATCCAACGCCGCTGTTGCGCTTGAATTACCTGTACTTAACCCCGCTATTCAGAAAATCTACGTACTCGACACTAACGTGTTATTACACGACCCCACCGCCGTTGCCGCGTTCGCTGAGCATCATGTTGTGATTCCGATGACGGTGCTGGAAGAACTCGACCACATCAAGGACCGGCGCGACAAATCGGTCAGTCGGGAGGCCCGAATTGCAATCCAGATGATCGATAAGGTGGTGGGCGCGGCTAGTCCACAGGCAATCCAAGCGGGCGTTGAGATCCCCGGAACCACGCTTGAGGGTGCGCTTGGTACCTTGGGAATCTACCCCGATCAGCTGATACAGGACGATGGCGATATTCCCTTTTTAGATGCCACCGAAGATCAGGCAAACGACAACCGTATTATCAATGTGGCGCTTCGATTACAGGCGGAGAACCCCAGGGTATTTGTCTGTCTGGTGACTAAAGACATCAATATGCGTATCAAAGCCAAGGGCTCGGGCTTACAGCATGTTGAAGATTATCGTCACGACCGAGTGCTCGATGACATCGATCTGCTGGCCACGGGTTATGAACATATTGAAGGTGATTTTTGGTCCTCGGTTACCGATGTGGATACCGTGCGCGAGGGTGATGTCACCTTGCATAGACTACCGCGCGCCAATCTGCCCCAGGCCTACCCCAACGAATTCGTCTACGACGACGAAGCGTTTATGGCTTACGTGTCACGCCTTGACAGCGACCATGCCTATTTGCGTGTCGACAGCCGCGACAACCTTATGAATCAGCGCTTTTGGGGGCTGGCGCCGCGCAATCTAGAACAGGCCATGGCGATGCGCTTGCTCGACGATGACAATATCGATATGACGGTGCTGACCGGGCCAGCAGGCTCGGGTAAGACGCTTTTGGCACTGGCCTATGGACTACACGCCATTTTGGAGCAAAAGAAGTTTTCCAAATTAATTGTGGCTAGGTCGACACCGCCGATTGCCGAGGACATCGGTTTCCTACCGGGTACCGAGGAAGAAAAAATGGCGCCTTGGTTGGCCGCCTTTGACGATAACTTGGAGATTCTTCACGGTGGTGATGAGTGTTCTGGCGGCAGTATTGAGTACGTTAAAGAGCGCGCCAACATTCAATTCAAATCACTGAATTTCATGCGCGGCCGCTCCTTTAACAACGCCTATATCATCATTGATGAGGCCCAGGGACTGACTCAGTTTCAGCTCAAGTCGATCATCAGTCGGGTCGGGGCCGATTCCAAGATTGTGGTGTTGGGCAACTTGGCGCAGATCGATAACAAGTACATTTCACCATTGACCTCGGGGCTCACCTATTTGGTGGAGAAAACCAAGGCCTACCCCCATGCAGGCATGATGTTTATTAACGGTATCGTGCGCTCGCGCCTGGCCGCCTTCGCGGAAGAAAACCTGTAGGGGGTCAATCGGCGAGGTTGGCGCAGACTTTGACACTGGCGCCAGCCTCGTCGTGCCATTGTAAATCGTTCCGCGGGCTCAACAGCACGACGGTGGACCCTAGGAAGAAGCGCCCAATTTCGTCTCCCGCCTCAAATGCCGGCGCGTCTTCGGCGCTCCATTGGCGCTCACGAATGCTTCCGGGTTGCGGGCTCTCAACGCCACCCCAAACGGTGGCAATGCCGGCCACAATAATGGCGCCAACTAAAGTGACTGCCAGTGGACCATCCTCGGTGTCAAACAGGCAAACCAAGCGCTCATTGCGCGCGAACAAGCGATCGACACCCGCGGTAGTAGCAGGGTTAACGGCAAACAGTTCGCCTGGCACATAGCGCGTTAGTCGCAGTTTGCCGGCTATGGGTAAATGGATGCGATGGTAATCCTTGGGTGAGAGATACACCGTGGCGAAGCTACCTTGGTCAAACTGCTTCGCTTCCTCGGCATCGCCCGCCAGCAGCTCGGCTGGGCTATACCAGCGCCCCTTGGCCTGAATGATGAGGCCGTCGGTGATCTCGCCGCGCTGACTGAGAACGCCATCGGCAGGCTGCAGATAGCGACTGCTACCCTGCGGTCGCGCGCCGTCCTTTAATGCCCGAGTAAAGAAGGCGTTGAAAGTGGGGTAGTCGCTAGCGTCACTGTATTCGGCCTCGGCCAGTGAAATACCGTATTGGGCTTGAAACAGCCTAATTAGAGCATTTTTCAGCCATAGCGGCCTTTCCAGTTTGGCTAGGCGCCCAATTAAGCGCGACAAATGATGCTGGGGTAGCAGAGTTTGCAGAGTAACTTTCAGATTGGCCATGGTATCTTTTGTTTTAAAACGCGAGACGGCGACTCAATCGCTTGAGTCAGGGTGCGCGAAGGATAACTGAATGAAGCCGTTTATGCTGCCGCTTTTATCTGCTCTGATTTTCGGTGTTGCCAATGTTGGGGCGACTGATGCGGCCGAAGTTTCCAAGGCTATGGCTCGGGCGCCGACAGGATCAAGCGATAGCTTTCTAGTCGCTCGTTGAGCAACTCGCCATTATCTGCTGCCGCCGCAATCGCACAGCCTTGCTCGCCGTCGTGACGGCAATCACGGAACTGGCAATGCCCCAAATAGGGCTCGAAATCAATGAAACCCTGCGCGATCTGGGCAGCGTCCAGATGGTGCAAATGAAACTCACGGATACCCGGGGAGTCGATCAGGCTGCCACCCTCAGGGAAATGGTAGAGCTCTGCCGCGGTGGTCGTGTGGCGACCCTTTTGGACCTGTTCTGATAGCGCACCAATGCGGATATCCAGATCGGGCATTAAGCGGCGGATGAGCGACGACTTACCCACGCCCGATTGTCCCACCAAAATCACCGTCTCGTTGTTAAGCTGGGATTTCAATTGCATAGCCTGGGGATCTGATTCGCGGTTAGTTTGCACAAGCGGATAGCCCAGTGCCTGGTAGCCCTCAGCCAGTGTTCTGGCACTGTTATCCGTGGTCAGCATGTCGGTTTTATTCAGCACCAACGTGACCGCCAACCCGGCGTGCGCAGCAGCCACTAAATAGCGATCAATTAAATTGGCATGGGGTTCCGGAGCCGGCGCTATGACTAACAGCATACGGTCAATGTTGGCCGCCAGCGGTTTTGGGTTGCCCCGTGCATCGGGTCGACTGATTACGCTGCGTCGATCATCTCGAGCTTCAATTACCCCCGCGTCCTCGCTGGGTTGCCACACGACCCGATCGCCTGCCACCACGTTATCGATACGGCTGCGTAAATAGCACAGGCGTCGCTCACCGTCCGTGGCCTCTACCAACGCACGTTTGCCGTAACGCGCAACGACCAGGCCTGTGCGTTGCTCGCCGGTGGCGGCACCGGCCTTGGCTATCTCGCGGTCCGCCTGGGCGGCGATCCGGCGCTGTTGTTGTTGGCTTAAGCGGCGACGATTCATAGGGCAAGTGTAACCTCAAGTCAGCTTGTCGTAATGTTCTTGCGTCGGGTTCGAGTGCCCTTTGCTACACTCGCGCCATGGCATAGCGAGGTGGGTGATGAGTCCAGACAATTTAATTTGGGTAGATATGGAGATGACCGGGTTGATTCCTGAGGAACACCGGGTGATTGAAATAGCCACCGTGATCACCGACGGCGATCTCAATGAGCTGGCCGAGGGCCCGGTGATTGCCATCCACCAACCTGATGAGGCACTGGCGATCATGGATGAGTGGAATACCCAGCACCACACTACTTCAGGGTTGGTTGAACGGGTCAGGGCTAGCCGTATTGATGAGGATCAGGCGGTAGAGGAGACGCTGGCATTTTTGTCGGAGTGGGTGCCCGCGGGTGCCTCACCCATGTGTGGCAATTCGATCTGTCAGGACCGTCGCTTTATGGTGCGTCACATGCCGGCGTTGGCGAATTTTTTCCACTACCGAAATTTGGATGTCAGTTCGATCAAGATTTTGGCGCAACGCTGGCGCAAAGACTTGCCTGGATTGCAAAAAACCACGGCGCACCTGGCTTTGGCGGATATTCGCGAATCGATCGAGGAACTTAAGTATTACCGAGAGCACTTTCTTCGGGTCGACGCGCCCAATGCCTAATATGGTTTAGGCGTCGTCATTTTTACTGATGTTGCGCGAGGGCCCAGGCGACATGCTCGCGTACCAGTTCGGAAGGATCGTCTTGGCGGGTTTCTAGCGCCGCCATCACCGCCGGCGTTGAGGGGGCGTTACCCAGCGCGATGGCGATGTTTCTCAACCAGCGCTCATGCCCGATTCGTCGAATGGCCGAACCCTCTGTGCGCTCTAGAAAGGTCTCCTCGTCCCAGTTGAAAACCTCAATGAGGCCAATGTCATCGAGCCGATGGCGTGGCTGAAAGTCAGCTTCTGGGGTGACCGACGCGAATTTGTTCCAAGGACAGACCAGCTGGCAGTCGTCGCAACCGTAGATGCGATTACCCATGAGTGGTCGCAGCCCCTCGGGGATACTGCCCGGATGCTCTATGGTGAGATACGAAATGCAACGTCGAGCATCCAATACAAACGGCTCCACAAAGGCGTCGGTAGGGCAGCAACGCAGGCAGGCGTCGCAGCTACCGCAGTGCTTTTCGGTCTTGGCGGGGTCGGCGGGGAAGGGGATATCGGTATAGATCTCGCCCAAGAAAAACCAAGAGCCAGCCCGCTCATTGATCAGCATGGTGTTCTTTCCAATCCATCCTAGCCCGGCCTGTTCTGCGATAGCGCGCTCCAGTACCGGAGCGCTGTCCACGAAAGCGCGGTAGCTGCCACCCTCGAGTTCGTCAGCAATTTTTGTGGCGAGTTTCGCTAACCGATGTCGCATGAGCTTGTGGTAATCGCGCCCAAGGGCGTACCGCGAGACAAAGGCCGAATCGGCATCGGCTAATACGGCTTCGGGGTCGCGGCCCTCAGGGCTGTAGTCCATTCGCAGCGACAGCACGGTACAGGTACCCGGAATCAATTCCTCGGGCCGAGAGCGGGCGGTGCCGTGACGCGCCATGTAGGTCATCTCACCGTGATAGCCCGCTTCTAACCATTTGTTGAGATAGCCCTCGTGGCTGGCAAGATCGACACCGGTGACCCCGAGTTGCTGGAACCCTAGCTCGTGGGCCCATTGGCGCACGGTATCCAGAACTGCGCTGGCGCGAGTTTCAGTCACCGCCGTTCCCCGCTGTGGGCAAGCGCTGTGATGGGGCTTTTGAATGGGTTACTCGAGTTCATGGGGCTATTGTGACAGATCTGCGGGTGTGACAGATCTACGGATGTGACAGATCCATGGGTGTGGCACATGTTCTTGCTGCAGATGTGCTCCGGTAAGCGCCGTGAACAGGTTACACTGCCGGCATGCCACTGACTGACCGTAAACCCCACGTAATGCCACCCTTGGCCCTCGCCGACGAATCCGCCACCCTCGAGTTGGGGTCATTGCTCGCTTCGGTGGTCGAGGCACCTTTTATCGTGTTTCTTCAGGGCGATTTGGGTGCGGGTAAAACCTGCTTTAGCCGTGGATTTTTGCAGGCACGAGGCCATGAGGGTAGGGTTAAAAGCCCCACCTATACCTTGATCGAACCTTATGACTTGCCTGGCGCCACGGCGTATCACTTGGATTTGTATCGCTTGGGTGATGCGGCGGAACTCGACTATTTGGGTCTCGGTGATTACCTGGCGAGCCCGGCTATTTTCCTGATTGAGTGGCCCGAGCGGGGTGCGGGCTTTTTGCCGAGCCCCGATTTGGTGGTGGCGTTAGATGCCCCTGTTGAGCCTGAGAGCCCGGGGCGCTGGGCGCGTTTGAGTTTGAGTTCGTCGCGAGCAATGGCCCTGCAGGCGGCTTTGGAAAGCCGGTTATTGGAAAGTGGTCGTTTCGAAATTGGCTCCGAAAGTGAGTCAAGGGGGCTTGCGACGACCGTCGGAGCAGCCCACCATGGGCCATCCTAGTGGGATCTTTTTACCCGTGACACGCTATTGTCCCAAGACATCGCTATTGGCTTGCCTGACCGGCTGTTGCTTGCTCTTTGCTGTGCGACTTAGCGCGGCGGTGGAGGTGGTGGATGTGCGGTTGTGGCGGGCGCCCGATCATACTCGGGTGGTATTTGATCTCTCGGGCGATGTCGAGCACAGCTTATTGCAATTGGATAACCCGCGCCGGCTGGTGGTTGATATTGCGGACACCCGTATGGCGGCGGCCCTTGATTCACTCGAGCTTGAGGGGTCCCCGATTTCGCGAATTCGCACGGGGATTCGCAAGGGCAAAGATCTCCGGGTGGTGTTTGATCTGTCCGCGGCGGTGAGACCTAAAAGTTTTCCACTCCCTGCTACCGAAAAAACCGACAGCCGTTTGGTGGTCGATTTGTTCGACACCGAGAATCGTGCTGAGCAGGCGGCGGTTAAGAGTATTGAACAGCTAGCGGGGCGTCGCGACGTGGTAGTCGCTATAGACGCGGGGCATGGTGGTGAGGATCCCGGAGCTTCCGGACCCGGCAAGCTCAAAGAAAAACGTGTGGTGTTGGGTATTGCCCGAAAGCTGCAATCTTTACTGACGTCGACCCCCGGGTTTCGTCCGGTCATGACACGGGAGGGTGATTACTACGTCAGTCTAAAAGGCCGCCGAAAATTGGCCCACGATTACGAGGCTGATGTTTTTGTATCGATTCACGCCGACGCCTTTCGCGAACCTTCAGCTCGAGGCGCGTCGGTGTACGCACTTTCACTTCGTGGCGCCACCTCGACCACGGCCCAATACTTAGCCGACCGTGAAAACGCGGCGGACTTGGTGGGTGGGGTCACGCTCTCCGACAAGGACGATGTATTAGCGGGGGTGCTGACTGATCTGTCCATGACCGCGACCTTGGACACTAGCTTGAGTCTCGGTGGTGAGGTGCTTGCACGGATTGACAACGTCGCCAAGCTGCATAAAAAGAAAGTTGAGCAAGCGGCCTTTGCTGTACTCAAGAGCCCCGATATCCCCTCAATCTTGGTAGAAACTGGATTTATCTCGAATCCCCAAGAAGCGCGTTTACTCAACACCGAGGACTATCAAGACAAAATGGCGCGGGCAATTCATCGCGGCATTCAGGATTGGTTTACCACGCACCCCCCAGCCGGCACCCTATTTGCTTGGCAGCGTTCTCAAAATGGGCAGGAAGTCGTTGTGCGTAAAGGCGATACCCTGTCGGACATCGCCGCCCAGTACGGTGTTTCCGTGCGCGCCCTAAAAGCGGCTAATGGCCTGAGCAGCAATACCATTCGTGTCGGCCAGACGCTCGTCATTCCCTGAGACTATGACCAGTCGCCGCATTCATAGCTTGGACGCTCGCCTGGCAAACCAAATCGCTGCCGGCGAGGTGGTCGAGCGTCCGGCCTCGGTGGTGAAAGAGGCAGTAGAAAACAGCTTGGATGCGGGTGCTTCGCGCATTGATATCGATATTGAAGCCGGTGGTAGCAAGCTCATTCGAATCCGCGATAACGGTTCGGGTATTGATCCTGATGATTTGGCGTTGGCCCTAGCGCGCCACGCCACCTCCAAAATCGCCAGCATTGATGACCTAGAAGCGGTAATGACCTTGGGTTTTCGCGGTGAGGCATTGGCGTCCATGGCGTCGGTGTCTCGCTTAACCCTGACATCAAACAGTGGCGATGAGTCCAGTCGCGGCACCATGGCCAGCAGCGAGGGTCGTGATATGGCCGTCACTCTGTCGCCGGCGCCACACCCCAAGGGCACCACGCTCGAAGTGCGCGATTTGTTTTACAACACCCCGGCGCGGCGCAAATTTCTGCGCACAGAAAAAACCGAATTTGGCCATGTTGAGGAGGTGGTGAAGCGGCAGGCGCTTGCGAACCCCAATGTGTCTTTTACGCTGCGACACAATGGCAAGGCCATTCACAATTTAACCGGTGCCGACGATGCCAGTGGCGAGGAGCGTCGGGTCGCGGGGATTTTGGGGCAAGGTTTTATGGAACAAGCCCTGCCACTATCGAGGGTGGCCGGCAGTTTGTCATTGCGAGGCTGGGTCGGGTTGCCCACGTTTTCCCGCAGCCAGGCCGATTTACAGTACTTTTTTGTGAACGGTCGGGTGATTCGCGACAAATTGGTTACCCATGCTATCCGTCAGGCCTATCGCGATGTGCTGTTTCACGGTCGACACCCGGCTTACGCCTTGTTTCTGGACTTGGACCCGGCCCAGGTTGACGTCAATGTACACCCCACCAAACACGAAGTGCGTTTTCGCGATGCCCGTGAGGTGCACGGATTTATTTTCAGTACACTGAATCGCGATTTGGCAGATGTGCGTCCTGGTGAGACTAGCCCCACGCCAGCCTTGAGTGTGGCTTTCGCCGTGCCCAGCTATGAAATACGCAGCCAAGGAGCGATGCCACTGGGTGTCCCTGGTGCTACGTCAGGCCGCTTTGCGTCTCAGCAGGCATCACTTGAGGCACTCTACAGACCGGCAACTCTGCCGACTATGGGCAGCGCCGTGACGCACTCCCTGCAGTCTGTGGCAGAGGCCGACGACGCTGAGATTCCGCCCCTGGGGTTTGCGCTGGCTCAAGTGCATGGGGTGTTTATCCTGGCTGAAAACGCCGCTGGCATGGTATTGGTCGACATGCATGCCGCTCACGAGCGAATTACCTATGAGCGTCTAAAGGCTGCTCGGGATGACAGTGGCGTGGCCACGCAGCCACTGTTAGTGCCGCTGGCTATGGCGGTATCGGCCAAAGAGGTGGGATTGGCGAGCGAGGCGTCTGCTGCGCTCGAGGCGCTGGGTTTGCGCGTCGATGTGGCTGGCGAGGAACAGCTGGTAGTTAGGGAAATTCCCGTGGCCTTGTCTGGTGCCGACGTCGAGTCTCTACTGCGCGACGTGTTGGCGGATCTGGCACGATTTGGCAGTTCGGATCGGCTAGCGGCTCACCACGATGAGATATTGGCGACCATGGCCTGCCACGGTTCGGTGCGGGCTAATCGCCGGCTGACCATTCCGGAAATGAATAGCTTGTTGCGCGATATGGAGATTACTGAGCGCTCGGGGCAGTGTAATCACGGTCGACCTACCTGGGTTCAGCTGTCGCTGTCGGAGCTGGATAAGCTATTTTTGAGGGGACAGTAAGGTGGTCGAACAGCCCCTGCTGTGCATCATGGGGCCCACCGCGGCAGGTAAGACCGATTTAGCGATTGCTTTGGCAGAGCGTTTCGACGGTGAACTGGTATCAGTGGATTCCGCGCTGGTTTACCGAGGCTTGGATATTGGCGCCGCTAAACCCACCTATCCTCATCATTTGATCGATCTGCGCGATCCCGCAAACAGCTACAGTGCGGCAGACTTTACCCGCGACGCGGCGGCGGCGATTGACGCTATTCGCGGGCGGAACCGTGTGCCTATTTTGGTGGGAGGCACCCTCCTGTATTACCGCGCATTGTTACTCGGATTGGATGACATACCCGCGTCTGACCTGGCGATTCGGGCGGCCGTGGAGGGCGAGGCCAAGGAACGCGGCTGGCCCGCCATGCATGCCGAGTTAGCCGAGGTAGACCCGGTATTGGCGGCGCGATTACACCCCAACCACAGTCAACGCATCAGTCGCGGGCTGGAAGTGTGGCGTATGACCGGGCGTCCCTTGAGTGATTGGCAACAGGGCTCGGCTAAAGCGGCGATCTCAGGTCAAGTATTGCCCATAGCGATTTGTCCAGAAGACCGCGCCGTTCTGCATGAGCGGATTGAATCGCGTTTTGAAGCCATGCTGGCCGAGGGGTTGCTCGACGAGGTGCGTACCTTGTATGGGCGATCGGATCTCCACATTGAGCTGCCCTCGATCCGCGCTGTGGGCTACCGACAGCTTTGGCGCCACCTCGCGGGTGAAACGTCGCTCGATGCGGCTGCCGCACAGGCTATTGCGGCCACGCGACAACTGGCCAAGCGACAACTGACCGGGTTGAGAAGCTGGCCGGGGTTGTGTTGGTTACTCACCGATGCCGCCGGGGTGTTACAAAGCGTCGCTTGCGACCGCGGGTCCATGACTAACCTAGCGAATGCCCTAGGTGGCATAAAGTCGACAGTGACCTTGCATGAGGACGCTCAGGTTTTGGCGGCGATCGGAGCCTTTCTGCAGCACTGAGCGGGGAACTCACTCGATTTTGCGGGGTCAAAGGGGTAGAATCGCGACCCCGCGCATGGACGCGGGCGAATGGCCGCCTTGTTTTTTGCGGCGTGAATTAAGCAGTGAAGCTGTAAGGAGTTTCCATGTCAAAAGGGCATACGCTACAAGACCCTTACCTGAATGCGTTGCGAAAGGAGCGTGTTCCGGTATCCATCTACTTGGTCAACGGCATCAAGCTACAAGGCCAGATTGAATCCTTTGATCAGTTCGTCGTGTTATTGAAGAACACGGTCTCACAAATGGTTTACAAGCACGCCATTTCGACGGTGGTTCCCTCGCGTAATGTTCGCATTCCGCTGGAAGCACCGGACGAGGCGGAGGCGCCGGCAGCGGACTGAGTCCGCGTCGACCACCCCCCTGCGTAACCCCAATGTCTTGATATCCGCGCTTGCCGGAGGCCTCCGGTGAGCCAGTTTTTGTTTGAGCGTCATGAGGGTGGCGAGCGCGTCCTGCTGGTTCAGATGACCTTAGATGACGGCAAGCCGCCCGCTGATCTTCAAGAGTTTGAGGAATTAGTGCGATCGGCTGGCGGTGAACCGGTAGCCTTGGTTACCGGTAAGCGACGCGCGCCGATGGCAAAATTCTTTGTCGGTGAGGGCAAGCTCGAGGAGATCCGCGACGCCAAAATCGCCAACGATGCGGAATTGGTGGTCTTTAATCATCCGCTCACACCCAGTCAAGAGCGCAATATTGAGCGGTACTTGGAGTGCCGGGTGATTGCCAGAACGGGACTTATCTTGGATATCTTTGCCCAACGAGCGCGTACCCACGAGGGTAAGTTGCAAGTCGAGTTGGCACAACTGCGCCACATGAGCACCCGGCTGATACGGGGCTGGACCCACTTGGAGCGGCAAAAGGGCGGCATTGGATTGCGCGGTCCCGGGGAGACCCAGCTGGAAAGCGACCGACGTTTACTCCGAGCTCGAATCACCGCCATCGAATCCCGATTGGATCGTGTCCGCGCCCAGCGCAGCCAGGGCCGTCGCTCGCGGGAGCGGGCCGACATTCCGCTGGTGTCACTGGTGGGATACACCAACGCCGGCAAATCCACACTGTT
>CAYPPU010000022.1:35409-37730 GCA_964412695.1 uncultured Alteromonadaceae bacterium | reverse complement strand
AGAGTATTACTGATCCGTGTATGGATTGGGTAACAACAGAGGCGTTACTGGGTGAATTGGCCACCGCTGTCAGGGCCCGACGGAAGTCGCCCAACCTGCTGCGCTGACCGTGGTTGCCGTTATTTATGCACGGGATATAACAGAGAGGGCAGTTCAGTGGTATCCCTTTGCTAACAAGGGCCGATGGTGCTTGGACTGATAGAGCCGAATCAGTGACCAAATAGGGTGTACATATGAGTGTTATCGGAGTTTCAAGAGCAGCGCAAGCGCTTGTAGTAAGGCTCATCATATGGGCGCTAGCATCTTATGTTTTGTCGGTGCATGCGCAAGAAACCGTTGCGGATGAGTCTTCGCTGCTTGTTCAGCTCAGGCAACTTGATCAGCAGCTTGCCGATGTCGCGTCACTGGCTGAGCTACTCTATTCTCAGAGTAGTGACAGCGAGGTGTCACAGGATTCGATATCACGGCACCGTCTCAATGAGCGAACGCTAGAGCTGTTAAAACGTCTGGTTACCATAACCGAGCAGGCGTCTGCGGCCGGTGATAACAGCGCTGGGCAGTTAGAGCTTATTGAGGCGCTCGATGCCCGCCACGCAACACAAGACGCCTACTTTACGAGCCGTATTGAGATTTTGGAGCGCGCGGTTACTGAGCTGGCTAATGCGTCTGAACGGTTAATAGGTACAGAGGCTATTCTCCGTCAGGTGTTGTACCTAACGGTTTCCGAGCAAAGACTGCTTATATTGGAGTTAAATGCCGATTTAATTGATGCACGTCGTTCGCTGCAGATAAACACAGACGACTTAGACCAAGCGGTAAGGCGCAGCGTTACAGCTTATGCTGAAGTACTAATGGGCGATATTCAGTTTCGAGGTCGGTTGCGAACAGCCCTGTTAGAGCAACAACGGCTCGTCACGGAAAACGCAGAGATTATTGGCGCGCTGCAACTCCAGAGTCAGCGCATACAATGGGCATCACAGCAGCTTCAGCGGGTTGCAAAGTTAATGACGCGCATGGACTTGGACTCCTCAGCAGTGCGTGCGCTGTTGCTTAAGCAAAGCGGTTCGGTATCGGTATCAATGCTCGATGCGAAAGTGCTAGACGATATTCTAAAGGAGGTGCTGAAAAGCCTGCAGAAATGGCTGCGAGAAAATGCAGTCGATACTGTTGTCTCGTTACTGCTGTTACTGGGTATTTTGGTGGTCACGCGCATCATCGCGCGCTTTACCCGTGCTGCGGTGCGCCGTGCTTTGGAGAGCCGCGGATCAAGGGTGTCGGTGTTATTACGCGATGTGGCCGTTTCCATCTCGGGTGGGGTCGTTATTACCGTGGGTGTGCTGGTGGCACTCCATCAGGTGGGCATATCACTCGCGCCCATGTTGGCAGGGCTAGGGGTGGCCGGCTTTATCATTGGTTTTGCTTTACAAGATACGCTGGGAAATTTTGCGGCTGGGGCAATGATTTTGGCTTACCGACCTTTTGATACCGATGATTTTGTTGAGGTCGCTGGTGTCCAAGGTACTGTCAAAAACATGAACATTGTGTCGACCACTATTACCACCAGCGATAACAAATTATTGGTAGTGCCCAACAGTAAAATTTGGGGCAGTGTGATTAACAACTACACCGGACAGCATGCGCGACGCGTCGATCTGGTATTTGGTATCAGCTACTCTGCGGATATCGAGCGCGCTGAGGCAATCTTAAAAGAGCTGGTCGATGAGTGCCCGACAGTATTACCTAGTCCTGAACCCATCATTAGGCTACATCATCTCGGTGAGAGCTCTGTCGATTTTATTTGTCGGCCTTGGGTTAAAACCGCCGACTATTGGGACACTCACTGGCAGCTCACCAAGGCGGTAAAGTTACGCTTTGACGCCGAAGGGATTGAGATTCCCTTTCCGCAGCGAGACGTCCATCACCACTTTCCTGAGGGCAAGGCTCCAGCCTGACACCCTTTCATGAAGGCCTGCGGCCGCCCGCTGTCGAGATCTACACTGGAGTATCGAGCCCCATAAAAGTGGGAAGGGCAGGGTGGTCCAGAGTGGAGGTTTGACATCGGCTAGAGCAGCAATCGCTCATAGCAGATGCCCCCTGTGGTTTTTAGTGTGCACGTCCTGGCGCGCTTGTCTTTGTGACGAGATCCGGAAGCGCTGCATTTTAAGCCAGGGTGGGAGAATTCTCGTGGGTCCATAGGTGGGGGGATGCCCATTTTGGTGTGATTACGCGTTGTCCCCACGCCCATGCGGCGCGTATCCTTAGGGTTATCATTACTGTTGTCGGTTGTTATGGATCAGTTGTTCGTTGGTGTCATCGTTGTT
>CAYPPU010000022.1:33380-35309 GCA_964412695.1 uncultured Alteromonadaceae bacterium | reverse complement strand
ATCATTACTGTTGTCGGTTGTTATGGATCAGTTGTTCGTTGGTGTCATCGTTGTTTCGCTCATAGCAGCGCTATTGTTGTCGCGCTGGCGGAGTTCATGGTTATTTGCCGCTGCGATGTTGGCCTGCTATTTGTCAGGTGTTGTCGATGAGCAGGTGTTGTTATCCAAGGCCACCAATCAGGGCCTCATCACGCTGATACTACTGATATTGGTGTCTGTGGGTTTAGAGCGTTTGCCCTGGCTGTCAGGCCTCTCTCAGCGCTTGATCGTGCCCTCGCTTGCCACCTCTATCTCGCGGCTGGCCATCATTACCGCGGCGTTTTCAGCGTTTGTGAACAACACGGCAGTGGTGACAACGCTTGCCACTTCGGTCCGTAAGAATCGGCATCACGCTGCCAGTCGTTTGCTACTACCGCTTTCCTACGCGGCGATTCTAGGCGGTACGCTCACCTTAATTGGTACCTCGACTAATTTAATTGTCAGCAGCTTTCTGCAGGACGTGAGTGGCGAGGGCATCGCCTTTTTTGCCTTTCTGCCGGTGGCATTGCCAGCAGCTATAGCCGGTATTGTGATCATGGTTATAGCACGTCAGCGTTTACCTGATCATGGTGAGTCCGATTTGGTCATCGAGGATTATCTGGTAGAGGCTGAGGTGCAACCAGGTTCGGCCATGATTGGCAATAGCGTGTTTGAGAACGGTCTTAGAGAGTTGGGTGAGCTGTTTTTGGTGGAGATTGTGCGTAACGGTAATCTGATATCACCGGTAGCGCCCTCTGATCGACTGCAGGCTCATGACAAGCTGATTTTTTCTGGAGACGTGAGCAAAGTCAGTAAGCTCGATCGCTTTGATGGTCTAAAGCTCTATGCTGTAGACGAGGGCTTGATGAGCAGTAACATGACCGAGGTCGTTCTCCTGCCCGGTGCGTCGGTGGTGGGGCGTACACTTAAAGATTCTGGGTTTCGAGCGCGCTTTGATGCGGCGGTGGTGGGTGTCAAGCGTGGCGGTCAGCGTTTGTCAGGGCAGTTGGGCTCGCTAGTGTTGCAAGCGGGTGACTCCATGATGCTGGCAACCGGCCCTGATTTTCTAGCACGCAGTAATTTACGCCGAAATTTTATGGTAGTGGATGATCGCATCGAGGGTGCCAAGCTGCCCTTGGGCGTCAGCCTCTTTATTACTCTCGCGCTCTTTGGTGCGGTGGCGCTGGCTGCTCTGGGTCAGCTAGCGTTGATCAAAGGTTTGGTGTTTATTTTGGCGGTTATGCTAGTTCTGGGGGTACTCGTAGGTAGAGAGCTGAGGCGGCGGTTTCCCTTTGATATGTGGCTCATTGTGACATCGGCGCTGGTGTTATCTCAGGCGATGACGGATACCGGGCTAGTCAAGTCGTTGTTACAGGCGCTTGAGCCCATCTTGGTAGGTGTACCCGGGCTTTGGGCCTTGGTGGCAATTTATTTACTGACGCTGATGCTAACTGAGCTGATGACCAACAATGCGGCGGCGGCGCTAATGTTTCCGTTAGCCTACGCGACGGCACTGGATATGGGTGTCGATCCGATGGCATTTGTTATGGCGGTTGCTTTTGGTGCGAGCGCTTCTTTTTTGACGCCGTTTGGCTACACCACTAATTTAATGGTGCAAAACTTAGGTGGCTATGCACGCCGCGACTATTGGCGCTTTGGATGGCCAGTCTCTCTGGCGTACTCGGTTACGGTATTGGTGCTAATTCCTCGGTTGTTTCCGCTCTAACGACAGCCGTCACCTGTTCAGAGCGAAAACCAACAAAAAAGCCGACGGCGTTAGCGGTCGGCTTCTTAAGCTGTATTCAGCTCGGATCACAAGCCGTCGATGTGTTTAAAGTAGCGCTCGTACGTGGACTTGATGTCCGCGTTTTCACCTTCTCCGCCAGGCACGCCGTCTGCCCCTAGGCTTTG
>CAYPPU010000022.1:11007-33280 GCA_964412695.1 uncultured Alteromonadaceae bacterium | reverse complement strand
CTCGCGACAGTCCTCTAACAGTATGTGACATTCAGCATTAATAAGGTCGAGCTGTCGATCCAGCAGGGCCATGACTTTATTGCCATCCTGAACCTGCGGACTTTTTCTGAGCGATTTGATCAATGGAATCTGTGCTTGCAGCCAATACCAAGTGCTGAGTGACTCGTTGAGTGCCTGGCAGGCCTGCAGCAGTCCGTCCTGTTGATCCGTTTGAGCGGGCTCTTCTCTGCGCAGTTGTTCCTCCAGTTGAATCGTGGCCTGTCGCAGCTTGTGCCAGCTCTTCTGCGAGTTCTCCTTACAAACCCGGTCGCGGTACTTGAAAAGACGATGAACGGCCTTGGCCAGATTTCCCTCCGAATTCTCACCGGCTGGACCAGATTCCAGTGTGTCCAAAAATCCGCGCCACCAACCTCGGAGACGGCGCCATTTGTCGCTATCAAATCGTTTTTGCGCCAGCTCTTGGGGTTCCAGCATGAGCGCAGCCAGAGGATGGGCCAATTTGTCCAACAGTTCTGGGGAAGTATTCCGTTGCAACCGCTCAACTAGGGCATAGCAATGAAGCAGCGGTTCAAGGTCACCGGCTATTTTTTGCCATCGCTTTTCATGGGTTAGGGCGGCTGTGTCTTCCAGTGCGCGCAGACACTTGCAAAGCTGCGTTAGTGCCATGTGGCATTGCTGCAGGTATTGCCAACTGGGCTCGCGCAGCCAGCTGTGCCGGGCGATTTCAATATCCTCGGTGAGTGTTATCAGAGTGGATTTCACTTTAGACTGAAGCCCTTAAAACCATGGCGGGGAGCATCTCCGCTTACGGCTTAACAATCAAGCCTTGCACGCTGTCTTTTGGGGAGGATCAGACATGTCAACTGCGCCAGTATCGCCAGCGACTCGTGTCATAGATATTTTGAGCTCCGAGGAGCGAGATCGACTGACGGCGCGCAGCGATTTTCGTGCTGCGGTGATGGTATTGACTACTTGGCTGGTCATTTTTGGTCTGCTGGGGTTGGCGGGTCTGTATCCGGCGTGGTGGAGCGTCTTACTGGTGTTTCTGGTATTGCCAGGGCGCCAGTTAAGTTTGGCTGTATTGATGCACGAAGCAGGACACGGCACGTTGTTTCGGCGCGCGGCGCTCAACCATTGGGTTGGTCAGTGGCTCTGTGCGCTGCCAACCTTCGGTGATTTAGAAAGTTATGCCCGTGGTCACCGCGAACATCACAAAAAGGCTGGAAGTCGCGAAGATCCTGATCTGCCAAATTACGCAGCCTATCCGGTACCGGTGGCTAGCTTTCGGCGCAAGGTTTTCAGAGATCTAACTGGTCAGACGGGTCTAAAATTGTTGGCTGGGCTGTTTCGGGGTGCCACCGATATTTTGGGCAACGAAGCTGGGCGAGGGCGGTCAGTGTTACCTGCACAGATAGCTGCTCAGCTTGTCCTCGCCGGCGTGCTTTGGTTGATGGGTATCGGTTGGACCTATTGGCTCTGGCTAGGCACTTTTTTGACTACCTACATGTTAGTTATTCGTTTGCGCCAAGTAGCCGAGCACGCTGCGGTGCCAGACCTCTACGATTTGGATCCGCGGCTGAATACACGTACGGTGGATGCGCCCTGGTGGCAGCGGGTACTGATAGCCCCGAGCTTTGTCAATTTTCATATGGAACACCACCTGATGGCCTCGGTGCCCTGTTATCGACTGAAGGCGTTTAGAGCACTTCTCACTGAACGCGGTTTCCTCGAGGGGGTACCAAGTTTTACGAGCTACGCGCAAGTAATGCGGGCGGCGGTGCTTCGCGTATGAGTCCCGATGCTTGGGTTGAGAGTGTTTTTGGGCCAGCTGCTAAAGCGTTCTCAGCATGGGTATTTACCGCGATCCCCGTAGCGGGGAGTCAGCTACCCCTGATTGTTCTCTGGTTGGCGGTGGCAGCCGTATTTTTTACGATCTACTTTCGGTTTATCAATATCCGGGCTTTTTGGCTGGCTCTTCGCCATGTTCGGGGTGATTTTGATGACCCCGCTGCCCGCGGAGAGATCAGTCATTTTAAGGCTTTAGCTACCGCGGTATCGGGCACCGTGGGGGTGGGTAACATCGGTGGTGTGGCCGTGGCGCTCAGTCTGGGCGGGCCGGGTGCAGCATTTTGGCTGTTCGTGGCAGGTCTATTGTCTATGTCAACCAAGTTGGTCGAATGCACCCTCGGTGTGCATTTTCGTCGACACCATAGCGATGGCTCGGTATCAGGTGGCCCCATGTATTACCTAGAGGCCTACTTTCGTGATCGACATTGGCCGCGCCTCGGTCGCTTGATGGGCAGTTTTTATGCGCTTGCGCTGGTGATTGGCTGTTTGGGCATCGGCAACATGTTCCAATCCAATCAAGCCTATGCCCAAATGTTAGTAATCACGGGCGGAGAATCCTCGTTTTTACAGGGACAGGGCTGGCTCTTTGGTCTTTTGCTGGCCGCAGTCGTAGCGGCTGTGATCATTGGCGGCATCCGGTCTATAGCCCGTGTGGCTGGTGTCTTAGTGCCGGTGATGGCAGTTCTCTACGCCTTGGCAGCTATGGTGGTGATTATCCGCAGTCACGCCTACATAGGTCCTGCACTGGTTTCCGTTTGGGAGGCCGCGTTCAGCGCCCAAGCGGCGTCGGGTGGTGCGTTGGGAGCTGTAATTATTGGTTTTCAGCGTGCCTTGTTTTCTAACGAGGCCGGTCTGGGTTCGGCATCTATTGCGCATTCGGCGGTGCAGACCGAGCGGGCCGCCTCCGAAGGATTGGTGTCCCTGCTAGAGCCTTTCATTGATACCGTTGTGGTGTGTACGCTTAGTTCTCTTGTGATCCTAACTACCGCGGTACCCCAGGGTATGTTGGGAAGTGAGCTGGCGGGCATTGAACTCACCAGCGCGGCGTTTGCATGGCATTTTGCGTGGGCGCCCTACGTGGTAGCGGTGGCCGCGTTGCTATTCGCTTTTTCTACCGCGCTCGCTTGGTCCTATTACGGCCTCAAGGGTTGGACCTATCTGGTGGGCGAGGGGCGTCTGCGTGTACTGAGCTTTCAGCTCGTCTTTTGCGGATTCATTGCGCTGGGTGCCATGTTGCAGTTGGGCGCTGTGCTGGATTTTTCCGACGCCATGGTCTTCCTCATCGCCGTACCCAATATCCTCGCGCTCTATCTCTACGCGCCGCTGGTCAAGCGGGAGCTGACCGAGTACCTCAATGACATCAACCGCTGACTGACCACCACCACTAGACACATAAACGATCGTCTTACGGCGCCTCGCCAGGACAGCTCAACAGCCATTCAATAGGGCATATCTCCCTCGCTGACGACCCGATGGTGACGCCGAGTGGCAGGGAAAAAGTCATTTACCGGCTTGTGTTGGGTGCTGCGGTTATCCCAGATGGCAATGCTGTCGGGCTGCCAATTGAAACGGCAGGTAAATTCGGGTGTGGCGGCGTGGGCGTACAAAAACCGCAGCACCTCTGCCGACTCTAAACTCGGTAGACCCTCAATATGCGTGGTGAATAGGGCGTTGACGAATAGAACCTTTTTGCCGGTTTCTGGATGGGTTTGAATCACGGGATGTCGCACTGGCGGGTTGGCCGCCACGGCATCGGCCAGCCGTTCTCGTCCACCTGGCTCAGCGAGGCTTTCTTTGAAACCATGACTGAAATCGTGAATAGCAATTAGACCATCAAGGTATTGCTTCATGCCCGTAGAGAGCCCGTCATAGGCCGCGGTCATGCTAGACCACAGGGTATCGCCGCCAACTTCTGGGATCACCAAGCCTCGCAGAACGGTGACCGAGGGGGGGTGCTGACGAAAGGTCATATCGGAGTGCCAGACTTCAATTTTTGAAGGCTTTTCCCGGGTACTCTCGAGAATCATCACTTCGGGAATGCCTTCGACCGTGCCATAGGCAGGGTGGGTTTGCAGCGGGCCGAAGATGGCAGCCAGATCGCGTTGGGTGGTAGGGGCGATGGCTTGCTTGCGAAAGAACAACACTTCGTGTTCGTTGAGGAGATCACGTATTGCAACACGCAAATCGTCGCCCAAGGGCTGATTGAGATCGATGCCCTCGATTTCTGCGCCGAGAGCGCCCGCGATACGTCTGACAAACATGATGTTGTTCTCCCAAAAGAGGTGGTGTTTGTTCGGAGATGGATTGTGGTGTGTTTTGCGCTGTCTCTACAAGCCCCCCAGTCGTAGTCTTTATTGTGAATCTGCAAAGATTCCCGCGCGGCAGAAGGCCGCCTGGTTTTCCGGAGACATGGAGGTCCCAAGATGAACCTAAAAAATTTACCGCTGAGTGGTCGAGCTCTTTCCTGTACCGCGTTGGTACTAGCCCTGCATGCAGGCGTTGCCAGTGCTAACGAACCGTTGCCTCATCCCGCCACCGAGACAATCTCGTCAAAGGTTGTCATGGGTCAATATCACCCCATAGATCCCCTTGAGGCAGAAACCCTGCGGGCCGGTTTTGGACCCTTAGCGCTTGCGCTGGGTATCACTTCGGTTGATTTGGCGCTGATGGGTATGTACTGGGGCGTTTATGTTCCCTACTACGCCACACAAGAGCCGGCAGGTAACTATGCCATCGACTAAACCCCACAACGTGAATCCCGTTGCACGCCTTCGGGAGAAGCTTGCCGCCAATCGGCGGCGAGCTTTTCTTGATAAGCACTGGTGTTTAGCGTTTTTCCCCGCACTGTTTTACTGGACGGTATTGGTGTTTGTGGTAACACACTGGGCTGATTGGCAGTGGCGGTTTGGGCCTGTGCTGACCCTGTATTTTTCCGGCGTCACGCTATTGGTATTGTGGGCGGAGCGCTCCGCCAAGCGAGCGCTTACCCTACTTGGCAATAGCGAGGAATGAACCGGTGCATCCCAAACCCTGTGTTACTGCTGCTTTTACTGGTGGGCGTTGATGCCGGCGCTGAAGATATGATGACACCCTGGCAGCCTGTGCCGCTTCAGCAGCACGCTGACAGCTGTGGCGCGTCGGCGGTGGCTCGATGGTTGGCGCTCAGTCACGATATCCACCTCGGTGAGGCGGATGTTAGCAACCTCATGGCGCGGGATCCCAGGCACCACCGCAGCGGAGCCAGTTTGGCGCAACTGGCACGGGGGCTTGAACTGCTGGGCTTTGAAAGTGTTGTCGGCCGTCTTGATGCGTCGACTTTACGTGAACGCGCCTTTCCAGTCTTATTGCGCCTCCTAAAGCCCACTCAACATTACGTACTGGTGCAACACTTGGGGGCCAAGTGGTCTCAGATTTTTGATCCAGCCCGAGGTTTTCTTTGGATTGACACAGAGGTTCTGTTAGCGCGCTGGCAAGATAGGGCAGGTTTTGGGGTCATTCTTGAGTTGGTCAACCCCTAATCCTGCTCAACATCCGTGGCGTTCTTCTAGAGTAGTTCACGCCGTTGCAGTCCGAGCTCTGTTAACAAAGCGCTTTCCTTTGCGGCTGTCTCGGCACTGGTGATAACAGCAGTGCTGGCATTTCCTTGCAATAGATAGGTCTGGGCAACTCTTTTTAAGTCTTCCAGGGTGGCGGCTACAACCGCCGCGCGGAATGCCTCGCGCTGGTCACGAGTACGTTCAAATAGCGCCTCATGAAAGTGCTTTTTAGCTTCTCCAGCCGGCGAGGCTGGTTTATCCATGGCGCCAATGACACCCAAAATCGCTTCTTCGACAACGCGATGTTCGTGGGTGTTCTCGACAAACCAGCGTACCGCGGCCTCAAAGTCGTCAAGCGTGCCACCCAGACGCGGGTCGCGATAGGAGAAAAAGCGAAAGGCACCGATATTGGCATCGTGGGAGGCGCCGCCGCCATAGGCCCCGCCTTGTTCGCGGATAGCGCGGTGCAGGTAACCGTTTCGCAGTACCGCCGCGAGTACCGACAGGAGTGGCGCGTCGGGGTGGCCTGAAGGAACAGTGGGAAACGCCCGAGCGCAGAAATTAACCTGGGTATTGGCAACCCAGTATTCCTGTACACCTGTGCGAATAGCTTCGGGCGCCCATAGAGTCTCTATGCCCGCCTGAGCTACGCTATTGAGAGCGTCCGCCGCCGCGCGTTCGACACGATCCAGCGGCTCGGCATCCGCAATCACGGCGAGCTGCCAAGCCGCGCTATGGCACACCGCAGATTTGATCTCCTGCAACTGAACCAACAGTGCATCGAGGGCGCTATCGTCTCGATTCGCATCGTCCCAGAGCCGTAACCGGCGTATGCCCTCCAGCCCCCCCTGCTCATGACTTGCCTTCGCTAAGGGGCTCATTCCTGCTGTGGCGGCTGTCATGGCGAGGCTATGACCATTGCCCGTAATGGACTGGTCTCGACGCGCGCGTATCTGACTAATTAGCTCTTTAATGCGGGCACGCTCATCAAAGCGGGCGCCTTCAAGGGTATCGCGCATAAGGGCTATTTGTTCGTCAGCATGGTTGGCCAGCGCCTTTGACGACAATAAGAAAAAGCCTTGGCAAGCTTGCACGTCATCGCGTCCACCACGTGTCAGGCTGGCGGCACCAATGGCGCCGACGGTGGCGGATTGACGGTCTTGAATGGCTAAGTAGTCGGCATTACCAATACCCACTTCGCCCAACAGACCGGTAACCAACGGCAATTTTTCCCGCTGCTGTTCATTGAGTTGGGGTAGAGGACGAAGCCACTGCTGGTAAACCAAGCCGTTAGTGCCGGTCAGGTAGGCATGGCTATCAACACGCCCTAATTGACTTCGACGAGATGCGGGTTCGGGCAGGGTGCTAGGAATGTCGCTCAGCTCTACCCGCGGAAGAATGTCAGGATCATCCTCCTGAGCTTGTCTTTCCATTAACTTTGCTGCCAAATCGATGACATTGGAGCGCTCTTGGTCACTCAGAGACTGCTCAATTTGGGCTAGTTTGGCGTGCTCACGATCGCGACGCTGTGCTGATAATCCGGTGTCGGGCACCACAGTGAGGGTGATGCGGTGTGGATTTTCTAGTAGCAATTGTCGAATAAGATTGGGGATGTAATCCGGGCTCTCACATCGAGAGCGTATTTCGGAAAGCACTGGATCCAAGTCCAGTGCGGCTACAGCATCACCTCGATGGGTGGCGGCGCTGAGCGCTCGAAGAATCAAATTGAGCCCGTAGGGCATGCCGTCGCCAGTGATTTCTCGCTGGTGTAATTCAATTTGGTGCAAGATCGCGGTAAGGCGCTCGCTGCTAATTCCCTCTGCAGCCACCTTCTCTAATAAGGCTAGCACCTCTTGCTCAAACTCCTCGGCTCGCTCGGGCTCACTGCCCTCTATGCCACAACAAAACACCATTTCCCGTATGGATTCTTCTACGCCGCAAAGTGGTGAGGGGGATGTGCCCAGAGTGTTTGTCTCTAAGTATTTCATCAGCGGAGACGCACTGTTCTCCATGAGTACCGCCGATAGCAGTTGTGCCTCGAGCATGGCCGTGAGATCGGCGCTCTCTCCCAGCTTCCAACCCAGGATGTGGTGGCTTTTGCCGGTAGTGTCCTCACTGCCATCCAAGGCGTAACTGTGACGGGCTGTTCGCGGGGCATCGAACTGAGTTTCCAAACCCACTTCGATGACGGCTTCTGAGCGCGTGAAGCGCGAGAGAACCTGAGATTCAAAGGCCGCTTGGTGCTCCTGCGCGGGAATATCCCCAAAGGTCATGAAAATCGCATTACTGGGGTGGTAATGGGTGTCGTAGAACGATTTCAGCTGCTGATAACTCAGGTCGGGGATGACCTCAGGATCGCCGCCGCTATTGAAGTGGTAGGTGTTCGACGGAAAGAGTTCAAAGCACAGTCGATCCCACAGCACCGACGAAATGGAGGACATGGCGCCCTTCATTTCATTGAAAACAACCCCTTTGTAGACCAGCGATTCGCCGTTATCTCCCTGCTCAAACTCTACTCGGTGTCCTTCTTGGGCGAAATCTAAAGGATCCAGGCGCGAGAAAAACACCGCATCAAGGTAGACCGACAGTAGATTGCTAAAGTCTTTGCGGTTTTGGCTGGCAAAGGGGTAGGCGGTCCAGTCAGAGCTTGTGAAGGCGTTCATGAAGGTGTTTAGCGAGCGACGAAGCATCATGAAGAAGGGGTCGCGAACGGGGTAGCGCTCGCTGCCACACAAGACCGTGTGTTCCAAAATATGCGCTACGCCAGTGGAGTCCTCGGGTACTGTGCGCAATGCTACGGCAAACACGTTTTCGGCACTTTCGGACGCAAGGTGCAAATGGATGGCGCCGGTTTCGGGGTGCCGATACTCCTCAACGTGTAGGTTAAGTGCGTCGATGGGAGCGCGGCGAATTAATTCAAAGCTGGCTACGGCGGCGGGTTGGGTCGCGGGCATGGGACTCCAGAACGAGGTGTCGTGGGTACAGGTGAATGAGGACCCTATTGTAACGGGCTATGGGTTAGAAATGGGGCTGTCAGCCGCGCTTTTCAAGCTCGATTCGGAAAATCCAAGGCCAGCGTTTACCCGTGACCCAGATGTCGCCCGATACCGGGTCGCGAGCAATGCCGTTTAAAACATCGGCGCCTTTGGGTCTTGTCGATGGTGGAAATACCCCAGACAGATCAATATCGCCTGTAACCCGTCCTGTGATGGGGTCGATTCGAACAATACGGTCCTGCAGCCAAACATTGGCCCAAATTTCACCATCTACCCATTCAAGCTCATTCAGGTTTCTGAGAGGTTTTCCATCGAGAGTGACTGAAATCGCTTCGAGGTCGCCGCCCGAGGTGAGGTCCGCGGTGTAGAGGCGATCGCTGCCGTCGGAATAGTAAAGGCGATTACCAGAGTGGGTTACGCCCCAACCTTCGGTGGCCAGCCGGATTTCACCCACGGGCGTGAGCGTTTCGCTATCGAGTACCAACAAGCGTCGAGCCCGCCATGTCAGTACATAAACTCGGTCGTCCACTAGGGTCAGTCCCTCGGCAAAAAACTGTCGGGGAAGCGATTGGTCTTGCAGGTTTTCCAGCGCGGGCCAACTGTAGATTCTAACTGCCGATTGGCCGTAAAGACCGGAGCTTACGTAGAGCTTAAGGTCGCGAATCTCTAGGCCTTGGGTGAAATTCGTGGCATCAAAGGCGCGCTTTTCCACAACTCGAGCGTTATAACGCTGGGCCTGTTCTGTGGCCGAGGTGGCCGCGCTCAGCACAAGCCAAAACCCAAGGAATAATGCTTTTAAGACGATCAAAGTGGTTTACCCCTTACGATAGCTCGCTGCAAAAACCGCGCGGGCGATACTGCTCGACTAAGATACCGCGAAACGGGTGGTGGTTCCCCCATGATTTCACTGGCAATAATCTCTGCCGCTAGTGGCGCGGCGGTAAGGCCGCGAGATCCAAGCGCCCCCAGTAACCACAGCCCTGGGATCACCGGGCAAGGCTTGTCAATAAATCGGGTTTTTTGTTGTCCGAGATCGGCATAGTGCCGGTTGAACAGGGGTTTGTCGGGCACGGCGCCAACAATGGGTAGGTAGTCTGCACTGGTACAACGCAATGCAACATGTCCCTCTGTCGATGCCGCATCGGGCAGCATCAGACCCGGCAGAGCCTCGTTCAAAAGCTTTAAGTTGTGATGGTGGTCTTCGGTGCGCTCATCTAATGCCGTGTCATTGGGCCCATAGCTGGCGCCGATGCAATGCAGGCCGAAGCGCGCTGGGGGGAGATAGCCCTCGTGGCAAAACGCCGCTTTCAGTTGCTGGGTGACAGGAGTTTGGGGTACGTGGCTGGTTTGTCCTCGAATACCTTGTAACGGTAGCCATTCAAGTTGTTGGTATTGTTTCATGTCCAAAGCGGTGCAAATGAACAGCGCCTCGGCGTGCCAAATACCGTCAGCATTGTCGTGCACTTGCCACTGCTCGAATTTGGCAGGGGTTCCACTAACGCGAGACCAGCTGACCATCTGACGATGAGTAGTGACAGTAATTAGAGGATGATCTAATCGCTCTCGGCAGACGGCGGCGGGGTTGAGCCACTGTGCGGCTGGAAAAAATATCGATCGTGCTGGCAGGTGCTCGGTGGTGATTCCCAGAACCGGCCCGACCTCGTCAGCGGAAAGTATTTGAGCCGGCTCGCCCGAGTCAAGGACGCCCTCGAGATACTTCAGGGTGTCGACGTCCTCCGAGCGCTGTAGATAACCGCATATGGCGCCGTCGCCCTCAGCGAGTTTGTGCTGAGCCAGAAGTCGACGGTATAGGCGGGTGGCGAAGCTGTAGCTAGCAATACCGAAATCCACCAAGGGTGAAAAACGACGTGACAGCCGTGTGTAAGTGAGGCCTTGCAGATTGCCCGATCCCCCTTGAGCAATGTCGCCCTGCTCAAGGACCTGTACGCGGATCCCGCGCTCTGCAAGGCTCCTCGCTAGGTGCGCACCAGCCAATCCGCCACCAATAACGAGAGCAGTTTTCGGCGGTGCTTGCATCGGGCCTAGATCCCAAGGTGTCACTCGGGCCCCGCCCGGGTGCATTGGCGCTGCTTCTGACGGGTTCCAGTGTCCAGTTAAACAGTCCCGCTTACGACCAAATCCCGGACGTTTATCGACCTGAAAACCTACTTTTTGCAGGCCTCGACGCACCTCACCGGCGGCGGTAAAGGTGGCGAAACGAGCGC
The DNA here is from genome assembly GCA_964412695.1 of uncultured Alteromonadaceae bacterium. Classification (GTDB taxonomy): domain Bacteria; phylum Pseudomonadota; class Gammaproteobacteria; order Pseudomonadales; family Halieaceae; genus Luminiphilus. The sequence goes on along the minus strand of CAYPPU010000022.1, from coordinate 22,675 downwards.
CCGGTTTCGATAAATGAGCCAGGTTTTGCAATAGTTCCTCGCGCCACATACGGGGATCACGAGCCGGTGCAAAGCCATCCAGATACCAACAGTCCACCCAGCGCTGTTGTCGGCTCGCCAAATCACTCAGGGCCTCTCCCGCTTCTTCGAACCAGAGATCCAAGGTCAAACCCCATTCAGGCCACTGCAGCCGGTGGCAACCACGCACCGGTGAAGGCCATTGCTCGGCCAGGGCCGCAGCAAAGGTGGTCAGTTGACCGTGTGCGGCATTGGCGCGCTTTAGTTCGGCTAGGCGCAGCGGAAAAGCCTCGATACCGATGTAATGCAGGTGCGACCTCACGGGTCGGTGCTCAAGCCAATGCTCAAGAGTCAGTAAAAAGTTAAGGCCCGTGCCGAATCCGGCTTCAGCCACGCACAACCTGCCGTTGTTGGCTAATGCGCCAATCTGGTCAGTCAGTTTGCAGCCCTCCAGAAAGACGTATCGACTTTCAGCGACGCCGTCTTCAGTCGAAAAATAGATGTCGTCAAAGGCGGCCGAACGCAGAACATCCGCCGACCAGTCTAAGTCTGGGGCGGGGGCGAGGGTCCAAGGCTGATTCTGACGCTCAATCACGTGGTGGGCTGTTACCTTGATGGTGGGCTATGTGAGAGGCCTGCGCCTCAGGCTAGAGCGACGTCTCGCCCCATGGTCATAATTCGAAGCTTAGCAAAAAGCGTGACACTGGAGCTTTAAGACCCTGAACGCGTACAATTGCGGTTTTCCGACAGGCCGGGTTTCATGCAAAAAGACGTTCAAATCGACAGTAACCAGTTCGCCACCATCGCCACCAATCTCCTTAACCAGGGGTTACTTGAGGCGGGTCGCACCACGGCAAAGCGCATTTTTCGCGAGCTGGAGGAGGGTCGTACCGTGGGTTTGACTAACCTTAGAATGGAAGATGGCGGCCAGGTTCGCTTTGATCTTTCACTTGATGCACAGGCCTTTAATGGCGCTCTCAATTATTCCGCCTTCAGGGACGGTGTGGTAGCGCTGGTCGCTGACTTGGCAACCGCGTTGCGAGCGGAGAAAACCTTGCCCACTTACAAGCCCGTTGATGCCCCAGAGTCATTGCCTGCCGAAATGGTAGGCAGTACCTTGTTTGGTGCCGGCGGCCTGACAGAGCACGAGGGCGTGACCAACTTGCTGATGTTGGGCGTGCGCCCTCGTGATGACCAGCCCATAGTGACCCTTCAGCTGATGTACCTAGATCCCGCTCAATTCGCAGCGGCGGCTGCCAGTTAAGCTAAAAAATTTGGCGGCTGACCGTATTGGCGTCAGCCGAACTGAATTGGGGGCGGCGCTACCAGAGTGACGGTCTCTTTAACGGTGGGCGCCATCACCGAGGCCTCACCCTTGGCTACCACTTTGCCATGCTGGTTGGTGACATTGCAGGCGATAGTGACCCACGGCCGCGAGTCGTGCTTGCCAGTCACCTCGAGATTGACGGTAATGGTGTCACCCAGTAGCACCGGTGCTCGAAACTGCAAGTTCTGCCCCAGATAAATGCTACCGGGCCCCGGGAGCTCGGTGGCGATGGCTGCTGAAACAAATGCCCCGGTGAGCATGCCGTGGGCAATTTGCTCACCGAATTGCGTGCCTGCGGCGTAACTGGCATCAAGGTGAACAGGATTGTGATCGCCTGAGACGGCAGCGAAGAGTTGCACCTCGCGTTCAGTGACCTCGCGCACGTACTGCGAATTATCGCCGACAGCGATCTCGTCAAAGGTCTTGTTGGTAGCTTGGGTTGCAGATGTCATGCGGAACTTCCTATAACAGCGGATGAAAAAATGGGCGTCGGCTCGGTTGACCGGTCACAGGCCCAAACCCGATGATACGCGAGATGACACCCCAATAGTGACGCAACCGATGGAGCGGCCATGCGACAAGACGAGCTCAATCAACTGATCAATGATAAACAGCGATCTTTGGGTATTGATCCCAATATCGATGTGCGCCGTTATCCCAATTTGGTGGCGCTCGCCGAGGCGGCTTTTGCTGAGCATCGCGACCGCAAGGCCTGCTCCAGTTTAGGGCATGACCTAAGCTATGCCGAGCTAGATCGGCTCTCGGAGCAGTTCGCCGCGTGGTTACAGCATCGATCGGGACTAAAGCCCGGTGATCGCATGGCGGTGCAAATGCCCAATCTGATTCAGTACTTGGTGGTTGTCATTGGTGCCTTGCGTGCGGGAATTGTGGTGGTAAACACGAACCCCCTGTACACCGAGCGCGAGCTCGAGCATCAATTTACGGACGCCGGTGTTCGTCTTCTGGTGGTGTCATCCTTGGTTGCAAATACCGCCGCACGCGTGCTCCCGAAAACCCCGGTCGAGCAGGTTATTGTGACTGATCTCGCAGACCTTCATCCGGCACCTAAACGCTGGCTAATCAATGCCGCGGCAAAATACCTAAAGAAGCTGGTGCCCGCGTTTACTTTGCCCGGAGCGCGGAGCCTTCGCCAGGTACTTTCTGAAGGCGCTGCCCTCAATCTCAATCCAGTGAGTCTCCAAGCCAGTGATTTGGCGATGCTGCAATACACCGGTGGTACAACGGGCGTGGCCAAGGGCGCGATGCTGTCCCACGGTAATCTTGTCGCCAATGTTCTGCAATCGGATGCGGTATTTACCTCGCATGGTTTGAAAGGGGCGGGAGATGTAGTGATGCAGCCGCTGCCGGTATATCACATCTATGCCTTCACCGCGTCTATGTATGGCGTTTTCAAGGGTGCGCAAACCGTATTTATTCCGAATCCGCGCGATCTCTCACAGGTGATCGGTGCCTTTGAGCGTTATCGGCCGCGACTCTTTTGTGGCCTCAATACCTTGTTTGTCGCACTGTGTAATGCGCCAGGTTTTCGCGATCTCGATTTTAGCGAGCTCAAGGTGACGCTGTCGGGCGGCATGGCGTTAACCGAGGCGGCCGCAGAGGAATGGAAGGCTATAACGGGATGTGCGGTCTCCGAAGGGTATGGCCTGACAGAGACTTCTCCCACAGCCACGGCTAACCCAGGCGGCGCGCAGCAATTAGGCACTATTGGCTTACCCATTCCCGCCACCGAGGTTCGCGTCGTTAATGCTGAGGGACAAGCTTTAGCTTTTGATGAGCCCGGAGAATTATGCCTTCGGGGCCCGCAAGTTATGCAGGGATATTGGCAGCGCCCTGAGGCGACGGCGGAGGTGCTTAGCGAAGACGGGTGGTTCGCCACCGGCGACGTGGCGGTCATTCAGCCAGATGGTTATTTGCGTATTGTGGATCGTAAAAAAGACATGATTGTGGTGTCGGGCTTCAACGTTTACCCCAATGAATTAGAGGATGTTCTATCCAAGCACTCAGGGGTGCTGGAATGCGCCGCCGTAGGGATTCCAGATGCTACCTCGGGTGAGGTGGTCAGGATGTTCGTTGTGCGCAAAGATCCGGCACTGACTGAGGAGCAAGTGAGAGACTACTGTCGGGAGCACCTCACTGCTTACAAAGTGCCCCGGGAAGTGGTGTTTAAAACAGAGTTGCCCAAAACGAATGTGGGCAAAATCTTGCGGCGGGAGTTGCGCGATAGCGCGCTGTGATTGCTGAGCTCTAGCGTTTCGCCCCAGCGGCGCAAATACGGTAGGCTGTGCCCTGGGGCGTAAGTTGCGACGGTTACTATCCCAGTACTCGCCGTTCCGAAAGCCAATTTCCGATAAAACAGCCTATCCTGAAGCCCTACATTGAATCTTTGCCTACTCGAATCCAAACACTGCCGTGAGTCGTCCTCAGAACCCGTCCACTAAGTTGGCACATGTCACCTCTACAGAGGCGGCTGATCGTCAGATACCCAGCACAATCCATTATCCGGCGGGACTGCCCGTTAGTGAGCGTCGCGCGGATATTGCTGAGGCCCTCAAGCATCATCAGGTGGTGGTGGTGGCGGGTGAAACCGGCTCCGGCAAGACCACACAATTGCCGAAGTTATGCTTGGAGCTAGGCCGCGGTCGGCTACAACGTATTGGCCATACTCAACCGCGACGACTAGCGGCAAGAACCGTAGCTCAGCGTATCGCTGAGGAACTTGATACTCCCTTGGGCGAATTGGTGGGGTATCAGGTGCGCTTCACGGAGACCGTATCAACGTCGACGGCTATTAAGCTCATGACGGACGGAATTCTGTTAAGTGAACTGCAGCGTGACCGTGAGTTGAGTCAGTACGACACCCTCATCATTGATGAGGCTCACGAGCGCAGTTTGAATATCGATTTTATTCTGGGTTACCTGAAACAACTATTACCTCGTCGTCCTGATCTTAAAGTCATCATTACTTCGGCAACTATTGATGTAGAGCGCTTTTCTCAGCACTTTGATGACGCGCCTGTGATTGAGGTTTCGGGTCGCACTTTTCCCGTAGAAGTCCATTACACCGGAGACGTTGAGGATCGCGATCAAGGCGTAATCGAGCAAGTGGCGGCATTGCTGGATGACATAGAGGATGAGCGCTTTGGTCCTCGCGGTGGGGTTCTGGTGTTCTTACCGGGAGAGCGCGAAATCCGGGAACTGTCCCGGCGATTAAAGGGCAATGAGCGCCGGCAGATACTACCTCTCTACGCGCGCTTATCGGCGGCTGAGCAGCATCGCGTATTTCATCCCGGCGGTGCCGGTATGCGGGTGATCTTGGCGACCAATGTGGCCGAAACATCCCTCACCGTGCCAGGTATTCGCTACGTTATTGATCCCGGTGAAGCCCGTATTAGTCGCTACAGTCATCGAAACCGGCTGCAGCGCTTGCCGATAGAACCGATCTCCCAAGCGAGTGCCAATCAGCGCATGGGGCGTTGCGGACGGGTAGCCGAAGGAGTCTGTTTCCGTCTCTACAGCGAGGACGATTTTGACCGTCGCTCCGAATACACTGACCCCGAAATATTGCGAACCAACCTCGCCGCTGTCGTACTACGAATGTTGGAGCTGGGTCTCGGTAAGCCAGGTGCTTTTCCGTTTGTCGATCCCCCCGAGCCCAAAATGGTGCGCGATGGCTATCGCTTGCTTGAGGAACTTGGCGCTGTTTCGGCCCGAGGCCGGCTCACGGCGGTGGGTCGCAAAATGGCGCGTTTACCTATCGATCCCAAGCTGGCGCGGATCTTGTTGGCGGCGGCTGATCAGGATTGTCTTGCTGAAATTTTGGTGATTGTCAGTGCGCTCTCGGTGCAAGAACCCCGCGAGCGGCCCAGTGAGAAGCAGACTCAAGCGGATCAAGCCCATGCTCGATTTAATCATCCTCGATCAGATTTTATGGCGTGGCTGCATTTGTGGCGCTATTACGAGGAGCAGCGGCAGTCACTCTCGCAAAGCCAATTGCGAAAGCTCTGTCAGCGCGAGTACTTATCGTTCTTGCGTATGCGCGAGTGGCGTGACGTTCACGGACAGCTCACTGTCGCTTGTCGCCAAATTGGTCTTAAACCCCGCGCGCAGTGGCCTGATGAAGAAAATTATGACGGTATCCACAAGGCATTGTTGACAGGGTTTCTAGCCCAGGTGGCTCAGCAGGATGAAGGGCGGCGTTTTAATGCCACGCGCAATCAGAAGGTTCAGATCTTTCCGGGCTCAGGTCAGTTTCGGAAGCCACCAAAGTGGCTCCTGGCGGGCGAGATTGTTGAGACCACACAAGTCTTTGCCCGCCAGTGTGCCGCCATTGAGCCGCAATGGTTATTGCGCATAAACCCCTACCAGCTCAAACGGCATCATTACGAGCCCAGCTGGCAGATGCGCAGCGGCAGGGTTATGGCTATTGAGCGAGTGACACTCTATGGCCTGACGATTAGTGACGGGCAGCGTGTGCACTACGGTGATATTAATCCCGAGGAGTCGCGGCAATTGATGATTCGAGAGGGACTGGTACTGGGACAGTACAAGTCACCTCCGGCTTTTCTCAAAGCGAATCTCGCCCGTATCCGGGAGGTGCAGGATTTAGAGTCTCGGGTACGTCGACGGGACCTATTGGTAGATGAGGAGGCGCTGTATCAGTTTTACGATGAGCGCCTTCCCGACCATTGCGTTAGCGCGGTCGCCTTGGATAAGTGGTTGCGGAAAAATCGGGAGGCGGATTCTCAGCTTCGCCTAGAGCGGCAACACATTTTGACCCGCGACCCTGGGGATGAGCTTACCGAGCAGTTCCCCTCAACGCTGGCTTGGGGAGGGATTGAGTTTCGATTGAGTTATCAATTTGAGCCGGGACGACAAAATGACGGGGTCTCGGTCACTGTGCCCCTACCTCTACTCAATCGTGCACCGCGTTATCGTTTCGATTGGTTGGTGCCGGGACTTCTACGTGACAAGTGTATTGCACTTATAAAAGGGTTACCCAAATCTTTGCGCAGACAACTTGTACCGGTGCCTGATGTGGTCGATAGCCTACTGGCTGATCTTGAGCCCGATGATATTGATCTGTGCCAACAATTGGCTCAGCAGCTCAAGCGCGAGCGCCAGGTTCAAATTACCAGCTCGGATTGGGATTTAGAACGCTTGGAAGACTTCTACCGAATGAACGTTCGCGTGGTTGATGAAAGCGGCAAATTGCTGGGGCAGGGGCGCGATATGGCCGCGTTGGTAGCGGAATTTCGCGACGCTACACCAGCCGTCAAAAGCGATGACAGTAAAAGCCCAGCTCGGCGCTCGGTGGAGCGCTGGGATTTTGGTCAATTGCCTAAGCAGTGGCACAGTCGCGCTGCAGGGATGGACGTGGTGTCCTACCCGGCATTGGTGAGTGAGCCCGGTGGTGTTTCCGTGCAACTACTAGACTATGCTGCGGATGCCGAACTGGCCCACCGCCGCGGTTTTACCGCTTTGGCTATGCGCCGATCGGCACAAACTGTGAAATACCTAAAAAAGCAGCTGCTGTCCGCGAACGATGCGATGCTCGCCATCGCGGGCTGTCGACTGGATCGTGCAACCTTGGTTGCTGAGCTTGTAGAAGCGGCGCTTCTCGATAGCCTGACGGGCGGCGAGGTGCCCCGCTCGGCGTCTGAGTTCGACTCCGTACTAGAATCTGCTCAAGGTCAATGGGTGCCCACGGCAATCGAGCTGGAACGCGTGTTGCTCAACACGCTAAAACCGTTGGCAGCTGCTCAAACGCGATTGCAGGGTTATGCTTCCAGCGAGTACGCCGACAGCCGAGCGGATATCCGAGCGCAGTGCGAGGGCCTTTTGGGACCGGAGGGCGTAGTTGCGACACCCCGTAGTTGGCTGGAGCAATGGCCCCGCTATGCCAAAGCCCTCGAGTACCGGGTGGAACGCCTAAGCGGACAGTATCCCAAGGACCAAAAGAGCACCCAACTGATTGCGCCACTGATTGCCAAGCTGAGCGGGGCGCAAGCGACGTATCCCGGTTTATTGCAATTGAGCGAGGATGCGGCCCAGTACCGATGGATGTTGGAGGAATTTCGCGTCTCCTTGTTCGCCCAACAACTGGGCACGCGGATAGCGGTGTCTGCAAAGCGTCTAGATCAACAATGGCAACGGGTTGTTGAATGGATGACGGCGAACCCGCGATAGACGAAAATAGGCAGTAATTGGCAAAGCTATTTTCCAAAGGTCGCCGGTAGGCCCCGAATTTGCTAGCTTTGTAAGACTGTGATCAAGGAGATCGCGCGTGCATTGTAACTTCCCCCAAAGCTTGGCGAGCCCAAGGCAGCTTCTCCAATGCGTCTTGGCGCCCATAACCTGCGCACTGCTGATGATGTTGTCATTGCAGGTTTCCGCCCAGGGCAGCGACGATGACCCTTGGGAAGGAATGAATCGTGCTGTCTTTCAATTTAACGATGCGGCCGATCAGTTTGTTCTAAAACCTGTCGCCAAGGGCTATGACGCCATAATGCCCGCACCTGCGCGAAAAGGTGTCGACAATTTCTTTAATAACCTCTGGGACGCTAACGGTGCGATTAATGCGCTGTTGCAGGGGCGTATCGCAGAGGCGCTCGATAACAGTGCCCGGTTTTTGGTGAACTCAACAATAGGTGTCTTGGGTCTATTCGATGTTGCCAGCGCAGGGGGAATTCCCCGCTACAAAACCGATTTTGGCCACACATTAGCCGCATGGGGCGTTGGGCGCGGTCCCTACGTGGTCATTCCCTTGGCCGGTCCCCGCACTTTGCGATCTGCCACGGGGTCGCTCGTAGACGCCTATGGTTCAGTCCAAGCTCAGCTTGATACTGACGCCGCAATTGGTCTGTGGGGTCTGGAATTACTGGATCTTCGCGCGGATCTGTTAAGTGCGGAGGAGCTCATTTCTGGCGACCGCTACATCTTCATCCGCGACGTCTACTTACAGCAGCGCGCGCAACAAGTTGGAGAAGCGACAAATAGAGATGATTTCTCTGAGTTTGATGACTGGGAAGAAGACCCCCTTTGATGCTTGATCCCGCATACTGTCGTGGCTGAAGTCGACCCTAAAGGCAGTGTGCTGATCGTCGAGGATCGTGCGCCCCGAGCTGCTGCGTTGATAGAAGCGCTGGGAAGCGATCAATTACGATTTGATGTTCTCGCCGAGGTACTCGATATCGAATCGGCGCTGGGTGAACAGAGCCAGTGGGATTGCGTTCTCGTCAGTGCCGATTTACATCACGTGTCGTGGGCCTCTGTGCGTCGCGCCATGCGCAAGTTCGATGTGCAGGTGCCGGTGGTTGTCTTAGCGGATCACCGAAACGTCGAGGCTATGACCACCGCTTTGCAGCTGGGCGCCACGGATTTCTTTGTTAAGCCCACCCAACGGGCTGGCTTGTTGCGCCGCTCAATAGAGCGCTGTGTGCATCATCGTCAGTTACAGCGTGAACTCAAGGCGAGCAAAGAAAGCCTAGAACAAGCCAATACCCAACTGCGCCATTCCTTGCGCATGCTTGAGCAAGATCAACAGGCAGGGCGTCAGGTTCAAATGGCTTTGTTACCCGCTGACGGTCTAAAGGTTGCCGACTATTGGATCAGTCATCAAATTTATACCTCGTTGTACCTTAGTGGCGATTTCACCGATTACTTCCAAGTGGGTGAGCGCGAAATTTCGTTTTTCTTGGCTGATGTCTCCGGTCACGGCAGTTCCTCAGCCTTTGCCACCGTGTTGTTGAAGAATTTATTTGCCCGCAAGCGCTCAGACTATTTGCGCCGCAACGATCACTCTATCTCCTCGCCCGTGTCTATGCTGAAGCTGGCCAATCGTGAGTTACTTGAATTGCAAATTGATAAGTACGCCACCATGGTTGTGGGCGTCATTGATTTTCAGGCGAACACTCTTCGCTACAGTGTTGCTGGCCACCTACCGCAACCAATTCTGCTCACCGACGAGGGTATTTCCTACTTAGAGGGCGAGGGCCCTCCGGTGGGGTTAATACCCACAGCGGAATATCAAGAGTACAGTCGTGAGCTGCCGGAGACTTTCGTCATGGAGGTGTTTTCCGACGGCATTTTAGAGCTTCTAACTAACGTGCCGTTGGCGGAAAAAGAGCAGGAGCTTTTGCGCCGCCTTGAGGGTCCCATTGCTAAGCCTCGGGAATTGGGTGAGCGCTTGGGTGTGTATGAGGCCGCACGAGAAAATCTGCCCGATGATGTGGCCGCACTCATGATAAGCCGGGGGCTGGGATGAGTGGTTGCTGTATTCGGGCTGCGAGTCAAGAAGGAGCCCATTTGTTGCGCTTGGAGGGCGATGTGCGCCTTACGATGTGTACGGCACTTGATGAGTACTTCCAGCGCATCTTCAAGGATCCGCAATTTGCCTCGGTCAGCGTGGATGTGACTCGGGCACAAGGCTTGGACAGTACGACGCTGGGTATGCTGGCCAAGCTAGCCATCGAGACTCATCAGCGCTTTCACTTCAAGCCTGCCATTTATAGTTGCGACGCGGGCATTGAGCGGCTTTTGCACAGTATGGGCTTTCGCCAGCTATTTGATCTGCGCCAAGGCGATTGTGATGCTTTGGCTGCCGAGCAGGAAATACCCCAGGTGGCAGCCAGTGAGGATGCAGTGAAGGCGAGGGTTCTTGACGCGCACCGCACGCTGATGGCGCTAAGTGAAGACAATAAGAAAGCCTTCAAGGAACTGGTGAGAACCCTGGAGGCAAGCTAGGCCATAGTTTACTGGCTCAACAGTGCTTCGAGGGCTATCTGATCAGCGGCAAAACGACGAATGCCGTCAGCTAGTTTTTCAGTCGCCATAGGATCTTCATTGAGTTGGTAACGAAACGCCGACTCGCGCAATGGCTTCAGCGGGGGGCGTTTCTCACCCGAGGGCCTCAGTTGCGTATCGAGAGGGCCTTCATCGGCAGCTAAACTCTCCATCAAATCAGGGCTAATGGTGAGGCGATCACAACCCGCCAGAGCCTCTATTTCACCTTGGTTTCGGAAGCTGGCACCCATGACCACTGTGTTGTAACCGTGATCCTTGTAGTGATGATAGATACGCGTAACTGACTGTACGCCCGGGTCTTCTGCTGGTGTATTAATCATGATGTCGGTATTGGCGGTGTACCAATCCAATATGCGTCCGACGAATGGTGAGATTAAGTAAACACCGGCATCGGCACAGGCTTGAGCTTGGGCAAATCCAAATAGCAATGTCAGATTGCAGTTTATACCAGCACGTTCGAGCTGCTCAGCCGCCTTAATGCCTTCCCATGTGCTGGCGATTTTGATCAGAATGCGTTTTCTATCAATGCCCAGTGCATCATAGCGAGCGATAAGCGATTCGGCCTTGGCGATTGTCGCTTGGGTATCGAAGGACAGCCGCGCGTCGACTTCGGTACTCACTCTGCCCGGCACCAGATTCACGATTTCAGCGCCCACGGCGACGGCGAAGGCGTCACAAGCAGCGGCGGCATTACTGGCTTCTTTGCGACAACGCTCAAGAGTCTCAGCAAATCGCGGTAAGGTCGCGGCTTTGAGTAACAGCGAAGGATTGGTGGTGGCATCTTGAGGTTTGAGTCGGGCGATAGCATCGATATCACCGGTGTCTGCCACGACATCCGTGACCTGACGGAGCTGTTCGAGTTTATTCATGGAGTAAGGCGGAATCCTAAGTTAAAGGCTGCTTGTGGTTTTGCGTCGAATGTTCTCAACGCGTTGATGACCAGATTGACGTAACTAGAGACGACGTTAAAAGTGGTGCGAAGGGTACAGGAAGCCAGTGTTTTGAAGCAAAGTTTTTGCACAGAACTTCCCGCTCAGATCAAAAGGCGCGTTGAACCTGGGCACGCTCAGCCGCTGACTTCTCTGCCTCAGTGCATAGTGCCGCTGCGGCTAATAATGTTTCAGCTTGAGCCCCGGGTTTGTGGGCCTCCTGGCTGAGTTTACGGCGAAACTGCCGACCCCCGGGTTGGCGTTGATACAGCCCCAGTACGTGGCGACTGATGTGGTGTAAGCGTGAGCCTGCGGCGATCTGATCGATAATGTAGGGCAGCAAGGCATGCACAACGGATTCTCGCGTCTTGGCAGGGTCAGGCTCATTGAATAGGACTGAGTCGACTTCAGCGAGCAGCCAAGGGTTTTGATAAGGCGCTCGTCCTAACATGACACCATCGACGTGGGCTAAATGGTCTTGACTGGCTTGCAGTGACTCAATGCCTCCGTTGAGCACAATGGTGAGTTCGGGAAAGTCCCGTTTTAGTTGATAGACCCAGTCGTAATTGAG
>CAYPPU010000022.1:3328-10907 GCA_964412695.1 uncultured Alteromonadaceae bacterium | reverse complement strand
AGGCAGGCGCCAAAACGGCCGCTTTGCACGCGATCAGAGGGGCAGCCGCAATTGAGGTTGATCTCATCGTAGCCCCACTCTTGTCCTAAGCGCGCACAGCGAGCCAGATCGGCGGGATCACTGCCGCCAAGTTGCAGGGCCACGGGGTGTTCTTCTGGATTAAAACGTAGGTGTCGCTCAATATCACCGTGCAATAGCGCGCCGGTTGTCACCATTTCGGTGTAGAGTCTGGCCCGGCGGCTAAGCAAGCGCCAAAAATAGCGGCAATGCCGATCGGTCCAATCCATACACGGAGCGGTACAAAAGCGCCAGGGATTGATTGGAGTATCTGCTGGTTGCACGCAATTTTCCTACTGAGCCTGTTAATGTTTTACGACCCCGCCAGGGCTTTGGGTGAGGGTACAGGGCGTTTCTTCTAGGGAGACGCGTGGGTGAGTACCACTCTAATGAGCTGCATCAAATGACCTTGGTCGGTCATATGACGCGGCCACTTTAGTTCCAGGCAAAAGCATAGCTGTGCTACTACCAAAAGTCTGTGAGATCGTGCCGATCATGGCGTGTAGCTCACCGAAAATGTATGTGTTTGTGGCCCAAGGTGATGTCTACAATTTCTGTCACGTGAGGTTCATGAATTCGGTGCATACTACGGTTCTGTTGGCTTTGAAATGACCGCGGAGAATGCAACCCATGCAGGAATTTCGACGAAGAACCTTAGTTAAAGCGGCGGCAGCCTCGTTAGGCGCACTCTCACTGAGGGGGTTCAGTGTAGAGGCTCCCGCTTCGGCACATTTCACCCATGGCATAGCCAGCGGAGACCCCCTGTCTGATAGGGTTATTCTGTGGACACGCGTGTTGCCCGGTGATGGAGTGGCAGCGCCTCTTCGCTGTCGTTGGCAAGTTGCTGAGGATGCGGGCTTTGATCGTATTGTCGCCAGTGGTGATGCAAGTGCCGCACCTGAGCGCGATTTCACGATTAAGGTTGATGCCACAGGTCTGCAACCGCGCCAGCGTTATTACTATCGGTTTTTGGTGGGCGATCAGGTGTCGCCCACAGGACGAACACAGACCTTGCCTGTTGGCGCCATTGAGCAATTTCGATTAGCTGTCGCTTCTTGCTCGAATTATCCCCAGGGCTATTTCCACGCTTATCGCGATATTGCCGACGCCGATGTTGATGCCGTGGTGCACTTGGGCGATTACATCTATGAGTTACCCGTAGGGGTCTATGCCAATCCCGTTGCAGAGCATGAACTTGGCCGAAGTGTCGTACCCGAGCACGAGCTGTTGGCGCTTGAGGATTACCGCATGCGGTACGGTCTGTACAGAACCGACCCTGATTTACAGGCGGCGCATGCGGCACATCCCTGGATTACGGTTTGGGATGATCATGAGCTTGCCAACAATACCTGGCACAGCGGAGCCGAAAATCACAATTCAGGAGAGGGCGATTTCCAAGCCCGCATGGCAGCGGCACGTACCGCCTATCACGAGTGGTTGCCGATTCGCACGGCCGCCCAGACAGATCAGGGCCCGATTTATCGTAACTTTAAGATAGGTAATCTGGCTGACCTAATCATGCTTGATACGCGCTTGGTTGGTCGAGATGAACAGCTCGAATACAACCGCGACATAACGCCTGAGCATGGCGTGGAGCACTTTCTGCAGCGTTTGAATGCACCAGATCGCCAAATGCTCGGGCTTGATCAGGAGATGTGGCTAGCGAACCAGCTGGCGGCAAGCGTTGACCGCGGAGCGACTTGGCAGGTTTTAGGTCAGCAGGTACTCATGGGGAGCAGCAGGATGCCCGGGATTTCGTCAGAGGAGCTCGCAACTCTGGATTTGCCTGACTGGGCTCGGCCGCGAATCGAGGCAGGGCAACGCCTTGCTGGACAGGGATTGCCCCTGAATCTCGATGCTTGGGACGGCTATCCGGCGGCACGAAGTCGACTATTTCGTTTGTTAACAGAGTTAGCCAGTAACCCGGTATCTCTCGCGGGCGATACCCACAATGCCTGGGCCTTCAATTTGGCGGATGGCGATGGCCAGCCGGTTGGCGTCGAGTTAGGCACACCGGGTATATCCAGTCCGGGGCTTGAGAGCTATTTGCCCTTACCCGCAAAACGCATGGCCGAGTTGATGCGGGAGAGTAGCGATGGTCTGCTCTACACTGATACCTCGCGCAGAGGTTGGACCGAGGTGACACTAACTCCTGAAGTGCTTACTGCGCAGTGGCGTTTTGTCTCGTCGGTGTTGGAGTCGGAGTACAGTGTAGAGCTCTCCCCGTTACGGGTGGCTAGAGTAAATCAACGACAGTTTGATATCTGAAATAATGTGGTGAGCATCCATGCATTACATTTTCGAAGTCACCGCAAAGCCTGGCTATGACATCGAGCACTATGCGGCGGCATGGGTTCGGGCTAGCGAGCTGATTCAGCGATCCCCCGGGGCGGCGGGCACACGTTTGCATCGAAAGATTGGTGATCCGAATACGGTGCTGGCGATTGCGACCTGGGACAGCAAAGCGGCACGGGACGCGTCGTCGGCATCTTTGCCTGAGCGTGTCCGCGAGATCATCGCGCAGCAGGCGCCCTTTGTGGACATTCAATTTATAGGGGAATACGAATCCCCCGAGTGGGTGGTTTTGCCCGATGGTAGGGCAGACTAATCTGAAATGAGTGCCGAGCTGCGTCGACAGCCTTGTACAAACTTGATGGTTTCGTTAGCGTCGCTATTCAACTTGGGTTACCGATAACAAATAGGAAAGACCATGGACGTTACAAACAAAGTCGCACTGATTACCGGATCGAGTTCAGGCGTTGGGGCGGCGTTAGCGCAGCGATTGGCGCTATTGGGCGCCAAGGTGGCCATTAACTACAGCCGTTCTGCAGAGGCTGCCGAAGCGACCCGAGCGGCGGTGGAGTCTGCTGGGGGAGAGGCCATTGTCCTACAAGGTGATGTGAGTGAGCAGGCCGATTGCGAACGCTTAGTCGCCAGCACCGTCGAGGCATTTGGTCGGTTGGACGTTTTGGTGAATAACGCCGGGACGACAACCTTTGTACCCCATAACGAGTTGGAGGCCCTCACCGAGGATATCTGGCTGCGTACCCTAAAGGTTAATTTGGTTGGTGCCTTCATGATGTCGCGTGCCGCGGTGCCTCATTTGCGTGCTGCGGGCGGCGGCGACATTGTGATGACATCGAGCATTGCCGGCATTTCCTCCAACGGTAGCTCGATTGCGTATTGCGCCTCGAAGGCGGGCATGAACAGTCTGACTAGAACCCTCGCAAAAACACTGGGTAGCGACAAGATCCGGGTCAATGCCGTATTGCCGGGCCTAATTGACGGCGAGTGGGCTTTCAATATCTGGGGTGGGGGCGACAGCGATCAATACGCTGGTCTCAAAGACATGTTCATTGCGCAAACCCCCCTTGGCCACGTGGTCACCCCTGATGATGTCGCTCAGACTATAGAGAGCGTCATTACCGGTTCAGATTATGTGACCGGGCAGTGGGTCACCGTGGATTCAGGCTTTACGCTCTGAGCGCGAGAAAAGCGGATTTCCTTCAAACGGCATCCTTGAGCCCCCAGGCCGTACTGTAATGCTGCACTTCACCGTCATTGGGTACAAATCCCAGCTAAGCTTGGTCAGATCTGGTGGGCCCTAATCTCTGGGCGCTCACCAGTAAGCCGCCAGTCGTCGGCGCTTACCCCAGCATTACGCCGCAACGTGACCGCTGGGAATACTGGCCAGTAGTGAGCGGGTGTAATCTGCTTGAGGGTTTTCGAATACCGCTTCGGTTGTGCCACTTTCTATGAGTTTGCCGCGATACATCACTAAGACACGGTCGGCGATACGGCGAATGACTGCCATGTCGTGCGACACAAACAACATGGTCAATCCATATTCCCCACCAAGGGCCTCCAGCAGGTCAAGGATTTGCGCCTGAATAGTGACATCCAATGCCGAGACAGGTTCGTCAGCCACAATAAATTCGGGCTTGGTGGCCAAGGCACGACCAATGGCAATGCGTTGACGCTGGCCGCCTGAGAACTCGTGGGGGTACTTGCGGATGAAATGCCGAGCTAAGCCCACGTCATCCATGAGTTTAGCAATAGCGCCGTCCAGACCTTTTCGATCACAAATACCGTGCAATAACAGTGGTTCAGCCAGTGTGTCATACACCGTCATGCGCGGATTGAGTGAGGCAAACGGATCTTGAAAGATCATTTGCATCCGGCGCCGAAAGTCCTTGAGATGGTTGCCCTCAAGCGCTGTCACGTCGGTGCCATCAAAGTGCACGCTACCCTCGGTAACGGGGGCCAGCCGCAGCAGCGAGCGCCCCAACGTGGATTTACCACTGCCGGATTCGCCTACCAGCCCCAAAACCTCTCCGCGATAAATGTCTAACGACACGTCATCCACCGCTTTAACGGGTTCATCGCTTCCCTGGGGGTGGAACCAGGTCCGCAGACCTTTCACCGTGATGAGCGCATTGGGGGTGACTCGTTCTGCTTCACGCTGTCCCGAGGGAATGGCGTTGAGCAGTTTTCGCGTATAGGGATGTTGAGGGTTGCTAAAGAGCTGTTGAGGGTGGCCACGCTCAACCATTTCGCCTTGTTCCATTACCACAATCTGATCGGCGATATCGGCAACCACCGCCAAGTCGTGGGAGATAAACAACACGCCGATATTGCGCTTGCGTTGCAGTTCTGCAATTAACTCGAGTATCTGCGCTTGGATGGTGACGTCGAGTGCTGTGGTGGGCTCGTCGGCAATGAGTAACCTTGGCTCATTAATGAGCGCCATGGCAATCATGACGCGTTGGCGCATGCCGCCCGAAAATTCATGGGGGTAGCTATTAAAGGTACTAGCCGGACTGCGAATGCCCACTTCTTCTAATAGCTCGATCGCACGCGCTTTTGCCTGCACACGACTAGCGGCCTTGTGGACCATCAGGGGTTCAATCAGTTGTTCACCTATGGTCATAAAGGGGTTAAGGCAGGTCATTGGGTCTTGGAAAATCATGGCGATGTCTCGACCACGAATCTCGCGCAGTTCCTTCTCTGACAAAGCCAATAAATTTCGACCATCAAACAAGGCGGTGCCCCCGTCGATGCGTCCCGGTGGCGAGGGTATTAAGCCCAACATGGCGTAGCAGGAGACGGACTTGCCTGAGCCACTCTCACCAATGATGGCGGTGATTTGCTGCTCTTCTACCGAGAAGCTTACGCCCTTAACCGCTTGATGGGTGCCGTTTCGGGTGACGAAACTGACCGCTAGATTGTCGACCTCTAATAACGCCATGGATCAGTCCTTTGAGCCGCGTACATCGAGGGCGTCGCGTAAACCGTCGCCCAAGAAGTTGAGAGAGAATAGCGTTAGCGTCAGAGCCGATCCTGGGAAGATCAGTAGCCAGGGATACTCTTCCATGGTCTCAGCGCCATAGCTGATTAGCAGACCCCATGAGGTGGCGGGGGGCTGTATACCCAAGCCGAGGAAGCTCAAAAAAGCTTCAAGTAACATAACGCTGGGGATAGTCAGAGTGGTGTAGACGATAATGGGGCCTAGGGCATTGGGTACCACGTGCCGGCGAATAATCGTAGCCGGCGACAAGCCCAGAGAGACTGCGGCCTCAACGAATTCCTGCTGACGTAGGGATTGGACTTGCGAGCGCATAATGCGCGCCATGGTGAGCCATTCAACGGCGCCAATAGCCAGAAATAGCAGCAGAATGTTACGTCCGAATACCACCATGAGTAATACGATAAAAATCATGAACGGCAGTGCGTACAGAATGTCCACAAGTCGCATCATGAAGGCGTCAACGCGTCCGCCCACATAGCCGGCAATAGCACCCCAGGTGACGCCAATGAGTAGCGCCACCGCCGTGGCGACAAAGCCGACTGCCAGCGAGATGCGCCCGCCATACATAATCTGGGTGAGCACATCGCGGCCAAAAATATCCGTGCCTAACCAATGTGCCGCCGAGGGTGGTGTGGCACCGAGGTCAAGGTTCTGGGTTTCATAGCTGTATGGCGCAATCCAGGGCGTGAGCAGCGCAATAACAATCATGAATAGCAACACCGCGCCGCCAAAAACCGCGAGTTTGTTTTTGCGCAAGCGCAGCCACGCGTCCTGCCAAAGCGATGAGCCCTGTTCCGCGTTGGCTAGTAAATCTGTCGAAGAGGTCGCCGTCATAGTTTTAACGCCCCCCGCCCAATTGACCGCGCAGACGTGGGTTGAGCCAGGCCGCGACCACATCGCTCACGATGTTGAAAAAGACAATCAGCGTAGAGAGAAATACCGTGGTGCCTAGGATCATGGTGTAGTCGCGATTAAATGCGGCCTGCACATAAAAGCGCCCCAGACCCGGAATCTGGAAAATGGTCTCTACGACAAAGGAACCTGCTAATAAGCCTGCGAAGGCGGGCCCTAGGAAAGCGACCACCGGAATGAGCCCGCCGCGAAGTGCATGTTTGGTGACTACGCGAAACTCAGACAGACCCTTGGCACGGGCGGTGCGTATGTAATCCTGAGATAGAATCTCTAGCATCCCGGCGCGGCTCAGCCTGGCGATATAAGCGGCATAGGCAGCGCCCAGGGTAATTGAGGGCAGTATTTTATCGCCGGGTATATCGCCCCAGCCGGTAATGGGCAGCCAGTCTAGCCAGATACCAAATACCAAAACCAGCAGTGGCCCGAGTAAAAAAGAGGGCATGCAAATACCGATCATGGCCAAACTCATGGGTATGTAGTCTTGCGCGGTGTTGGGGCGAAGTGATGCCAGTACGCCAGCTAAGACCCCAATACTGAGTGCTATGAGCAGTGCGTAAAGACCCAGTTCCGCGGTGACAGGCAGCCCCGAAAACAGAATTTCATTGACGCTTCGACCTGGGTATTTGAAGGACGGCCCCAGATCGCCTTGTGCCAAGTCACCTAAATAGGCGAAGTATTGCTCATGCAAAGGTAAATTCAGTCGGTACTGGGCCTCCAGTGCTCGCTTCACCTCGGGGATAACCACCTTCTCTTGATCAAAGGGGCCGCCTGGGGCTGAGCGCACCAAGAAGAAGGTGGCCGTTATCACCACCAAAATAACCGGCAGCGCCTGCAACAAGCGTGTAAAGATGAATCGCAGCATTAGCGTAGCGCCTCAGGCAGGCGTCGGTCCGATACCAGCCGAACGTATTTAAGATTTATAGAA
The DNA here is from genome assembly GCA_964412695.1 of uncultured Alteromonadaceae bacterium. GTDB lineage: Bacteria > Pseudomonadota > Gammaproteobacteria > Pseudomonadales > Halieaceae > Luminiphilus. The sequence goes on along the minus strand of CAYPPU010000022.1, from coordinate 3,705 downwards.
TCCATGAGGTTGGGGTACATGCCCTCGACGCTTGGGTGAATGAGGTGCTTCCACGTGTAGGTGTAGATGGGAATGATGGGCATCTCGTCCATCAGCATACTCTCTGCCTCGGTGAACAAGCGATAGCGCTCCTCTCGGGTTTCCGCCTTCGGGGCGCGATACAGAATTAGATCGTCATAGACGGGGTCGCTGTAGTGGGTGTTGTTGTTGCCACCATCGGTAATGAACAGATCCAAAAAGTTATTGGCATCGACATAGTCACCAATCCAACCCCGGCGCGCGACCTGAAAATCGATTTGCGTGACCGCGTCTAAATACACCTTCCATTCTTGGTTCGACAAGGTGACGTCAATATTGAGCTCCGACTTCCACATTTG
>CAYPPU010000022.1:0-3228 GCA_964412695.1 uncultured Alteromonadaceae bacterium | reverse complement strand
TTGTCTAGGGGTACAACTTGGGTGTAATGCAGTTGCTCAGCGCGGAACATACGCTCTTCACTGACCACGTTTTCAGTGGGGTAGAACACCACACCGTTCAGTGAGACGCGGTCCCTATCCCAGTACAGATCGCTTTTTTCCACGATTATGCGGCGGTTAAGCGACCACTCTTTGAGCTTGAAAGCGCCATTGCTAACGATATTGCCTACCCGCGTCCACGGTGTGTAGCGGTCGGTCATCTTGCCAAACTTCAACAGTGTCTCGGGGTGCACGGCGAAGGTGCTGTAGTGATCCATGAGCTGAATGAAATAGGGCGTCGGTGCGTTTAGGGTCACTTGTAACGTAGTGTCATCCAGAGCTTTGACACCCACCTCATCAAAGTCGGTGACCTGGCCTTTTAAGTAGGCCTCGGCGTTGACCACCGGAAACAGCATGTAGGCGTATTCATTGCCGGTTTCAGGGTGCAGCGCGCGATGCCAGCTCCAAACATAATCACTAGCCGTTACTTGTTCGCCATTTGACCAGCGTGCCTCGGGATTGAGGTAGAAGGTGATGATGCGGCCTTCGTCGCTAAACTCCCAGCGCTCGGCGACCCCGGGCTCGGGCTCAAGGGTTTTAGGGTTCTTGACCGCAAGGCCTTCAAAGAGCGCACGAATAATGTGGTTTTCGGGTACGCCCGTGACCACGTGCGGATCCAGTCCCTGGGGCTCGGAACCGTTACCGTAGTGCAAAATGCCATCGCGGTTACCACTAACCACGTTGCTTTCACCGCCGCCGCAAGCAGTCAGAGTAAGTAGTAGCAAGCACAGTCCAGCCAGCACAGGACGAAACGTTGCAGGGCTCAACACAGGGGCACCACCTCGAAAGACCAAACCCGCATCCTAACCAAAAATGGCGCGTGTTGAGAGCCCTATAGACCCACCCCATGGTGGTGGATGCCAAGGAGTGCCCAATCTAAAGCCGGGCAGGGCGCCGGACCTTTGATAAACTCGCTGAACTGTTTCTTGGAATTGAGGCTTTCATGACTGTTCGCACCCGCGTTGCGCCTTCCCCCACTGGAGATCCTCATGTGGGTACCGCTTATATGGCGCTTTTTAACCGCTGTTTCGCGCGGGCCCACGGCGGTCAGTTTATTTTACGTATCGAAGATACCGATAGGGCGCGAAGTACTCCTGAGGCCGAGCGAGCCATTCTTGAGTCGCTAACATGGTTAGGCTTGGACTGGGATGAGGGCCCTGATGTGGGCGGCCCGCATGGCCCCTACCGTCAGAGTGAGCGCGGTGACTGCTACGCTGAGTACGCGCAACAGCTGGTGGATAACGGCCATGCTTTCGTCTGTTATCGCACTCCGGAAGAGCTCGATGCTTTGCGTGAAGTGCGACGGGAGAGTGGTAATAGCACCGCCTTGAAACCGTCCGACCTGTTATTGCCCGAGGCCGAGCAAGCGGCGCGTAAGGCGGCAGGTGCGCCCTCGGTAATTCGTATGATGGTGCCCGAGACTGAAGGGAGCTGTGTCATAAAGGACATGCTGCGGGGCGACATTGAACTCGACTGGAGCATGGTAGACGCGCAGATACTGCTTAAGTCAGACGGCATGCCCACGTACCATCTGGCCAATGTGGTGGACGATCACCTTATGGCCATTACGCATGTGATTCGCGGTGAGGAGTGGATTAACTCAGCTCCAAAACATCAGCTGCTTTACAGTTACTTCGGTTGGGATATGCCCGAGCTGTGCCATTTGCCACTGTTGCGTAACCCCGATAAATCGAAGCTGAGTAAGCGAAAGAACCCCACCAGTATTTTGTATTACCAGCGCATGGGTTTTTTGCCGGAGGCGCTACTGAACTATTTGGGCCGCATGGGCTGGTCCATGCCCGATGAGCGCGAGAAATTTAGCCTGCAGGAAATGCAAGATGCCTTTGATATTACCCGTGTCTCGCTGGGTGGTCCTATCTTTGATGTGGAAAAGCTGCGCTGGTTGAACGGCTTATGGATTCGTGAGTCCCTGTCGGTAGAGCAGTTGGCACAGAGACTGACTCAGTGGGCCTTGAACGAATCGATGCTGATGAAGGTGCTACCGCATGCGCAGGGCCGCATAGACCTGCTTTCAGATTTAGTACCCCAGGCGGCGTATTTAGTCTCTGGCGATTTGACCCTTGATCCCACTGATTTCGGTGCCGAGGGCGAAGCGCGCGAAGCCGCTGTCACGCAGATGCAATTTGCACTGTGGCGTTTAGAGAGTCAGAGCGATTGGAGTCGCGATGCATTGTTTGCCTCGCTTAAAGCGTTAGCCGATCAAATGGGGCTCAAGCCAAAGGTACTGTTCGCGCCGCTGTTTGTTGCCCTTTCAGGGAGTAAGGTGGCGTATTCCATTCCCGATTCCATGGCCATTTTGGGACCCGACATGACACGAGCGCGCTTGCGCTCAGCGATTGAGGCCTGCGGTGGCGTCTCGAAAAAGGCCGCCAAACGGTTGGAGAAAGCCTACGGTGAGCTTGGGATCTAAGCGTCTATTGCTTGAGAGTGGCGTGTGCCTAACGCGCCGCTTTCAGTTTTTACGGTTTTGAAACAGCGCAATTGCAGCGAGTAGTGCCATAGCCACTTCAAAGCCAATGGCAATCCATGTGTAACTGGTAAAGCCGGGCGGCATATTGACTGCGAGGCTACCGCCGCCAATGACAACCTGTGATCCCAGCTCGCCAAAGGCCACCGAGGCCCGAGCCGCGCCCAGCGACCCAATGCAAATGACCATTAGCCACAAACCGGGCTTTAAATAAGACTTGATCAGGGCTGAGGCCAGCATGACCGCGCCGAGACTCGCCTGCAGTCCACCGTAGGTGGCGGTGATTTCGGCTAATCCATCTTGGTTTCCAATAAATAGCCCCGCGGTTTCAGCGGGTAACTCGGGATTCATCCAGCTGGCAATGCCGAAGCCTAGGAAGACGGCGCCGGCGATAACAAGAAGCACTCTGGGGAACATAGTGGATACTCGCGAGGGGTGTGTTTGCAGAGCGTAGCAAAAACGTCGCTTTTAGGCCTCACTTGAGTGGCCATATGCAGTGATTTTGCGCCCGTAAAGGGCACATGTACCGACTTTGATGCCGGACAGTTGACAGGCTGTGCTTAACTGCATAGCATTCGCGTCCCTCGTCGTTATCGACAACCTACTTTGGGGCTATAGCTCAGCTGGGAGAGCGCAACACTGGCAGTGTTGAGGTCGGCGGT
>CAYPPU010000021.1:0-38563 GCA_964412695.1 uncultured Alteromonadaceae bacterium | reverse complement strand
GTGAACGCATTCAAGGCGCGAGCATGTTTGATAATACCGCCAATGTAGTACAGCGCGGTTTCTGACAGGCCTGCATAGCCGTCGCCAGCGAAGGTGTTCTCACCACCCTTGGCAATGGACTGGTGGCAGTGCATGCCGGAACCGTTGTCGCCAACCAGCGGCTTGGGCATGAACGTTGCCGTCTTGCCATAAGCGTGGGCTACATTGTGCACGCAGTACTTGAGGACCTGAACTTCATCGGCCTTTTTCACCAGGGTGTTAAAGCGAACGCCGATCTCACACTGGCCGGCAGTACCCACTTCGTGGTGGTGCACTTCAATTGGCAGGCCCATTTGCTCCATAGCCGAACACATAGCGGCACGGATGTCATGCAGTGAATCAACTGGTGGTACGGGGAAGTAACCCCCTTTCACCCCAGGACGGTGACCCGTGTTGCCGTCTTCGAAATCCTTGTTGGAAGCCCAAGCCGCTTCCTCGGAGTTGATGGTGTAGCTCGCGCTACCCATCTCGGCGTGCCACTTAACGTCATCAAAAATAAAGAATTCAGGTTCGGGACCAAAGTAAACGGTGTCGCCCAACCCAGTGGAGTTCAAAAAAGCCTCAGCGCGCATCGCAATGCTGCGGGGATCACGGTCATAACCCTGCATGGTAGAGGGTTCGATAATATTGCAGCGAATGATCACCGTGGTGTCGTCGGTGAATGGGTCGAGCAAAGATGTCTCGTCATCAGGCATCAAAATCATGTCCGACTCATTAATGCCCTTCCAACCGGCAATTGATGAGCCGTCGAACATTTTGCCGTCTTCAAAGAAGTCGTCGTCAACTTCAGTCGCCGGGATGGTCACGTGCTGTTCTTTGCCTTTGGTGTCGGTGAATCGCAGGTCGACCCAGCGTACATCGTTGTCTTTGATCAGATTGAGCGTGCGCTCAGACATTTGGTATTCCTCCAAGGGTTGATTTGGGTCGGTTTCCCGCCGCTGAAAAGGTTGGTGTCGCGGCACAAATACCGCGACACTTTGCCAGTCGCCAGCTTAGAGCAAGAGCCGTGCCAACCCGCTCAAGACCCCTGTTATGGGGTTAAGCAACTGATAAATAACGGAAAAAAATCCGGCATGGAGTGGCGGACCAAGCCCCAGCTCGCGCAGTTTGCACCAAAATAAGGCGATATGCACTAAAAAAGTGCGCCGCCTGCGCCAAAATGTACCGTCATTGTTTCCGACGCACAGGCGCTCGTCTGCTAAACTCCGCGCGCTTTCCGCCTAGCCCCTTTCAACTTCGAGAATCAGTCGTGATCAACCAGCTTCGCAATATCGCCATCATCGCCCACGTTGACCATGGTAAGACCACCCTTGTGGATTGCTTGCTGCAGCAATCAGGCACCTTGGATCGCAAAAATGCTGGTGCTGAACGCATCATGGATTCTAACGATCAGGAACGCGAACGCGGCATTACCATTCTGGCCAAGAACACAGCTATTCGCTGGAATGATTACCGCATCAATATTGTCGACACACCCGGACACGCTGATTTTGGTGGTGAGGTTGAGCGGGTGCTATCCATGGTGGACTCGGTATTACTGCTAGTCGATGCGGTAGATGGTCCTATGCCGCAGACCCGATTTGTGACGTCAAAAGCGTTTGAACGTGGCCTCAATCCTATCGTCGTGGTCAATAAAATTGATCGACCCGGTGCGCGTCCCGATTGGGTGATCGACCAGGTCTTTGATCTGTTTGATACCTTGGGTGCTACCGAAGAGCAACTCGATTTTCCTGTCATCTATGCCTCAGCCATCAACGGTATTGCCGGTGAAGATTATGAGGACATGGCCGACGATATGTCGCCATTGTTTCAGGCGATTGTCGACAAAGTCGCGCCGCCCGAGGTAAACGCTGAGGGACCGCTGCAGCTACAAATTTCGGCTCTGGATTACAACAGCTACGTGGGTGTTATTGGTGTCGGCCGAATCACTCGTGGTGTCCTTAAACCCAATACACAAGTTGCCGTGGTTGATCGTGAGGGTGACAAGCGCAACGGAAAAGTGTTGCAAGTGATGGGTTATTTGGGTCTTGAGCGTGTCGAGACCGAGCGCGCAGAAGCGGGTGATATCGTGTGTGTCACCGGGATCGATGCGCTTAATATTTCCGATACCTTGTGCGATCCGGCACATCCAGAGGCGTTACCGGCGCTCACCGTTGACGAACCCACGGTCAGCATGACCTTTCAGGTTAACGATTCTCCCTTCGCGGGTCGTGAAGGTAAGTATGTAACCTCACGCAACATCAAAGAGCGGTTGGAGCGCGAACTCATCCATAACGTGGCACTGCGGGTAGAGCAGGGCGACAGCCCCGATAAATTCAAAGTCTCCGGTCGTGGCGAACTGCATCTGTCTGTACTTATTGAAAACATGCGACGTGAAGGTTTCGAACTGGGTGTATCTCGACCCGAAGTGATTCAGAAAGAGATCGACGGGGTGTTGTGCGAGCCCTACGAGCACTTGGTTATTGATTGCGAAGACGCCCATCAGGGCGGAGTCATGGAAGAACTGGGGTTGCGCCGTGCTGAGATGAAAAATCTGATCACCGACGGTAACGGTCGTGTGCGTTTGGAGTTTATTGTGCCTGCGCGTGGCTTGATTGGTTTTCGGTCTCAGTTTCTAACACTGACCTCGGGCTCAGGCATCATGACCCACATCTTCGATCACTATGGCCCGGTTGCGAAATCGGAACTGGGTGCGCGCAACAACGGTGTTTTGGTGTCGATGGTTTCCGGGAAGACTTTGGCCTACGCCTTATTCAGCCTGCAAGACCGTGGTCGGCTCTTCATCGAGCCCAATGTTGATGTCTACGAAGGCCAAATCATGGGGCTTCACAGCCGCGGTAACGACCTTGTGGTCAATCCCACCAAAGCCAAGCAGCTCACTAATGTGCGTGCCTCTGGCACCGACGAGGCCGTGGTGCTTACACCCCCGGTGCGTCACAGCCTTGAGCAAGCGCTCGAGTTCATCGACGAGGACGAGTTGGTGGAAGTGACGCCCCACAGCATCCGCCTACGCAAGAAACTCTTGCTCGAGCACGAGCGCAAGCGCGCTTCTCGGAAGGCCGCTTAACTCAGCACCATTTCGAAGTGGGGAATGTCATCCTCTTGATAAGGTCCCCGCACCGTGACAAACCCGAGCGACTCGTAAAAGGCTTGTAAATAGGCCTGTGCGCTTATGCGTATCGGGCTTTGCCATTTTTCCCGTGTAAATACGATGGCTCGTTGCATCATTTCACGTCCCAGCTGACGTCCCCGCCACTCTGGGTCGAGGCTCACCCTGCCGATAGAGCAGTCCGCGTAGGACACACCCGGTGGGACCGCGCGTAAGGTGCCCACCAGTTGGCTTTGATAGCGCACGCTCAAATGCCAGCAGGTCGGATCCTTGTGATCCGGATCTAAATAAGGACACTCCTGCTCGACCACAAAGACGGCCGCTCTGAGCTGCAAAATGTCGTGCCATTGCTGGCTGTTGTGGTCAGTAAAGTGACCCCAGTCCCAGCTAAGTCGTTCAAAATTATGTTCGGTCATGACAATTTCATCGGTTTCTGCAGGTTCTGATGCAGTTATCGTAGCCGCGTGTTCGGCACTCGGTTACGATACCCTCGCATGCACCGTTCTCATAGTGTTACGTATCGCGTCGATACCCTGCTAAGCCCACGCAAGCAGGCCTCAGGCGCGCTGCCCCAGTTATTGGAACTCAGGATCAGATGACAGACCTCTCTCAAGGCCCGATTGCGGTAGAAACCTTATCGCTACGTGATTACGCCGAAAAAGCCTACCTTGATTATTCCATGTACGTGATCCTTGATCGCGCGCTACCCCACGTTGGCGACGGCCTAAAACCGGTGCAACGTCGCATCGTTTACGCGATGAGCGAACTGGGATTGAAAGCCAGCGCCAAGTACAAAAAGTCAGCGCGCACGGTCGGCGATGTGATCGGTAAATTTCATCCCCATGGGGACAGTGCTGCCTATGAAGCCATGGTCTTGATGGCACAAGACTTCAGCTATCGCTACCCGCTTATCGATGGGCAGGGTAACTGGGGATCTCCCGATGACCCCAAATCTTTTGCAGCAATGCGCTATACCGAATCTCGCCTCACCCGATATGCCGAAGTGTTGCTGGGGGAATTGGGTCAGGGCACGGTGGATTGGCAGCCCAATTTTGACGGTACCTTGGAAGAGCCCACGGTATTACCGGCGCAGGTACCCAATTTACTGCTAAACGGCACCACGGGTATTGCGGTTGGCATGGCCACCGATATTCCTCCCCACAACTTACGTGAAGTTGTCAGTGCCGCTGTGCACCTGTTGGAGTCCCCAAAATCAACCGTCGACGAGTTGTGCGAGCACGTTCGGGGTCCAGATTTTCCGACAGAAGCAGAAATTGTCACGCCAACATCGGACATTCAAGAAATGTACCGTACTGGCCGGGGCAGCTTGCGCATGCGTGCGGCATGGCGGGTTGAAGATGGCGCTATCGTCATTTACGCGCTGCCTTATCAGGTTTCGGGGTCTCGCGTATTGGAACAGATCGCCGCGCAGATGCAGTCGAAGAAGCTGCCAATGGTTGCTGATTTGCGGGATGAGTCCGACCACGAGCACCCCACTCGATTGGTGATAGTGCCGCGTTCAAATCGCATAGACCTCGACGGTTTGATGAGCCACCTTTTTGCGTCCAGTGACTTAGAGCGTAGTTACCGCGTTAATCTCAATGTCATCGGTATTGACGGCCGGCCGGCGGTCAAATCCCTGCGCGATATTTTGCGCGAGTGGCTGGAATTCCGACGCGCTACCGTCAAGCGCCGCCTTGAGTACCGCTTGGAAAAAGTCCTCCGGCGGCTGCATATCCTCGAAGGTTATTTGATCGCTTACCTCAATATTGACGAGGTCATTCAAATTATTCGCGAGGAGGATGAGCCGAAGCCCGCGCTGATGAAGCGTTTCGGTATAACCGATGTCCAAGCCGAAGCGATCCTGGAGCTGAAGCTGCGCAACCTTGCCAAGCTCGAGGAAATGAAAATTCGAGGCGAGCAAGACGAGCTTGCGGAAGAGCGAGATGGCTTAGAAAAGACCTTGGGCAGTGATGCCAGGATGAAAACGCTCATCAAAAAAGAGCTGCTTGCCGTTGCTGAGAGTCACGGAGACGATCGTCGCTCGCCACTGGTAGAGCGCGAAGAAGCTCGTGCCTTCAGCGAGCTCGAACTCACCACTACCGATCCAGTCACTATTGTTTTATCGGAGAAAGGCTGGATTCGGGCTGCAAAAGGCCACGATATTGATCCCACCAGTTTGAGTTATAAATCCGGTGATAGCTTTAAGCTTGCGGCCAAAGGCAAGACTAATTTACCTACAGTGGTTTTTGATTCCACTGGACGCTCCTACAGTTTGGCGACACATAATCTGCCGTCTGCCCGCGGGCAGGGAGAGCCATTAACCGGCCGCATCAATCCCCCCTCGGGAGCCTCATTTGAGGCATTACTAACCGGCGCTGAGCAGGACCGTTTTTTACTGGCAAGTGATGCCGGTTATGGATTCGTGGCGCGCTTTAGCAGTCTTCAAGCCAAAAACAAGGCGGGGAAAACGCTGCTGACTTTACCCAAGGGGGCTCGAGTACTGCAGCCAGCCGCTGTTGGTGATGCCGAGGGCTTAATGGTTGTGGCCGCTACCAACGAAGGCCGTATGTTGGTATTTCCACTGAGCGATTTGCCCGAGTTGGCTCGGGGCAAGGGCAACAAAATCATTGGCATCCCCAGCGCCCGCGCCGCAGCGCGAGAAGAGTTTATGGTGGGACTGGCAGTGATGGGTTCCGATGACACCTTGCAGGTTGTGGCAGGCAAGCAGCACCTTAAATTGAAATTTGCCGATCTAGAGCACTACCGCGGGGAGCGCGGAAGGCGAGGTAATAAGTTGCCTAAAGGATTCCAGAAGGTTACTGCCCTTGCCGTTCAGTCAGGCTGATGCTCGTCATCGGGTTCTTCGTTACTGGAATCGATGAGCGCTTTCAACAGTATGCGCAGCTGACGCTCAAGCAGGTCTCGCTGGCCGTCACTCATTTCTCCGAGTAGCGATGCGGACTCGCTATGCTCGACTCCCATGCGCGTGATGAGATCGATATCTTCGGCTATAAAGTCAGACACTAGTATCCCGTCCACCGGTTTGCGGGCGAGTTCCTGTAACTCATCGACAGCGGCTTGGGTATACAGGCCGGGGTAGAGATCGCGGCCGTCACCTCGGCCCAACTCGCTCCCGCCGATAGCTAGGCCCAGACTGACAGAAAGTCGGAGCATAGCACCCAACTCGGGTGCGGCATTTTGGATCAACCAGGCACAGCTGGCGGCACACAGTGCAGGTGAACCGATTTTGTGCTTTCCGGAAAAATAAACGCTGACGCCGAATTGACGCGAGGCTTCAAGCTGGCCACCGTAGAATCCTGCTGCGCCATAAATTAAGCGGTGAATGTGTGCCACATAGCGTTGCAGTCGCTGTTGATCGACGGTGTCGACATAGCCAGGGAGGCTGCGAAAGTGGATGAACAGAATGGCGGTTTCAACATAGTGATCCTCCGTGCTAGCAGAGGCCACCTGTGATTTGAGCAAGTCTAAAGGTAGTTCGGCAACGCGCTGGCGCAAGGCTTCGAGCTCGTTGGTACTCTCGGGCAGATCGCCGGTTACCGCGGCTAACTCCGCCGTAACGGCGCTTATGTTCCGGGCCAGCTTGCGCGCCATGGTTTGCGTTATCAAGTAGACCGCAACGCTCAGCAATACGGCGAGACCAGACAGGCCCATTAGAAATTGTCGCTGAACGCCGTCAAGATGTTGGGTGTTCAGGCTGATTTGGGCGGTACCCGCACGATCCCCTGCAATCGTAATAACCGCCGTAAACTGCCGCTGGCTGCCTTGATCTGAGCCGGCCAGCGCAATATCCACTCCTTCGACATCCCGCGCTCTGGCCATGGCGATACTGGGTTGGTTCACCAGACGAGTCAGCTCACTGGCTACGCCCAGGCGATCCCCAACAGCAAGTTCTGTGGCCAATTTGCTCGCCAGCTGATCAACCACCGCTTGCCCGTAGTCATCGAGTAAGGCCGATTGGGTGTACCGACTGGACTGGGCAGCTAGCATCACCAGTGCCAGTGTTGCCAGTAGAGCACAGCCACTGGCAGCGAGCGCCAACTGTTGACTCAAGGGACGCGTCTTGAATAGTTCGATGATGGTCACGCAAGGCCCAACTTTTTCGGGGAGATTGTCCAAGTATAAACAGGGCGGCTGCGGTATGCTTGCGCTCTGAATTCGGAGTACCCCGTGACCACCGCCAGCCATACTATTGCTGTCATTGCTCCCAGACCGCTTAGCGAGCTTCCCAAAGAGTTAGAGGCAGCCGTGGCCAGAGCGGGTGCTGAAGTGGCATTCCGGCGACAGCTGCCTGTACCGCGAGCGCTCAGTGAGCGAAGGGGAGCGTGGGTTATGGGCTTGGCTGATGTTGCAGCACCCGAGCAACTGGCATCTATGCTGGCTATCTTGGGGGACGAGCTGGGCATGGACTGCGTGCTTCAACCCATTGCGGTGCGTGTGAGGCCCTACCGTCTCGCGGTGTTTGATATGGACTCGACACTCATCCGCTGCGAAGTTATCGATCAAATGGCGATTGCCGCAGGTGTCGGTCAGCAGGTTTCGGAGATCACCGAACGAGCTATGCGCGGTGAATTGGATTTTCAAGCCAGCTTTCGCGAGCGTCTGGCGATGCTGCAAGGTCTGCCCGAGGGTGCCCTCGCCGAGATTGCCGCCAATCTGCCCATTACGGACGGCTTGTCTGAACTCATGACTACGCTGAGAGCCCAAGGTATCCAAACGGCGATTTTGTCGGGGGGGTTTAGTTATTTCGCGGAACACCTCCAGGACCTGTTTGGCTTCGATAGCGTGCATGCTAACGGGCTGGATGTTGAGAACGGACAGCTGACAGGGGTGCCCAGTGGCGCCATTGTCGATGCTCAGTACAAGCGTGATATGACAATCACCCTCGCGCAGAATATGGCCATTGAGTTGGATCAAGTTATAGCTGTGGGCGATGGTGCCAATGATTTGTTGATGTTGGGTGTCGCTGGATTGGGCGTGGCTTTTGATGCCAAACCGGTTGTTCGTGAGCAGGCCGATTACAGTTTGAGCCATGTTGGCTTAGACGGCGTCCTGTACCTGCTTGGCGCGGTCAGTGAACAGCTCTCTGAGGCATAAAATCCTGCGAATTAACGTCGGCTGGGGTATCATCCGCCGCGATCCAAAACGGAAATAGTCCCATGGCAAATTACTCCACCAACGAATTCAAACCGGGCTTGAAAGTCATGCTTGACGGCGAACCCTGCTCCATATTGGAAAATGAATTTGTGAAGCCCGGCAAGGGCCAGGCATTTAATCGCGTTAAGTTACGCAATCTAAAGACTGATCGGGTCTGGGAGCGCACCTTCAAGTCGGGCGACACCCTCGAAGGCGCTGACGTCATGGACTATGACCTAGAATATTCCTACACCGACGGTGAATTTTTCTATTTCATGGATCCCGATTCCTTTGAGCAACACAGTGCTGATCGGGCCACTGTGGGTGAAACAGAAAAGTGGCTCAAGGAACAGGAGCGCTACGCCGTGACGCTGTATAACGGCAGCCCAATCTCTGTAACCCCGCCTAATTTCATTGAGCTTGAGATCATCGAGACCGACCCTGGTCTTAAAGGTGACACCGCTCAAGGTGGATCCAAGCCTGCGACGTTGACTACTGGCGCGGTGGTTCGAGTGCCACTGTTTATTTCTCAAGGGGAAGTGATTCGCGTGGATACCCGCACTGGCGAGTACGTCAGCCGCGCGAGCCGCAGTTAAGTCTTGACCCACTGGCGCCCAAGCGCCGATCGCTCAGCGCTGGTTGCCCGCGCCGAGCTTTTAAAGGGGTTGCGGGAATTCTTTGCTGAAAGGCACGTTCTAGAAGTCGAAACACCACTCTTATCCCAAGCGCCGGTCACTGATCCGGCGCTTGAGAATTTTTGCGTGCCGCTCACTGGTGAGGGCGCGCGTTATTTGCAGACCTCGCCTGAGTACGCCATGAAGCGTTTACTCGCTGCCGGAGCTGGCGATATTTTTCAGGTCTGTAAGGCGTTCCGATCAGGTGAGGTCGGTCGGCGACACAATCCTGAGTACACCATCTTGGAGTGGTATCGCACCGACTTTAATCACACCCAGCTTATGCGTGAGGTGGGTGAGTTGATATGTGCCGTGACTGGCCGGCCGGGCTGGCAGGTTTGGTCGTGGCAGGCGGCCATGAAGCAGGTAGTCGGTGTAGACCCCTTGTTCATGGATGCCACGGCGCTCCGTGAGCTTGTTTTATCCCAGGGCTTGGAAGTGCCCAGTGATCTTGATCGCGATGCGCTGTGGGATATTTTAATGAGTCATTGCGTCGAGCCGGGGATCCGCGATTGGGGCGTGGTCTTTATTACCGATTACCCTGCTTCGCAGGCAGCTTTGGCGCGTTTTACGCCCGAAAGTGGCGGCAGCTTGGCAGCGCGCTTTGAATGTTATGTAGACGGCCTTGAGTTGGCGAATGGTTACTGGGAATGCACCGAGGCTGATGAATTAGCCCAGCGATTTGAAGAGGATAACCGTCTCCGTCAGAGGCGCGGCTTAGCCATGCGCGAGATAGACAGCCATTTTTTGGCGGCCATGCTAGCGGGAGTGCCAGATTGTGCCGGTGTCGCTTTGGGTATTGATCGGCTGCTTATGGCGCAGCAAGGGTTAGCGAGCATCGATGCGGCGTTGGCGTTTGACTGGCCACGAGCCTAATCCTTACCAAAATCGCGAATAGCCGGACCGTAGCCCTCTATAAACGCCTTTGGCGGCCGTTTTGGGCGCCCAGTTGAAACCTCAATGCAGACGAAGGTCATACCCGCTCTCAGCACAGTCTCACCAGTGGCAGCACAGAGAATTTGAAAGCGCCGTTCCATAACCATTCGGCGTTCCCAGGACTCAATCCATGTACCGATGATGAGTTCGTCGTTTAGACGCGTTGCTCGAATATAGTCGTAATGAGCTTCCCGCACGGCCATCGCGCGATCCAGCTCTTGATATTGTTTCAGCCCCAAACCCAGTGCTTGGGAGTGTGACCAGGCAATTTCTCCACACCAATTAACGTAAACGGCATTGTTGGTGTGGTCCAGCCCATCGATATCAGCAGCACCAACTACCCGTGACTCAACAAAGGGGTCAGCTCGATCCCAGATTAGACTTGGTGCAGCGGTCACAACCCGTCCACACTGGGTTTTTGGGCGACGAGTAAATAACCCAATGCAATTGCCACTAGTGGGCAGGCGTAATTGAATACGGCATAGGGCAGGTAGTCGAAGGTGGCCACACCCAATGTGGCACTCATGTAGGCGCCGCAAGTGTTCCACGGTACCAGCACTGAGGTCACTGTGCCTGAGTCCTCCAGTGTCCGTGACAGATTGAGTCGACTCAGACCACGCTGATCGTAGGCCTTTGAAAACAAGCGCCCCGGGATCGCAATGGCCAGAAATTGGTCGGCTGCTAGTACATTGGTGATTAAGGCGCCCCCGGTGGTCGCCAGAATGAGATCGCCGGTGCGCTTCACATAAGCGAGCACGGCATCTAGCAGGTCTTTGAGAATACCCGTGCGCTCCAGCACACCACCAAAACATAGGGCACAAACAATAAGCCAAACGGTGTTTAGCATGCTCGCCATACCACCTTTGCTAAGTAGCTGATCGAGAGCCGCATCACCGCTGTTACTTTTATAACCATCAAAGAGCACCATCCAAATCCCTTGGGTTTTGGGTGCTAGGCTGTCAGGAAAAGCGCTAAGCGCCAGAGATTCCACAACGTTGGGTTGAAACAGCAATGCAAAAGCACAGCCCGTGGCAGCGGAAATCAAAACGGCGGGATAGGCCGGGACCTTAAAGGCCACCAGCGCCAGCATGAGTAGAAGCGGTAAAAAACTGTGAACGCCAACGTCGAACTGCGCTGAGAGGGCTTGTCGTAGTTGGGCGATTTGCTGCGGAGCCCGTGCGGCCTCCTCACTCAGCAGCAGAAATACGCCCAACGCGATAGCGAAGGCTGGCACAGTGGTCCACAGCATGTGACGAATATGGGCAAATAAATCCACCGAGGTACAGGCCGACGCTAGGTTTGTGGTATCCGATAGCGGTGAGAGCTTGTCGCCAAAATAGGCGCCCGAAATGATGGCGCCCGCGGTGAGCGGCAGGGATAAACCAAAGCCGTCGGCGATACCCATCAGGCCAATGCCTAACGTTCCTGCTACTGACCAAGAGCTGCCGATACTGATCGAGGCTAGAGCGGCGATGACGGCGCTGGCGGCGTAGTAATAGGTTGGATTCAGTAATGCGGTGCCGTGATAAATCATGGCTGGCACGGTGCCCGCGATGATCCAGCTGCCAATGAGTGCGCCTACGGCTAATAAAATGAGTATCGGCCCCAGCCCGATATGAATGCCAGCAACCATACCGTCTTGGATATCTTGCCAGCGCAAGCCTCGGTGCAGACCCACCAGGCTCGCTGCCGCGGTCGCAATCACGAGCGCGATTTGATTAGGGCCGTAGGAGGCATCGGCACCGAACAGTTGTACGGCGGCCGAGAGTAAGGCGACCAATAAAGCGATGGGCGCCAATGAAAGCAGCATGGTGTCAGCCTTGTCGATAACCCGGTTTGGTCATGGTGATCTGATAGGTACCGATAATGCGCTCAAGAAAGCCACCCTCGCAATAGCTAAGGTAGAAACGCCACATGCGGACGAAGCGATCGTCGAACCCCATGGCATGAACTTGGTCAAGCTTCGCCAAAAAGCGCTGGTGCCAGGCGTCAAGGGTCTTGGCGTAGTCTAAGGTGATATCGCGAAGTCCGGCCATTTGTAAGTCGGTGTGCGCGGCGATATTTTCGCTAATGACATTTATTGAGGGTAAACAGCCGCCCGGGAAAATATAGCGTTTGATGAAATCAACTGAACGCCGCGCTGCCTCATAGCGTTGATCGGTAATGGTGATGGCCTGAATAACTGCCTTGCCCTCAGGCTTAAGCAACTGACTCACGGTTTTGAAGTAGCTCGCGTAATATTCGTGCCCCACCGCCTCAATCATCTCGATGGAAACCAATTTATCGAACTGTCCCTCTAGGTCACGGTAATCTTGGGTCAGCACTGTGATGCGATCTTCCAGGCCCCGCGCCTTCACCAAATCTACAGTGTGCTGGTATTGCTCTTGAGAAATAGTGGTGGTGGTTACGTGGCAGCCATAGTTTTCAGCGGCGTAAAGCGCCATGCCGCCCCAGCCAGTCCCAATTTCAATCAGTTTGTCCTCGGCTTTAAGTTCTAACGCCTGGCAGATCAAGTCGAGCTTGTGCAGCGATGCAGTGTCGAGATCCGAGGTCTCGTTGGGGAAAACCGCCGATGAATACATCATCGTGGGGTCAAGAAAGAGCTGAAAGAAATCGTTACCGAGGTCGTAGTGTGCCGCGATGTTGGCCCTAGAGCCTTCCTTATTATTGCGACGACCAAAGTGGGCTAATTTGAGTGCCAGTTGGGTGAGCCAGCTCTGTTTATCAGCCATGGCTTCCATGGTGGCCATGTTGGCGCTAAATAGCCTGGTGACCTCGGTGAGGTTATCGCTGCTCCAGTCGCCATCAATATAGGCTTCCCCTGAAGCGACGGTGCCACCGGTGAGTATTCGCCAGTAAGTGCGGGGGTTGTGGATTGTGACCTCGGCCTGGGGCGAGCTTGTTCGAGTGTCCGATCCCAGGGTAAAGACCTCGCCATGATCATGCACAGTCAAACGACCAACTTTGATACTCGAGAACAGCTTTAATACGAGCTTTTTTGCGAGGTTACTGTCGCGTGAGAGTCCAATTAATGGAAGGCGGTCGATGTTTCTGACGCTGGTTTGGCTCATGGTGGCTCCTTGGTGAAAACAGTGTGGCGACTTACTGGCGATTGGGATGGGCAAAGAATGGCGTGCCTTTTAACCACAAGCGCAGGGCTTGCCAGTAAATCCCGAATGCAACTTTTAGGGTCATTAGGGGATAACGACAGATTGTCGAAGTCAGTTCGCTGGCTGTAAAGGGCGCAGCCGTTAGGCTCAAAGTGGCATCAAAAACCCGCACACCGTTATGCAGTGCACTCAGGCGTAGCGTGAATTGTTCATCGGGGGCGGAACTGCGCCAGTGGTATTGCATATCCATTGGATTAAAGGGCGAGACATGCATCGCTTTGCCGAACTGTGCAGTCAGGTTGTCCTGCCCTGCCTGGGGTTTCAGTACGTAACTGTGACGCTCACCCCAGGGGGTGTTGGTGACCTCAGCCACGAGATATCTGAGCTCGCCGTTGCCGTCGTAACAGAAGTAGCAGGCGATAGGATTCGACTGGAATCCGAAATAGCGCCAGTTTGCCAACAAGAAAATATCACCATCGAAGTGCTCTCCGGTTTCTTCTTTGATCCGGCGGAAGACCTCATCGGTGAGCGGGACGCTAGGGTCACCGAGAAAATCTGCTCGGCGAAAGCAGGCTAGGGCGAGGCGACGCGCTGACCACAGCGGCGTCTTGTCTACCAGTTCAGGTAGGGCCTGAAGATGCACAAAAGGCATAAACACCTGGTACTTGAACTGATGCCGTTTCGGCTGATGCCGAATGTGGAATAAGCTGCCTCGATACAGTCGTGACTTCATGCCGCTCGCTCAAGGCCGCCGTGAATGCCGTCGGCAACGCGCAGACCACTCACCAGCCCATCTTCATGGAAGCCGTTATGCCAGTAGGCGCCACAAAACCACGTTTTATTAACGCCGTTGATTTCGGACCATCGTGCTTGTGCATCGATCCCCGCTACTGTGAATTGGGGGTGCGCATAGTTAAAGCGCCCCAAGATCCGCGCCGGATTGATGGCGCCGGGGTCATTCAGCGTCACGCAAAAAGTTTCGGGCGCTTGAATACCCTGCAAGATATTCATGTTGTAACTGACCACGGCACGTTGGTCATCGGCTTTCAGTCGGTAGTTCCAGCTTGACCATGTGCGGCGATTGCGCGGTAGCACGCGATGATCGGTATGCAGGATGACATCGTTATCGCGGTAGGGCAGAGCGGATAAGATCTCACGCTCCTTGGGATGGGCATCTCCGAGTAGGGCTAAGGCTTGGTCTGAGTGCGTGGCTAGAACAACCTGATCAAAATATTGCTCACGGCCGTTTTGGAAGCGAACAGTAACGCCAGCACCCGGCGGCCGCAGAATCTCTTTGACGACGTGATTGAGGTGAATACGGTGCTCAAAACGGGCGATCAGAGGTTGAATGTATTCACGGCTACCACCCTCGATGACGCGCCACTGTGGTCTATCGTTGACTTGAAGAAGGCCGTGGTTCTTGAAAAAACGGATGAAAAATTCCACCGGGAAATCGCGAGCATCGGCAATGTCTGCCGACCAGATCGCCGAGGTCATTGCCAGCAAGTACTGGCGGGTAAAGGCTTGTCCGTAGCGGTTGCGATCTAAATAACTGCCGAGGGTTTCACCGCGCTCGAGTCTGTCAGCTGCCAGGTCGGCGACCGATTCTCGGTTAAAGCGAAGGATGTCCTTGACCATGCCCCAAAAGCGGGGTGATACGACATTCCGGCGCTGGCCAAATAAGGTATTGAGATTGTTGCCGGCATACTCCAGTCCGGTCTGCTCGTCGTGGACTGAAAACCCCATCGAGGTGGCTTTTGCAGACACCCCTAGCGATGAAATAAGTTCAATAAAGTGGGGATAGGTATTGTCGTTGTAAACGATAAAACCTGTATCAATGGCGTAGCGGCGAGCGCCCAACTTCACGTCAAAGGTGGCGGTGTGCCCGCCGACGCGGTCGGCGGCCTCAAAGAGCTCAATGTCATGGCCAAGCTGCACCAGACGGTGCGCGCAGCCAAGCCCGGAGATCCCCGAGCCAATAATCGCTGTTTTCAATGTCGCCCACGCAAAGTCAGGAACTTATTCGCTTTTTTGGCATACGTCCGCGCTATTGTGCCGGATCAGGGGCAATCGTGCTTGATTCTCGCGATTTTCGGTGTTGTAGTGACGCACTATCCAATAACTGTCTGAGGCCAAGGCCATCAACGTGAACCACCAAGAGGGCGATAGTTCAGTATCACCGACGTCTGTCGGCGGCGTTGCTGTGCCCCAGGGTCGGCGCACCGACGAGTGGAGTGAATGCTTGGTGCTGATGGCTGAAAAGCAAGACCGGGCAGCATTCACCCGTTTTTTCCGTCATTTCGCGCCGCTTATCAAGGCATTTGCGCTCACGGGCTCCACGTTATCGGCCAACCACGCCGATGAGCTGGTACAGGAAGTCATGCTAAAGGTGTGGCAGAAAGCTGGTGGCTTCAACCCTGAAAAAGCCGCCGCTAGCACCTGGGTTTACACTATTGCCCGCAACTGTCGTACCGACATGTTTCGCAGGCTGCAAAAATTCGACACGCCGATTGCCGCCGACGACCTAAATATGGAGCCCGACGAAGAAGAGCCTTTTGTGCAGTTGCACAATCGCCGGGCGGCCGAGCGCGTGAAAGGCCTAATGAAGGATCTGCCGCCAGACCAAGCGCAAATTCTTGGTAAGGTATATATGGAGGGAAAATCCCACTCTGAGGCAGCCGCGGAATTGGATTTACCCCTAGGCACGGTCAAAAGTCGGGTTCGGCTGGCCCTGCAAAAGTTACAAATTCAGTTGGAGCGCAAGTGAACCGGAACCCCTTACCAACCGTATGTCTCTTCGTAGTAGAGTTGGTAGGTCGGTAGACCGTAGGCAGTTCAGCATGGCAAATCATCATCCACAGTCCGAATTATTAGTTGAGTACAGCGCTGGCGCGTTGGCGATCGGTCAAGCCGCCTGTGTCTCCGCGCACCTGTCCTACTGTTCGGAATGCCGGAAGACCACTGAACAGCTGCAAACGGTCGGCAGTTCATTGATGGAGCGGCTGCAGCCTGAGCCCGTCGCTGAAGCCGTACTTGACGCAGTGTTGGCTCGACTAGACGACCCGGCACCACTCAGCTATCAAGCACCCGCGGCCAGTGACCAGCTACCCGGCTTACTTGAGCGCATCATTAACGGTGACTTTAGTGAGTTGGTTTGGCGCCGCGTTACCAGCGCGTTAAGTATTTCGTATTTGGCTACCGGTGATCGCCAGCACGAGTTTGCACTGTATCGAATCGCCGCGGGTGGCAGCATTCCCCATCATCGCCACGGTGGCAGTGAAATGACCCTGGTGTTGGAGGGTGGATTTTCTGACGGCTCGGGTGTTTACCACCCGGGTGACTTTGTTTATCGCGAGGGCAGTGACTGCCACGCACCCAAAGCCATTGATGACGGTGACTGCATTGTCCTCGCCGTTTTGGATGCGCCGCTCAAGTTTACCCAGTGGCGTTACCGCTGGATGAACCCCTTTCTGCAACTCCGCGCGGGCTAGGGAAAAACGCTCAGTGACACCATCGTCCATTTTTGGACTGACGGATAGGTCCCGATTGCGTATACTCGCGCCCTCTTTAGTTTTGAACCTTCAGGCCTACCCATTATGCGACTAGCTATTCCCCGTGAGACTCACCCGGGTGAGAATCGTGCGTCCGTGACCCCCGAAACCGTAAAAAAACTGGTTCGGATGGGCGCGGATATTGTTATTGAGACAGGTGCCGGCGCTGGTGCCGGTATCAGTGATCAGGATTACGCCGCCGAGGGTGCGACCATAGCGTCGGACCGCGATGCATTACTGGGTTCTGCCGACATGGTGCTGCGACTGCGCAAGCCCGAGTTGGCTGAGGTGGCCAAGTTAAAGCCGGGCTGTATTCACGTTTCCTACTTAGATCCGTTCAACGAACACGAGCTTATCCGGGAGTTTGCGGCTAAGCATGTAACCGCGATCAGCATGGAGATGATCCCGCGCTCAACCCGCAGTCAGAAGATGGATGCTCTGAGTTCTCAGGCCAACCTAGCAGGCTATACGGCGGTGATGCTGGCTGCTGAGAAGTTGCCGCGTATTTTCCCCATGATGATGACGCCGGCAGGTACCTTAAAACCCGCCAAGGTCTTCATTATTGGCGCCGGTGTGGCGGGCTTGCAGGCCATCGCCACGGCCAAGCGATTGGGTGCCAAGGTAACCGCCTTTGATACCCGTCCCGTGGTTGCTGAGCAGGTGCAGTCCTTGGGTGCCAAGTTTCTAGAGATTGATTTGGGTGATACCGGGCAGACCGCTGACGGTTATGCTCGCGAGTTGACCCCCGAGCAGGTCGAAATCCAGCGTCAGGCGCAAAAGGCGGTCATCGCCGATTCCGACGTAGTTATTACTACGGCACAGGTTTTCGGCCGCAAGCCACCGGTATTGGTAACTGCCGATATGGTTGAAGGTATGGCGCCGGGCTCTGTGGTTGTGGATATGGCGGCCGAAACCGGCGGCAACGTTGAGGGTTCCGTGCCCAATGAAACCGTGGACATTAACGGTGTCACGATTATCGGTACGGGTAACCTCGCGAACTTGGTGGCACGCGACGCCACCACCATGTACGCCAACAACCTATTTAATTTGGTTGAAGACACTTGGGATGCAGAGGAGACCAAGGCTTTTGTGCTTGATCTCGAGAATGACATTCTGCCCGGCTGCGTCATCACCCATCAAGGTGCGGTGGTCCATCCCACGATTAAAGACATTATTGAAGGAGCCAACTGATCATGAACGGTGCTGAATATCTTCTGTTCATTCTTATGCTGTCGGTCTTTCTCGGCTTCGAGTTGATCAACAAAGTTCCTGCGACCTTGCATACTCCTCTGATGTCTGGCGCTAATGCCATTTCTGGTATCACAGTGGTAGGTGCGATCGCCCTTGCCGGCACCGGCAACGAAGACACCGCGCAGTGGTTAGGTGCCGCGGCGGTTGCGCTGGCTACCGTTAACGTGGTGGGTGGCTACATGGTGACCGACCGCATGCTTGGCTTCTTCAAGAAGAAGGAGGGTTGAGCATGGACATGTCCGGAATCATTGCCCTGGGCTACGTACTCGCCTCGGGGCTTTTCATTTTTGGTCTAAAGATGCTGGGTTCCCCGGCGACAGCTCGTCGCGGCAACATGGTATCTGCGGTCGGCATGCTGATCGCTATCGTGGCGGCGTTACTCGATCAAGGCATTGTAGATTTTACCTGGATCGCAGGCGGCATGATTGTGGGCGGCCTGATCGGAGCGGTTGCAGCACGTGCAGTAGCCATGACCTCCATGCCCGAAATGGTGGCATTGTTTAACGGTTTGGGTGGTGCTGCGTCACTGCTGGTGGGTTGGGCTGCGCTGACGCCTGACGCCGGTAACTTCACGCTTATCACTATTGTCCTGTCAATTTTGATTGGTGGTGTGACCCTAACTGGATCGCTGATTGCTTACGGTAAGCTCAGTGAAACCCTAGGCAGTGGTGCAATTACCTTTAGTGGCCAGCAAATCGTAAACTCTATCGTGGTGTTGGGGATTTTGGGCGGCGCGGCCATGTTCGTCACCGAACCTACCAATAACCAATGGCTTTACATGGTAATTGGCCTGTCCCTGGTATTTGGCATTATGGCGGTTATCCCCATTGGTGGCGCGGATATGCCGGTGGTGATCTCGTTACTCAACTCTTACTCGGGTCTGGCAGCTTGTGCTGCCGGTTTTGCGATCAACAACAACGTATTGATTGTTGCGGGTTCGTTAGTAGGTGCCTCGGGCATCATCTTGACCCAGATCATGTGTAAAGCGATGAACCGCTCGCTGTCTAATGTACTGTTCTCGGGCTTTGCTAGTGTCTCTAACGAAGTCACTGAGATTGAGGGTGAGATCAAGCCGATCTCTGCTGAGGACGCCTTCTACATCCTCGAAGCGGCCTCTAACGTGGCTATCATCCCCGGTTATGGCATGGCTGTAGCGCAGGCCCAGCACGTGGTTAAAGAGCTTGCAGATTTGCTGGAAGCCAATGGTGCCGAGGTGAACTTCGGTATTCACCCCGTCGCGGGACGTATGCCAGGCCATATGAACGTACTGCTTGCTGAGGCCGATGTGCCCTATGACCAGCTGTTAGAAATGGATGAGATTAATCCCCGTATGGAAACCGTGGATGTGGCTATTGTTATTGGTGCCAACGACGTGGTTAACCCGGCGGCTCGTGAGGTTGAGTCTTCACCCATTTATGGCATGCCAGTGATCAACGTCGCTGACGCACGCACCGTCTTTGTCCTTAAGCGCTCCATGGCGTCGGGCTTTGCCGGCATTGAAAATCCGCTGTTCTACAAAGAGAACACGCGTATGTTGTTCGGTGATGCCAAAGAGAGCATCGGCAAATTGGTGCGAGAGCTGGCCGAGTAAGCCTAAATGCGATTAAAAACCCGCCCTTGAGGCGGGTTTTTTTTGCCCGAAAACTACCTGGCTGTCTAACAATGGGGCTAGTCTAGAGCGCGTGAATACATTGATGCGCCAAGGATTGTTGACGGTGGTCGCGCTGCTTGTGGCCGCAGGGTTTGGTTTTTTTCTGCTTTTGTTAATACGCCCTGAATTGGCCGCCACTTTCGCCTGGGTAGAGGCGGCGGCTTGGTGTTGGCTGGGTGTTGTTTTGACTGGCCTGATGTACACCGTCTATCGATTAGCTGAGGACGACGCTGGGGCCAGTGAGCGACGCAAAAACCGCCGCAGCCGCCGGTGGCGTCAGATTGAAGCACGACAACAAGCCGGAATTGATGCACGCTTAAAAGCACATTCGCGAGAGTCACTCATGATGGCCTCACGCCATGCGTACGGTGGTGAACTGCCGTTATCGAACGACAACCCAAGTGCCAGCCCTACCGTGCCGAAGCCTTTGGATGCCAATTGACGCTATAGGGCTTTTATTGAGCGACCCGTTGCGGCTGGGCTAGTCGCTGGCGCTAAGGCCTTCTTGAAATTGTAATTTTGCGAGACGGGCGTACAGCGGGCAGCTCACCAGTAAGTCCTGATGTTTGCCCTGTGCAATCACCTTACCGGCGTCCATCACCACAATGTTATCCACGCTGACAATGGTGGAAAGCCGGTGGGCAATGATCACCGTGGTGCGATCGCGCATGATTTCTTTAAGGGCTTGCTGAACGTGGAATTCACTCTCTGAATCCAAAGCGCTGGTCGCCTCGTCCAGCAACAGAATTTCAGGGTCGCTGAGAATCGCTCTTGCTAGCGCCAATCGCTGACGTTGTCCGCCCGATAATCGTGCACCCATACTGCCCAGATCGGTTTGATAGCCTTGGGGGAGTTGACGAATAAATTCGTCGGCGTGGGCGGCTTTAGCAGCGAGCTCGATGGCCTCATCGCTGGCTTCAGGGGATCCGTACGCGATGTTGTAGCGCACATCGCCAGAGAACAAGATGGGGTTTTGCGGTACCAGCCCGGTTCGTTCGCGCCAGCTTCGTAGAATGAGGCTACGCAAGTCCCAGTCGCCGTAACTGAGTGTGCCAGAAGAGGGATCATAAAAGCGTTGCAGGAGTTCAAATACCGTCGATTTGCCGGCACCGGAGGGTCCTACGAGTGCCAGAGATCGCCCCGGTGGGATCTCCAGATTCAGGCCATCTAATGCCAAATTGTCAGGCCGACTTGGGTAGGCAAAGTTGACGTTACGCAGTTGTAATAATTGGTTTGCACCGGGCTCTGCATTGCCGGTGTCATGGATATGGCTTTGTTCCCCCAGCAGCTCGAGTAAGCGTTCGGCAGCGCCGGCGGCGCGCTGTAGGTCGCCCCACACCTCGGACAGCGTGGCGAAAGCAGAGCCCACCATAATGGCGTAAAACACGAAAGCGCCCAGATCGCCTCCAGACATGCGGCCTTGGATAACATCCTGCCCCCCGGTCCACACCATGCCCACTATGCCCGTCAGCAGTAAAAATATGGCGATGCCGGTTAGTAGCGCCCGTTGTCCAATGCGTTTCCGGGCAATGGTAAAGGCCTGCTCCACATCGGCGTCAAACGCAACCTGCTCGGCTTGCTCGCGATTGAAGCTCTGCACGACCTTGATGGACTGTAGTATTTCGCCGGCGCGACTGCCCACATTGGCGATCGAGCTTTGGCTTTTATTGGAAAGATTGCGAACCCGCCGACCGAAAATCATGATGGGCAGAACCGTCAGTGGTACGGCAATCAAAATGATTAAACTTAGCTTGAGGTTGGTGATCAGCATGAGGCTCAGTGCGCCGACTAATACCAACGCGTTGCGCGCCGCCATACTCACTGAAGAGCCAATCAAGGTTTGCAACAGTGTGGTATCAGTTGTGAGTCGAGAGATGATTTCTCCGGCGGGATTGCTCTCAAAATAGCCGGGATGCAAGCGCACTAAATTATTAAACACCGCACTGCGCAAGTCTGCGCTCACCCGCTCGCCAAGCCAGGAGACCAAATAAAACCGTGTCATCGCACCCACTGCCATGGCCGAGCCCACGGCCACCAAAAACATGACTGCATTGGCAAGCCCTGACTCATCCGCGCCGCCAAGACCCTCGTCAATCAGGATGCGGACGCCGTACCCCAGGGACAACTGCACCATGGCGGTGAACACCAGTGCAACCGTGGCTGCTATGAGTCGATATTTGTGGGGCCACAAAAATCGCAGCAGTGTTCTTAGCGGACCAAAGTTGCGCGAACGCTGATCGGCAGTGCTAGTTTTGGCGTCAGTTTTTGCGGTATCGCTCATAGGGCTCCAAGGGGAGGTTTTCTGGGGGCAGCCAAACGCGCCGGCTCAGTTGTTTGACTGTGCTTGGTCTTCGTCACGTTGCCGAATTAAGCGACCAAAAAATACGCCCAGCTCAAACAGTATCCACATGGGAATGGCTAGCAGCGATTGCGAGATAACATCGGGCGGTGTCAGCAGCATACCCAAAACAAAACAGCCCACGATGATATAAGGCCGTTTGTTCGCGAGAGCGTCGGCGGTTGTCACTCCGGTCCAGATGAGGATGACCGCGGCGATGGGGATTTCAAAGGCGAGGCCAAAGGCAAAGAACAGCTTGAGTACAAAATCGAGATAGCGATTGATGTCAGTCATGATCGCGACATCGCCGGGGCCAACACTGGTAAAGAAACCGAATACCAGCGGAAAGACCACGAAGTAGGCAAAGGCCGCGCCCAAATAAAAGAGCACCACACTAGAAGCCAGCAGCGGAAAGGCTATGCGTTTTTCATTTTTGTACAGACCCGGTGCTACAAAGGCCCATATTTGATAGAGGATTACCGGGATGGCGGCGAAAATGGCCAGAACCAAAGTGAGTTTAAAGGGCGTTAAAAATGGCGAAGCCACCTCTGTAGCGATCATGCTAGAGCCTTCTGGCAGGTATTTGCGTAGCGGCTCTGAGACAAAGCTGTAAAGCTCATTGGCGAAGGGAAACAAGCCTATGAACAACACTAAGATAGCTAGAATGGCGCGTAACAAGCGATCGCGCAGCTCTGTCAGATGAGCCACTAGGGGTAGGGGCGTATCTTCCAGCTGGTCGCTCACGATTCGGGTTCCGATTTATCAGAAACCACCGGACGGGTTGCTTGATCATGGTCATCGCGGGCAAGGTCTGCTATGTCTTGCCGTGTCTTATTTAACACTGCATTAACCGGGTCTTGGGCCTTTTGCAGATCCTGCCCGATCTTATTGACGTCCGACTTTAACTCACGCAATACCGCATCATTATGCAGCTCTCGGCGCACATCAGCACGTACCTCATTGAAGCTGCGACGAATGGTGTTAATCCATGCGGAGCCGGTTCGGATAGCCTCGGGAAGGCGCTCAGGGCCTATCACGAGTAGCCCCACAACGGCCACTAGCATTAGCTCGGCAAAGCCGATATCGAACATAATGTTTTGCTCAGCAGCGGGCTCAGGACTTCGATTCGGTGTCGGCTTCCTGGCTTTGTTGCGGATCGCTCATAGCGTTATCGCTAGGCTCGTCTTTCATACTGCTTTTAAAGCCTTTAATAGCACTGCCGAGATCGGCGCCTAAGTTCTTCAGTCGCGATGTACCGAAAAGCATGACCACAATGGCCAAAATAATGAGGAGTTGCCAAATACTGATGCCGCCCAGTCCCATAGTGCTCACCTTTTTCCCGTGCGCTATTGGCGCACACCGTTATGAGGGGGTACTAACCCCCAGTACTGTCATTATGCCCGCTTCGCGCGGCCTTTTCCGCAAGACCCGATCGGCCAAATCGACTGGCTAAAACGTCTAGTACTTCCTCGTGGCTATAGCCAAGCTGCGTAAGTGCAAGCATCGAGTGAAACCACAGGTCTGCCACTTCTCCCACGAGCGCATCGCGGGCTCGATCCGAACCGTCGCAGTCTTTAGCGGCAATGATTACCTCGGTAGCCTCTTCGCCGATTTTCTCTAGGATTTTGTTCAGCCCCTTGGCATACAAGCTGGCCACATAGCTGCTGTCTGGGTCGGCATGTTTACGCGCCTCTAAAGTGTCCTCTAGGGCTCGGAGTACATCGCTCATGTGGATTCCTCTATACGTTCCCAAACGCCGTCACTTGGGCGGTAGAAAAAACAGTGGCGTCGTCCGGTGTGGCAGGCCGCACCGGTTTGCTTTACGCGCATCAATAGCGTGTCGCCGTCACAGTCTAGTCGAATATCCACTAGCTCCTGAGTGTGCCCGGAGGTGTCGCCCTTCCGCCACAGCTCCTGCCGAGATCGTGACCAATAGACCGCACGGCCCTCGGCCAACGTGCGTGCCAGTGACTCTGCGTTCATCCAAGCGAGCATTAGCACTTCGCCCGAATCGGCGTCTTGGGCGATAGCGGGTAATAGGCCGTCGGCATTCCACTTTAATGCCATGGTATCGGGTATGGTTTCCATGCCGGCTATTATGACAGATATAGAGCGCGACCTAGCGCCTACGCGAAGTGCTAATGGCTAAGCCAATCAATACCCCGCCAGCCGCCGCTAGCAGCGGCGGGTGCCAATCAATGAGGGCCGTGCTGATTAAGGTTGCGCCGGCTAGCACCAAAAGTCCGATCTGGGAATTGCTCGCGCTCGAGGTCGCCGACGGCGGCGCGGGGTCGCGCAGGCGTTTGATAACGAGGTCAGGCACCAGCGGCAGCGTTTCAAGCCAAGCGGGCGCGTCCTGTTGTAGACGTTTTAGTACGTTTTGTGGCGCGTAGCGCTCAGCTAGCCAGCGCTCGAGAAAAGGTTGGGCGGTATCCCACAAATTGAGCTCAGGGTAGAGCTGGCGACCCAGTCCCTCAATGTTGAGTAAAGTCTTTTGCAGTAACACCAGTTGTGGCTGCACTTCCATGTTAAAGCGACCCGCCGTCTTAAACAGGCTCACCAGCATATGACCAAACATGATTTCTTCCAGCGGGCGCTCAAATACTGGCTCACATAAGGTCCGCATGGCGGATTCAAATTCAGCTACCGGCGTGTCTGGGGGAATCCAGCCGCACTCAATATGTAGCTGGGCCACTCGACGGTAGTCTTGCTGGAATATGGCCAATAGATTGCGTGCCATGTAGTACTGGTCTGACTCATCGAGTTGACCCACGATGGCACAGTCTACCGCTAGGTAGCGGGGATCGGCGGGATTGGCGACATCAACAAAGATATTGCCAGGGTGCATGTCGGCGTGGAAAAAGCTGTCGCGAAAGACTTGAGTGAAAAAGATTTCTACCCCGCGTTCAGCCAGCAATTTCATATCAACACCTTTGGCCCGCAAGGTGTCGACATCGGTCACCGGCACACCGTAAATACGCTCACTGACCATGACTTGTTCGGTGGTCAATCGCCAGTGCACCTCGGGGATATAAACCAAACGGCCATCGGGGAAATTACGTCTGAGTTGAGAGGCATTAGCAGCCTCTCGACGCAGATCCAGCTCGTCTAGCAGCGTCCGCTCGTAGTCGCGAGCCACTTCAACGGGACGTAGCCGCCGCGCCTCGGGCAATAGTCTGTCTACTAGTCGCGCCAAGCGCTTAATGATTTTCAGATCTTGGGCGATCACCCGGTGTACGTTCGGTCGCAGCACCTTCACCACAACCGACTCACCCGTGGGCAATTGGGCGCTGTGCACTTGGGCGACCGAGGCGGCAGCGAGAGGCGGTACATCAAATTGCGTGAACAAGGTATCGATGGGGGCGGATAGTTCACGTTCAATGATTGTCACCGCTTCGGCACTGTCAAAAGGGGGTACTTGATCCTGAAGGCGAGCCAGTTCATCGGCAATATCTGGGGGCAGCAGGTCGCGGCGAGTAGAGAGTAGCTGCCCAAACTTAATAAATACCGGACCCAAGTCCTCCATCGCCTGGCGCAATCGGACAGCTCTAGGTAAATCGATGGCACTGATTCGGCCGGGATTGATTGCAATCAGTAAACGTATTGACCAGGGTGCGCGATCACTGCCGATGAGCGTATCAATACGATAACGACCGAGAACTCGGTACACCTCCAGTAGACGCGAGATCACGGCTTGGCCGCCTCTAGATCTCTGGCGAATTTCTTAATACGCGACTGCAATCGATCAACCTTTAATCCCAGGGCATCGATCTCTTTAAAGAAGTGGTCGAGTTCCGCCTTGGGTGGGCTCAAGCGGCCTTCCTCTAAAATAAATTCCGACAGCTGTCGGCGCAGGCTCTCCACCGCTCCGCGACCCCACTGAAAAAAACCACGCAGACCCTGCGCCAGCTGGTGTCCGGCGACATCTCCCAGCGCGTCGACTAGCGGTGCCTCCCAGTCGGGATCCATATTGGCAACGATAGCTTGCACAGCCAATAGCGGGGCCGTGTTACCGATAACTTCTAAATCGCTGTTGATAAGGGTTGCAGCTGGGTCATCAGAGCTCGCAAGGCGTATGAAATCTTCCAGTTGTCCACGGACTCGGGTGGCAACGGGCAGCTCGCAGTACTGGCTTAAGGTAATGGCCCCTTCGGCGCCAATGACGACATAACACTCGGCTGCGGGCTGGGTAAACTCAATCGCCAGTACCGTGCCAGCCAATTCTTGTAGATCTTGCTTCGCATCCGGTGCCAGTGTCATGGCGCGGGCTACCGCTGTCTCCAGCGCCGCTAATACACCGGCGACAATGGCCGGATCGTGCCGCTGTTCCATTGTTAGGCCTTAATGCCCTTGTGGAGAGCCACGATCCCGCCAGTCATATTGTGGTATTCGCAGTCGACGAACCCGGCATCTTCGAGCATGCCAAGCAACGTTTCCTGGTCAGGGTGCTTGCGGATGGACTCAGCCAGATAGCGGTAGCTGTCCTCGTCATTAGCCACCAACCTACCCATCATGGGAAGGATCCGGAATGAATACAGGTCATAGGCGCGTTCCAGCAATGGGTTGGTAGGTTTGGAAAACTCTAATACCAGTAATCGACCGCCCGGGCGAAGTACTCGCTCCATAGACCTGAGTGCGAGTGCTTTGTCGGTGACGTTGCGCAAGCCAAAGGCAATGGTAATGCAATCTATGCTGTTGTCGGCGAAAGGTAGGTATTGAGCGTCGCACTGCATCACACTGACATTGCCAACGGTACCGGTATCGGCCAGACGGTCACGCCCCACTTGAAGCATAGCGGCGTTAATATCACCCAGAATCACCTGCCCATCGCGACCAACCAAGCGCGAAAATTGCCGAGTGAGATCGCCGGTACCGCCAGCTAGATCGAGCACGGTTTGCCCAGCGCGCACAGCACTCAACTCAATGGTGAACTTTTTCCAAAGCCGGTGAATGCCGCCCGACATAAGATCATTCATCAGGTCATACTGGCTGGCGACGGAGTCAAAGACGCCGCGTACCAGATCCGCTTTTTCGTCTTTGGCAACGCGGCGGAATCCGAAATCCGTGGTTTCGGTGGCGTTATCGTCTGTGGGTTGTGAATCGGTCATGGCTGCTCGCCCGATACAAAAGGTGGGTAATTGTACCCGAGAGCGCCCTTGGGATCAGGGGTAAAAGTCAGGTGCTTGCCGAGGACAGCAGACTTAGGGGGTGAAGGTGAGCACTTGGATGTCGGGCTCACGGCTGGCACCAGCAGCCTCAAGTTGCTTGAGATAGCGCTGCCATAGGCGTTGCTCGGTTGTTGCCAGGGTATACAAATAATCCCAGCTGTAGATACCGCTGTCATGACCGTCGTCAAAGTGGAGTTGTATGGCGTAGTGGCCCACGGGGCGGATATCGGTTACGCCCACCGCAGCTTTACCGGTTTGCAACGTTTCCTCACCCGGCCCGTGACCGCGCACTTCTGCCGAGGGCGAGTGCACGCGGAGGAATTCCGCGCTCAGGCTGTAGTCTTCACCATTGGCAAAAGTCAGCTCCAACAGTTTGCGCGAGCGGGAATAGTGGATTCTGTTCACTTCCATGGGTTGCTGCCGGACTCAGGTTTTTCGGGGGCGACGTAGCACCAAGGTGTCGATGGATTGCTGTGCGGTGAGCGAGCGCGCTTTGGCCATAGCAGAGCGCGATTCAAAAGGCCCAATGTACACCCTGAACCAACGACCGTTCTCGCCATCAGTGGCATCCACGGAGGCGTCCAAACCTAACAAGACCAGCTCGCCTCGGCGGCGATCGGCGTCTTTTTCGTTCCGAAATGAGCCTGCCTGCAGCACGTAAAGGTCAGCTTGGGTATTGGCCATGGCGACATTGGCGGGTTCAACATCGGCAGCTAGGTCGAGCTCTTCATTGGGTAACACGGTATAGAAGTCGAAACGGGGTGTTGCCACCGGTGCCTCTATCTCAACGGCCTGGCTCACGGGAATGTCTGTCACAGTTTTTTCGCGGTTGAGATACAGAACCGTCGCCAGTGTTAGCACCGCACCGCAGATCACCCCAACGCCAAAGCCCTTGAAGTGCTCCACTGTAAAGCTGGGCAAGGTCGAGTCTGGCGGTCGCCGCCCAGAATGGCGCGGTTGCGCGCCGCGGCGGTTGTCACTGCGAGGTTTCGTTGCCACGTTATTACATGCTCTCGGGCGCAGATACACCCAACAACTCAAGACCATTTGCGATTACCTGGCGCGCGGCTTCAGCTAGCGCTAGTCGCGCCCAGGAGCGCTCGGGCTGCTCAGTATCGATAAGTTTGCACGCGTTGTAGAAGCCATGGAATTCGGCGGCCACCTGACGCAAATAATTAGCCACATCGTGAGGCTCGAGTCGCTCCGCCGCTGTACGGACCACCTCAGGAAGCCGCCCAACGGTGAGAGCCAGCGCTAACGCCTCTGGTTCTGTGAGTAAGGCGAGGTGCTCAAGCCCTTGGCGCGGCCGCCATTGCTCACCTAATTCGGCGGCCTTTCGTTTCACACTTTCGATTCGCGCATGGGCGTATTGAATGTAATAGACCGGATTTTCATTGGATTGAGATAACGCCAGATCAATATCAAAGGTCAGTTGCGATGTCGCTGCACGAGCGGTCAGGAAAAACCGCGTGGCATCACGGCCCACCCAGTCAATAAGGTCACGCAGCGTGACATAGCTGCCCGCGCGTTTGGACAGTTTGACCTCTTCGCCACCCCGCATCACGGTGACCATCTGATGCAAGACATATTCTGGCCAGCCCTCAGGAATACCGGCATCTAAACCTTGCAGGCCCGCCCGCACTCGCGTGATAGTGGAATGGTGATCAGCGCCCTGTTCGTTGATGACTCGGCCGAAACCCCGCTGCCATTTATTCAGGTGATAGGCGACATCAGGCACGAAGTACGTGTAGCCACCCTCGCGTTTGCGCATTACCCGGTCTTTATCATCGCCGTAATCGGTGGTTCGTAACCAGAGTGCGCCGTCGTTGTCGTAGGTATGTCCGTTTTCCTGAAGTGCGGCAACCGCGCGCTCAACCTCGCCGCTCTCATAAAGTGAACTCTCTAGGAAATACTCGTCAAAATTAACGGCAAACGCCTGCAAGTCGGCGTCTTGTTCTCGTCGCAGCCAGGCAACGGCGAAGGCTCGAATAGCCTCTACGTCGTCGGGATCACCGCTGGCGGTTATTTCTCGATCGGCGGCACAAACGGTATCTCTCTGCAGGTAGGCTTGTGCCAAATCGATAATGTACTCGCCCTGATAACCGTCTTCGGGCCAGGCGGCGTCCTCGGGGCTTTGGCCC
This sequence comes from uncultured Alteromonadaceae bacterium, assembly GCA_964412695.1. Classification (GTDB taxonomy): domain Bacteria; phylum Pseudomonadota; class Gammaproteobacteria; order Pseudomonadales; family Halieaceae; genus Luminiphilus. The sequence continues at coordinate 9,438 of CAYPPU010000021.1, read as the reverse complement.
CGCGCTCGGGCCTGAACCGAAAGGGCCAAGTTAGTAATTTGTTGGCCCGCATCGTTGTAATAGAACTCGCGATGCACTTTCCAACCCGTGGCGCTAAGCAGCCGGCACAAAGCATCACCAATGGCGGCACCGCGGCCGTGACCGACATGCAACGGCCCTGTGGGGTTGGCTGAAACGAATTCCACTTGCACTGGACGGTTTGCACCGACGTCCGACTGGCCAAAACGTTCTCCGGCGTCAAGAATATCTCTCACTGCACGGGTGTTACTGTCTTGGCTCAAGTAGAAATTGATAAAACCGGGGCCCGCAATTTCGCAGCGCTCTATGATGGTATTTGCGGGGAGAGCGGCGATGATGCGCTCGGCCAGCTCACGTGGAGGCAGTCCCGCGCGCTTGGCAAGCACCATCGCGAGATTGGTCGCTAAATCGCCATGGCTAGGATCGCGGGTATGATCAACCTGAGGGTCGCCAGCAGGCGCCTCGGGTAGTACACCCTCAGCCACCAGTTGTTGGCTGGCTTCGATTAATAAAGGGGCGAGTGCTGACTTCATTGGGGTCCTTGACCTTGCAGGTTCGGCTCCGATTTTAACGTGGAGCAGCGAAAGCCCGCGATTATCACTGTCTCAAGGTCGATTTGACAGTGGTGGAGCCGGTTTCTGTGAACTATCTGGCGTTACCGATGAACTGCAGTGCCTGTTTCAGCCCTTAAAAAGACTCCACCGGATCAATATCCATGAACCAGCGTCCGCCCGGTGGCGATTTGAGCTGGCCGGCGATTGTCACTAATTGGCCTGCCGTTGTCGCCAGCTGGCGGCGATTGTGCGCCTGAATAATCAGCTGACTGCGAAACAAGCCAGCACGTCGAGATAGCGGGGCAGGCAGCGGGCCGATAAGCCGCGCCGGCGAATTTTTCAGTGTCTTGGCTACCTGCTCGAGAAAGCCAAACCCCTGCTCGGCGGTCCTGCTGTCGCAGCGCAGTACACCGATGGCGCCGGAGGGGGGTAGGCCTCTCTTGTGCCGATCTTCAAGCAGCACCTGCGCCAACTCGTTGTAGGTCCGCCCAAGTAAATCAGCAATCAACGGATGATCGGGGTGGCGAGTCTGAATGTAGACATGACCCGGCAGGTTTTCACGGCCTGCCCGCCCCGACACCTGCGTCAACAACTGCAACAGACGCTCTTCGCCGCGAAAGTCAGGGTTAAACAGCAAGCTGTCGGCGTCCACGATCCCTACGCAGGTCACTTTGGGGAAGTGGTGTCCTTTGGTCAGCAATTGGGTACCAATAACAATGGCGGCGTTGGTATGGCTGAGCGTTTCGGCCAGCGTGGCCATGGCATCGCGCGCGGTCATGGTGTCAGAGTCGGCTCGGATGACGGGCGTGTCAGGAAATAATTGAGCCAGTACCTGCTCGGTCTGCTCGGTGCCCAGGCCGCTCGCTGCTAGCCTTTGACTACCGCAGCTGGGGCAGGTGCTGGGCAAGTGACGTCGATCATTGCAGTGATGGCAGCGCAAGTTGGCAGGTTGGCGATGCAAAGTCATCCGCGCATCGCAGTGATGGCACATGGCAATGTAACCGCAGTCTGTGCAGGTAAGTGCCTGAGCGAAGCCGCGGCGGTTCAAAAACAACAACACTTGCTCATCCCGCGCCAAGGTCTCTCGAATGGCATTCTGGAGCTGTACTGACAACCCTCCTTGCAGCGCCAAGCCGCGAGTATCGATCACGGTTTTTTCAGGACTTCGAGCGTTGCCGGCCCGCTGGGTTAGGCGGTGTAACCGATAGCGACCGTGATTGGCATTGGACAGAGATTCAAGGCTGGGCGTTGCCGAGCCCAATACGATCGGGCAGTTGCTAAGTTGTGCGCGTTTCACCGCAACGTCGCGTCCCGAATAGCGCACGCCGTCTTGTTGGCTTAGAGACGGATCGTGTTCTTCGTCGACGATGATGAGTGCCAATTTTGGTGCGGGTGCAAATATGGCGGATCGGGTGCCCAAAATAATAGCTGCCGCCCCAGCCCTCGCCATCGCCCAGTGGCGGTCGCGCTGTGTCGGCGTGAGTCCGGAGTGCAATACGGCAATGGGGACATCAAAGCGGGCGTTTACTCGGGCGATCATTTGCGGCGTCAGACCTATCTCGGGCAACAGCAGCAGGGTCTGCCCGCCGCCCTTAATCACTTCGGCGATGAGCTGCAGATAGACTTCTGTTTTGCCGCTACCGGTAACACCTTCCAGCAAATGAGTTTGGAAATGCCCAAAACTCTCGCTAATGGCAGTTATAGCGGTGCGCTGTTCGGGGTTGGCTGTTAAAGGCGGTTCGCAGCGCCAGGGGCGCTCGACGCCCAAATCGCATCGCTCAATAAGGTCTTTCGCTAGCACCTCCCGCACCACGGCCCGGCTAATGCCCTGAGCAACCAGCGACGTTAGGGTTTGCGATCCGCCCCTCAACGCCGCAATGAGTTGCGCTTGTTTTGGGGCCCGACTTAGCGAGTTCTCGGCAAGGCCTTGTCCCCGCAGATTCAGCCTGACGCCTGCCTCGCCAAAGGGCATGGGCGGCTCGCCTCGGCGCTCTCTGGGTCCCAGCGCCAAGGTAAAGGTCTCACCCACGGGGTGCTGATAATACTGGGCAACCCATTTGAGTAGCTCAAGACCGATGGCATCAATCAATGGGTTCTCATCGAGCACCTCGAGGGCTGGCTTGAGTTTGTCGCTATCGAGGTCAGATTGACTGGCAACCTCGACCAACACTCCGGTAACCCGGCGCGAGCCCAGTGGCAAAGATAAGCGGACGCCCGGGCGCAATTCGCTGTTTTTACGGAATTTTTTTGGCGGGAGGTAGTCCAAGAGGGCATAAAATGGTGCCGGAACAGCACAACGAAGCACAAAATGAGAGGCATCGGCAGTTATCGGCTTCACAGTTACCATGGGTACGACCAAAATAGCCCTTGAGTCGGCTGAAGACGCCACTCTACCTGAGTGTGGGCTAAAGCGGATAATTTCCCTCGTATTGGACTTGATATGGCCTTGCGCTCTGGTAGACTTTGCGCTCTTTTTCTCACGTCAAACCGTTGACGAGGACACATTATGAAAGCTGACATCCATCCCAATTACGAGGAAGTCACCGCCCGCTGCAGTTGCGGTAACGAAATCAAAACTCGCTCTACGTTGTGTGATGATCTCACTCTAGACGTCTGCAGCCAGTGCCATCCCTTTTATACTGGCAAGCAGAAAATCCTTGATACCGGTGGCCGAGTAGATCGCTTTAACAAGCGTTTTGGCGGGCGCAGCCTCAAGAAGTAAGACTTTTTTCCGAAAAAACGCCGGCAATGCCGGCGTTTTTTTTGCGCGTAATTTGACTTTGCGCCGTATACACTGCAACCCCAAACCTATCGGTCACAGTGAGTTGTAGTGTTATGTCAGACCAATTGATGCGTGATGCTTTGGATTATCACGCACTTCCCGTCCCGGGAAAAATCTCCATAGAGCTTTCCAAGCCCGCCGCCAGTCAACGCCACCTGGCCATGGCGTATTCGCCGGGCGTGGCTGCGCCGTGCTTGGAGATTGCTCGTGATCCGGCGTTGGCCCATCGCTACACTGGCAAAGGCAATAGCGTCGCGGTCATCTCCAATGGCACTGCTGTACTTGGGCTGGGCAACTTGGGTGCGCTGGCTAGTAAGCCGGTCATGGAGGGCAAGGCGTTGTTGTTCAAGCGCTTTGCCAACATTAATGCGGTCGACGTATTGGTTGATACTCAGGATGTGGACGAGTTTGTCAGTACTGTTCGCGCTATTTCATGCACCTATGGCGGCATAAACCTTGAGGATATCAAGGCGCCGGAGTGTTTTGAGATTGAGCGCCGGTTGCAGGAGCTCTGTGATATCCCGGTATTTCACGATGATCAACACGGCACCGCCATTGTGACCGCGGCGGGTCTGATTAATGCCTTAGAGGTACAGGCTAAAAGTCTCAATGACGTCACGATCGTGTGCCTAGGCGCAGGCTCGGCAGCCATTGCTTGCATGCGGTTGCTGCGCAACATGGGTGCCGATGCCGAGCGCATTGTTGTCTTGGATCGACAAGGGGTTATTCATAAACAGCGCGAGGATTTAACCGACCAAAAGCGCGAATTCGCTTTGGATACATCGTTGAGAACCCTTGAAGACGCCATGTCGGGAGCGGACGTGTTCATTGGCCTGTCGGGCCCTGATTTGGTATCGACCGATATGGTTAAGAGCATGGCAGCCAAGCCGGTGATTTTTGCCTGCTCCAACCCAGACCCCGAGATTAAACGTGAACTAGCGCTGGCCACCCGCGATGATTTGGTGATTGCGACCGGCCGCTCTGATTATCCCAACCAAGTGAATAATGTGTTGGGCTTTCCCTTTATTTTCCGCGGCGCACTCGATGTTAATGCCTCAACCATTAATGAAGACATGAAGGTGGCCGCCGTAACGACCTTGGCATCCCTTGCCCGTGAACCGGTGCCTGAATCGGTACTGGATGCTTACAGCATGGTAGATCTGCGTTTTGGTCCCGATTACATTTTACCCAAGCCTCTAGATCCCAGGCTCATGCCCGTAATTGCTCCAGCGGTGGCTCGTGCGGCGGTTGCTTCAGGTGTGGCGCGCAAGTCGCTTGATGAGGATTACGAGGAGCAACTCTGGGGTGGCGTGGGTTTTGGCGCCGAGCGGAACTGGCGTTGAGGCAGCTTTGTGATTGTAGGGGTTGTTAGTGACGACGACGGTCTAGAACAAGCCCTCTATATCTTCGCTGTCTAGCGCGTTACCGGCGTCGCGCTCAGAAGGGAGATGCTCCTCAAGAAAATACTCTAGGAGGCTACCTTTTGGGTTGCCACTAACGGGTCTTCCAGTCTCGGCGTCAACTCGCAAGCGCACCACACCCGGCGGCATGGGTGGTTCTGGTTCCGCTGGGCCCAACGCCTGACCCATGTAGTCGATCCAGATAGGCAGCGCGGCGGTGCCGCCGAATTCTCGGCGCCCCAGCATTCGGTAATCATCGAAACCGACCCAGGCTGTCGTCACGAGCTCAGTGTTAAATCCTGAAAACCACGCATCTCGAGGCCCGTTGGTCGTGCCCGTTTTGCCTGCAATATCGTCACGCTTCAGGGCGCGAGCTTTGCGCCCAGTACCCCGCTGAATGACATCTTTGAGCATGGAGTTGACAATAAAGGCGACGCGTTCGTCCATGACGCGCATCGCCGGTCGAGGACCTTCGGGGTCTGCCGGAGAGGTTAAGATATCTTCCATTCGCAGTGGCTCAAGGCTGTCTTCGCCGCCTTCTGGGCCGCAGGGGTTACAGGCTACTTCCGGGTCGGCTTGATAAACCGTTTCGCCGTCGTAATCAGCGATGCGCTCAATCAAATACGGACTTACTTTAAAGCCGCCATTGGCAAGGATGGTGTAACCGGTGGCGACTTCAAGCGGTGTGAAGGCGTGGGTGCCTAGTGCAAGTGTCAGGTTACGAGCCATGTCTTCGGTATTAAAGCCTAGACCCGAAACGTACTCTATAAAGGTATCTAGCCCCACCCGCTGCAGCACGCGGATAGACACCAGGTTTCTTGAGAACGTGAGCGCATTACGCAACCGGGTTGGACCATAGAATCGACCGCTATCATTCTCGGGCCGCCAAATCTCATCGGTAGACAAATTGTCTAAAACGATCGGTGCATCGTTGATGAGTGTTGACGCCGTGACGCCCTCTTGAAGCGCGGCAGCATACAGGAACGGTTTGAAATTCGACCCGGGTTGTCGCCGGGCTTGGATGGCGCGATTGAATTTTGATAGCTCAAAACCCATGCCACCCACTAACGCCCTTATGGCACCGTCACTGGGGTCGAGACTTACCAGCGCCGCCTGTGCGGCGGGTACTTGGCTCAACTGCCATTGGTTGGTCTCCGAATTAAATTGAATCCGAATCAAATCACCTACGGCTAGCAATTCTTCGGGCAGCTTCGCCGGTGGGTTAGTGGTGTTCTCTGTGACGTAGCGTCGGATTCGCGATAGATCGGCGTTCCAATCTAGGCGTCGCGATTGGCCGGATTTGTCGATAACAAAGGCGGCCGTTTCGGTGATCTCTGTGACAATGGCTGGTGGCAGGTCGGCGATCACGGGCATGGCCGCTAATGCCTGCTGCCACCGGCTGATCAGCTCCGTCTCAGGCTCATCGAGCTTAGGCGGCAGTTGCTGCTCTGGACCACGCCAACCGTGCCGACGATCATAGGTGAGCAGGCCGTTGATTAAGGCGTTGCGGGCCGCCTGTTGTTTTCTCGCGTCCACAGTGGTGTAAACCGTGTAGCCGTCGTTGTAGGCGTCGTTGCCAAAGCGCTCAACCAAGTCACGTCTAACCATCTCCGCGACATAATCGGCGTCGACTTCAACTTGCATGCCATGGAAGCTTGCCGTCACCGGTTCGGCACGAGCGCGATCGCGATCACTTGAACTGAGCATACCTAAGCTATGCATGCGGCCCAGAATCCAATCCCGTCGAACTTTTCCGGCTTCGGGGTTACTCAGCGGGTTGTTGCGTGACGGTGCCTTGGGTATGCCTGCAAGCATCGCTTGTTGAGCTAGAGTCAGTTCCCACAAGGACTTGCCGTAGTAGGTTTGCGCGGCAGCCTCAAAACCGTAAGCGCGATGGCCTAAGAAAACGCGGTTGACGTAGAGCTCAAAAATTTCGGCCTTGCTGAGCTCGCGTTCGATTTGCAATGCGAGCAGGATCTCATTGAATTTCCGCAGGAACGTTCGCTCTAGAGAGAGGAAGTAGTTGCGCGCCACCTGCATGGTTAGTGTGCTACCTCCCGAGCGTTTTTGGCCGGTGGCGACGAGTTCAGAGACCGCGCGCGCCAGACCCAACAAATCGACACCGCCGTGTTCGAAAAATTCATCGTCCTCGGCAGCCAGCAAAGCGTTGATAAAAGGCTTGGGAATCTGTTCGAACTGCAAGGGGATGCGTTTCTGCTCTCCGAACTGACCAATCAGCAGACCGTCACGGCTTAATACGCGCATGGGGGTTTGCAATTTTACATCGCGAAGCGCGTCGGCCTCGGGCAGATTTGGGCTAAGGTAGAGAAATAATCCCGCCAGCCACCAAATGGCGGCGCAAGCTGTAATGACAGCAATCGAAGTGAGATTGCGATTGAATAACAACGTTGCTAACTCCGGGTCAAGGTATGCGCGATGGGGTGATAATGGCTCAGCACAGCGGTAGACTTTGACAGGCTATGAGGAAAAAAACTGCGGCAAAGTGGCCTTTTTACTTGTCTCCGTTGCGCTTACTCTTGGGAGTGTGGCGTAGTATAAGCGTCAGTGGTCACTGCGCGTATAACGCGCCAACCATTAATAAATAGGGGTGAGACGTGTTTGGCTTGTTTGGAAAGCGGAAGCAAACACCGTTACTGGGCATCGATATCAGCTCGACGACTGTCAAGCTGATTGAATTCAGTGTGTCTGGGGATCGCTTCAAGGTGGAGTCTTACGCCGTCGCGCCCTTACCCCAGGATGCGGTCATCGAGAAAAACCTGAACAACAATGAACAGGTATCGACCTCCCTCAGCAGCGCCTACGCCCAGTCTCGCACTAAAAATAAAGCGGTGTGTTCGGCGGTCCCCGGTTCTGCCGTTATTACAAAAGTGCTGTCCATGCCCAGCGGTCTTAATGACGATGACATGGAAACCCAAATTACCCTTGAAGCCGATCAATATATTCCCTATCCCCTCGATGAAGTGGCAATCGACTTTGAGATAGAAGGTCCAACCCCCGGACGTCCCGATAACGTTGATGTATTGATGGTCGCCTGCCGCCGTGAGGCCATTGATGCACGGGTTGAGGCCATTGAGCTCGCAGACCTGACAGCGCAGGTGATGGACGTTGAGGCCTACGCCATGGAGCGAGCCTACACATTACTCGCGCCCAAAGCGGATCTTAATGACGATGCTTTGGTAGCGATTGTCGATGTGGGTGCCAGCATGACGACGCTTTATGTGCTCAAAGCGGGCAAGACTATTTACACCAGAGAGCAGTTGTTTGGTGGTCGGCAACTTACCGATGAGATTATGCGACGCTATGGACTCCCGTTGGAGGAGGCTGGCTTGGCGAAGAAGCAGGGTGGCTTACCGGGAGACTATGAGGCCGACGTATTAGACCCGTTCCGAGAAGCCGTGGCACAGCAGATTAGTCGCTCGTTGCAGTTTTTCTTTTCCTCCAGTGAATACAACAATATTGACTGTATTTTCTTGGCTGGCGGGGTTGCCACCTCGGACGGGTTGGTGGACTTGGTGGAGCGTCGGCTGTCGACCCGAACCATCATTGCGAATCCCTTTGCTGACATGTCAGTGGCATCACGCGTCAACGCCGTGGCATTAAACAGCGATGCACCTGCAATGCTGATTGCTTGTGGTTTGGCTATGCGGGGTCTCGACTAATGGCAACAATTAACCTGCTGCCTTGGCGAGAGGCGCTGCGTGCCGAGCGCAAGAAGCAATTTACTACGGCGCTGACCTTGGTGGCGCTCGTTGCCTTGTTGGTCGTCATCGTGGGCGATCGCGTGGTGAGCTCGCAGATCAATCATCAAGACAGTCGTAACAGCTATTTAAGTAGTCGCATTGCCGAGCTTGATGAAAAAGTGGCAGAAATCCGTGGCCTACAACGCAAACGCGCGCAGTTAATTGAACGTATGCGGGTTATTCAAGAACTGCAAGGCAATCGTCCTGTCATTGTTAGGGTCATGGACCAGCTGGTTCGCACGGTCCCTGACGGCGTTTTTTATACCTCATTGGTTGCCAAGGGTAGCGATATCACGATTGAGGGTGTTGCTGAATCGAATAACCGAGTCTCCAGTTTGATGCGTAGACTAGACCGCTCCGATTGGTTGAGAGATCCCAATCTCGACGCGGTAAAAGCAGCTCCGGATTTCGGTGAGCAAGCAACAACCTTTGATCTGACGGTCAAGTTGCAATTGCCCAGCAGTGAATCTGAGGGGGGGCAATAGTCATGGCACTAGCAGATACCCTGCGGTCGCTCAATGAGCTCGACCTAGCGGATTTGGACTTTGAAAATGTTGGTAGTTGGCCGGCGCCAGTCAAAATTTTTGCCGGTTTCATGTTGCTGGTTTTGCTATTGCTAGCAGGGTACTACTACCACATCGAGGGATTGCAACTGCGGTTACAGGAAGCTGAAGCGAGGGAGCTGGACCTCCGCCGAGACTTTGAGCGCAAGGCGTTTGAGGCTTCCAACCTTGAGGCATACAAGGCGCAATTGGTAGAGATGGAGGAGAGCTTCGGAGCGCTGGTGAGTCAGCTGCCCAGTGATACAGAGGTACCAGGCTTGCTCGAGGACATCACCAATAAAGGGGAGATGAATGGCTTGATCATTAACTCGATCGATTTGCTGGAAGAGCAACCCCAAGAGTTTTACATCGAGTTACCCA
>CAYPPU010000020.1:0-39578 GCA_964412695.1 uncultured Alteromonadaceae bacterium | reverse complement strand
CAGCCATTTAACCCAGGCGCGAGGCGCATACCATGTCATCGAAGATGATGGTCTTTTCGGGCAATGCCAATCCGGACCTCGCTCGCGGCGTTGCCAACCGCCTGTACCTAGGATTGGGTGACGCCAGAGTCAGCAAATTCTCAGACGGTGAAGTTACCGTCGAATTGAACGAAAACGTCCGCGGCAAGGATGTCTTCGTGCTGCAAAGTACCTGTCAGCCCACCAACGACAACTTGATGGAGCTCTTGCTCATCATCGATGCCTTGCGCCGTGCCTCGGCAGCACGCATCACAGCCGTCGTACCCTACTTTGGCTATGCGCGGCAGGATCGCCGGGTGCGCTCATCTCGCGTGCCAATCTCAGCTAAGGTCGTTGCGGATATGATGGTAGCCGTGGGCGTTGATCGTGTGCTCACTGTAGATTTACACGCCGAGCAGATTCAGGGCTTCTTTACCTGCCCGGTAGACAATGTTTACGCTTCCCCCATTCTGAATAGCGATATTGCCAATGCCGGTTATGACAACCTCATTGTTGTCTCCCCAGACATTGGCGGTGTAGTGAGAGCGCGAGCCATTGCCAAGCAGCTGAATGACGCCGAATTGGCGATCATTGACAAGCGTCGACCCAAAGCTAATGAAGCGCAAGTTATGAACCTCATTGGTGAAGTAGACGGTCGTACCTGTATTTTGGTGGACGACATGGTCGACACCGCAGGCACCTTGTGTGCCGCCGCCTCGGCGTTGAAGGCGCGTGGCGCGGTAAAAGTAGTGGCTTACTGTACCCACGCCGTGTTGTCAGGCAAGGCCATCGACAATATTAGTGGTTCAGAGCTTGATGAATTGGTGGTTACCGACACCATCCCGCTGTCGCCTGAGGCGCGAGCAACGGGTCGCATCAGACAATTAACTATTGCTGACTTGCTCGCGGAGTCCATCCGTCGCGTCAGCAACGAAGAATCTATCAGCGCACTGTTCGACGACTAAGTCGAGCAGTGTAAACCCACCCACCATAAACCGGTCGCAGGTTTGTGGTGTTTTGAAAAGGAGCCAGACCATGTCTGCAGCTTTTGAAGTACAAGCCGAGGTTCGGGCCGACGAAGGGAAAGGTGCGAGCCGCCGCCTCCGTCGACTCGAAGGAAAAACCCCCGGTGTTATCTATGGCGGTGATAAGCCCGCCGCGAGCATTAGCCTGATCCGCAAGGACTTGGAAAAAATGCTCGAGAACGAGGCATTTTACACCGCACTTCTGGACATCCAGATTGATGGCGGGAATGAAACCGCTATCTTGAAAGCCGTGCAACGACACCCTGCCAAGGGCTTTCCCATGCACGTCGACTTCATGCGCGTAACAGCTGATCAGCCCATCAAGCTGAACGTCCCGCTGCACTTCACCAATGAAGAGGCATGCAAAGGCGTCAAACTAGGTGGCGGTATGATCCAGCACCAGGCAACTGACATTGAAGTCCAATGTCTGCCCCGCGATATCCCTGAATATATTGAAGTGAATATGATCGACGCGGAAGTGGGTCAAATCATCCACTTGTCAGACCTCACTCTACCCGCAGGCGTTACTTCTACTGCGCTGGCACTCGGTGATGACCATGACTTGGCTATCGCTGCTGTATTGGCACCCAAGGGCGCCAAAGGTGGTGATGATGCGGCGGATGCTGACGGCGAAGCAGCGGCGGACGACGCCGAGGAAGCCGGGGAAGACTGAGCACCGGCCATGTCTGGGATCCGACTCATCGTCGGCCTTGGTAACCCGGGCAAGGAACACGAAGGCACCCGTCACAATGCGGGTGCCTTTTTTGTTCAGGCGCTAGCGCAACAGGCCGGTGCCAGCCTCAAGGCCGAAAGTAAATTCTGGGGAGACATGACGCGGGTGACCATCGCAGGTCAAGACCTCAGACTACTTGTTCCCACAACCTTTATGAATCGCAGCGGCAAATCGGTTGCCGCGGTAGCAAAGTTCTACCAGATTGCACCCGAAGAAATCCTGATTGCCCACGATGAGCTGGATATCCCTGTGGGTCAGGCACGTTTTAAACAAGGGGGCGGACACGGTGGTCATAACGGCTTGCGAGATATCATCCCGCAACTCGGTGGCAATGCCGACTTTCACCGACTCCGAATTGGCATCGGTCACCCCGGCAGCGCCGCCAAGGTCTCGGGTTATGTCTTGTCTAAACCCAGTGAGGCCGATCGTATTACCCTGGATCAAACCATTGATGACGCGACACGGGCACTGCCACTGTTACTTGAGGGCGATGCAGTCAAAGCCATGACGCAACTTCACAGTATTAACAACGCGCCCACAACGGGCTAACACAGGAACTCGCCATGGGCATTAAATGCGGCATTGTCGGACTGCCAAATGTGGGTAAATCCACACTGTTCAATGCATTAACACAAGCGGGAATCGACGCCGAAAACTTTCCCTTTTGCACCATCGAACCCAATGCCGGCGTGGTAACCATTCCCGATCCGCGCCAAGACGCTATTTCGGCGCTGGTAAAGCCCGAGCGTGAGGTAGCCGCCACCATGGAATTCGTGGATATCGCGGGACTGGTAGCCGGCGCCTCCAAAGGCGAAGGCCTGGGTAACCAGTTCCTCGCCAATATCCGCGAAACCGACGCCATTGCGCACGTAGTGCGATGCTTCGAAGATCCCAATGTAGTCCATGTTGCCAACAGTATTGATCCGCTTGCGGATATCGAAACCATCAATACCGAGCTCGCACTGGCCGATCTAGAATCCTGCGAAAAACAACTGACCAAAGTAGTTCGCACCGCTAAAGGCGGCGATAAAGACGCTATAGCCTTGAAGGCGCTTCTGGAGGACAAGCTGCTTCCGCAATTAAACGAGGCCAATCCGGTGCGCGCCTTGGTGCTCAATGAACAAGAGCAGGCGCTGGTCAAAACCCTGCATTTGCTCACGGTCAAACCCACCATGTACATCGCTAACGTGGCGGAAGATGGCTTTGAGGATAATCCACACCTCGACGCCGTCACGGCACTTGCCACGGCCGAGGGCGCCGAAGTGGTCGCTATTTGCAACAAGCTCGAGTCCGAGATTGTGGAACTCGAAGACGAGGAAAAACTGGAGTTCCTAGCTGAAATGGGTATGGAGGAACCGGGCCTGAATCGGGTCATCCGCGCGGGCTATCAATTGCTCAACTTACAGACCTATTTCACCGCCGGCGTTAAAGAAGTCCGAGCCTGGACCGTCAAAGTCGGTGCAACCGCGCCCGAGGCCGCTGCCGTGATCCACACCGATTTTCAGAAGGGATTTATTCGCGCCGAGGTGATTGCTTATGATGACTTTATCACCCATAAAGGCGAGCAAGGCGCCAAAGATGCCGGACGTTGGCGGCTAGAGGGCAAAGACTATATTGTTGCCGACGGTGATGTGATTCATTTCCGTTTTAACGTGTGAAATGAGGAAACGGCACTGACCCCGGCCCCATAATTCAAGGAGTAAAACCATGGCGCGTGTTCCACTGATTCCGGCCGACGCCAAAGGCGACCCCGAAATTCAAGGTATCTTTGACCGGGTAACCGAAATGGAAGGCTCGGTGCCCAATCATTTTCTGATTGAGCTTAATTTCCCTGAATATTTCAAAGCCAAGCTGGGCTCCACCAAGGTGTTGTGGGAAATGGGTGAGCTCACCATGGAAGAGATCCAGCACGTAGGGATCTTGGTATCACGAGCCAATGCCTGCCCCTATTGCACGGCAGCCTTTTGCACCATTCTTAACCACGGCCTTAAGGCCGACGAATCCTATGTCAGCGAACTACTCGATCAGGGCGTTGATGCAGTTAAAGATGCGCGCCTGCTGGCAATATTGAATTTTTGCCTGAAGGTTAACGATGACCCAAAGGGTGTTACGGATGCCGATACCGACGCTCTGAAAGCACTGGGTGTCACCGATAAAGGCTTGGTGCAAATCGTGCACTTAGTGAGTGATTTTAGCTCTTACAATCGCCTGAACTTGGCGCTCAATACCGATTACGACTACCGCGAAATCTGGAAACTGGGTCGCCGCTAGGGGCACAAATGCCCTAGACGGGGGTGGGCGCTTGCATTATTATCCGCGCTCTCAAAATTGTGGCTACGTAGCTCAGCTGGTTAGAGCACAGCATTCATAATGCTGGGGTCGGTGGTTCAAGTCCACCCGTAGCTACCACCTTCTTTTTGAAAATCAGTGACTTCTGTCGCTGATTTTTTCGTTTATGGCGTGGAAAAAAAGACTTCTCACTGTGAGGCGGCGGGTTAAACCAACCATTGTACTCGTGACGTTGGCTAGCGATTGACTTTGACCCAGTGTAGCCCGCCTCAGACCCGTAACAGCCAAAAATTTCCCTAGATTGTGGCCAAGTAGCTCAGTATGGCCGTTTCTCATTTCACCCTCCTTTGCACCCTCTATCACCGCCTCTGACGGCTGCCACCCAAGCCACAGGAGACCCTGATGCTCGCAAGCCTATGTTTAGAGGCCGAGAACTGCGCGACCCGCTACCAAAGTTCTAGTGGACATACCGCCTTCAAGCGGTAATGTCGCCAGAACATCTCGGGGAACCAGCACTAAGCTCTCAAAAACAGTGAAGCTTGTTTGGTATGCTTGAAATCACCGAGCTGTAACACTCTTAACTGAAAAATAATGAGGACAAACTAATGGCATTTACTGGCTCCCTTGAAGACCGTTTGGAAATCCGTGAACTAATGAACACCCACGCTCATGGTGTGATGAGCCAGGACCCCGAAATCTGGGGTTCGATCTGGGCCGAAGATGCTTCTTGGGAGTTACCCGAGTATCCCGACTTGGGAGTGTTCCATGGCAAAGAGACCATCGTGGCCAATTGGATCGAGTCTATGAAGGTCTACGGCACTTCCAATATGGAAAAACCCATGGTCTATTTTATGGAGCCAGGCGCCATTGAGGTTGACGGCGATACAGCAACGTCGGTGGGCTATACCCACGAAGTGTATGAAGACCCCATGAACAACGGGCAGCTAGTGCGCGGCACGGGTCGCTACGACGATCGCCTTGAGAAGCGTGATGGCAAATGGCTGTTCACCCACAGGGCCTACCGTATCATCCATGAAGAACGCGGTTGATGGCACTTCCTAGATACCCACGATCCAGCGGGCCTCTAGGCTCGCTTGGCTGTATCCAACTTTCGTAAGCTAGTTTTTTGGGCGCTCCCGTCACACTCGGCTCACCGCTATATTTTCTGCAGGATCACTCACCATGTCCCCCAAACTGGTTTCACAACTTCTGGGCTACTCCGGCCTACTGCCGTTTTTTGGCTTCAGTCTAGCCACTCACTTTTTTGGCGGTGAAGTCGGTGCTTGGGCGAGTCTAGGCTTTATCGTGTATTCCTTGTCTATCTATGCTTTTTTAGCCGGCGCATTGTGGGGACAGGCCCAAGGTAGTGACAGTACAGCGACCGCCGGCACGCTCATTACCAGTAATGCACTCGTGTTATTTGGCGTAGCGGCGACGCTCTTAGGACAAGCCGAAACAACAGCCGTGCTAATGATACTGGGGTACTTGTTGCTTCTGGTCTATGAAAGTCGGGTTACCCAACAAGATAACTGGTACCGCTCGATGCGCCGCCGACTAACGGCCGGCGTTGTCATTACCCATTTGCTGTTTATTGGGCTGCAGGCACCGAGCGTCTAAACCGAGAGTCTAAGATATCACTGCGGGTGCATTGACTCAGTCGAGCCCTTAGTGCACTTGCCCCTTTTATGTTAAAGCTCCCCTCGTGGGGCGTGGACGGCGTTTAAACAATCCCTCTCAGTTTAGCTTTTATTGCTTCCAGCCCTAATTCACGCAACCTACCTATATTGCGCTGGGGGACTTCGTCAATATCGGGGTGCGCATCTATAGCCTGAGTCAAACTGGCTTCTCGTAGCAAATGGAGCATGGGATAGGGCGATCTGTTGGTGAAATTCGCTGGGGCGTCGCCTGCTTCTGCGTGGAAGCAGTAGTCAGGGTGGAAAGAGGCAATCTGAAAGATGCCCTCATAGCCAAGGTGCGCCATGATGGCCTCCGCAGTGGCCACATAGTCTAGATAAGCATCAAACTCTGTGAGCACGCCCGGATGAATTAGGAGGGTTGTCTCGATCTCGGGCCTTTGTTCGAGCGTGGTAACAGCCTCAAGCAGATCCTCGGTTAACCGCTCTGTGTCTTGAGCTTCTGATACGGTGAAGGCGATTTTCCCTGCCTCTAATGGGAATCTAGCAAATGGGCAGAGATCCAGTGCCACTACAAAGTCTCGAAGCCAGCGCTCGGTGGCTTTAATTACCGCTTCGGGTGATAGGTGCTTCATTGCATGAACGCAGCGACAACCTCTCGAAGTAATAGGGTCGCCAATGCCGCCCAACTCAACATGAAGAGGCTGAAGCGTAGCCACACGTGGTTAATTGTGATCTGAACGATCGAATGCGCACATCGAAGGCCACAATAGGCCCACGCGGCCACGAGGTGGATGGTATCGGTATGCCCCAGCGCCCAGATAACCATCACGATGGCGTAAAAGAGCGTGGGTTGTTCCCAGAGATGATTGTAATTATCCGCGACGCGCTCGACCTTACTTGGAAAAACCCCGCCCAATTGCGCTGGGTGCGACAGTTTTTGCAAATCGACCCCTTCGGCTTCGAGTACTTTAGCGGCCGGAATACGTGTGATGTACATCAGCAGCATCATGACGAAGCTCAACACACCCATACACAAAACAGGTTGCAAGATTAGATCATTCATTGGGTTTCACCTCGTGGTAATAACTCGGTACGCGAATACATTTTGGGCTGTGATCCAGACAACATGCACTAAAGAAACAAGCGATCGCGCACTCAAAAAATCTAGCCAATTGCGTGAGCGACATAATATTTTCCTTGCCTAGAGCTGCACATCCACGGCACTGGCAACTCGATTGGCTTTTGCTCGCGCCTCGTCGACATCGCCACCACGGGCAAGGCCTACTCCCATTCGACGCGTTCCCACCACCTCGGGCTTACCAAACAATTTAAGCGAGGTATCGGTCTCAGCCAGCGCCCGATCTAAATTAGAAAACTTCACGTTACTTGAGGTTCCACTCACCAAAATGACACTGGAGGCAGAGGGCCCATGAAATGCAATATTGGGAATGGGTAACCCCAAAATGGCGCGCGCATGCAAAGCGAACTCAGACAGGTCCTGAGATATTAAAGTCACCATCCCGGTGTCATGAGGGCGCGGTGATACCTCGCTAAAAAACACGTCGTCGCCTTTGATAAAAAGCTCTACCCCAAATAGCCCATAGCCTCCCAATGCAGCCGTAACTTTTGTCGCCATATCTTTTGAGCGAGAGAGCGCGACGGCAGACATGGGTTGCGGCTGCCAGCTCTCCTGATAATCCCCCCCCTCCTGACGGTGGCCGATAGGCTCACAAAAGCTGACCCCACCCTGATGTTGAATAGTCAGCAAGGTGATCTCGTAGTCGAAATCCACGAATCCCTCAATGATGACCTTACCCGCACCTGCACGCCCGCCTTCCTGGGCATATTGCCAGGCGTGATCGATATCGTCCTCGGTGCGAATGAGGCTTTGGCCTTTGCCTGATGAACTCATAATAGGCTTGATCACGCACGGCAACCCTATGGTCTTCACGGCGGCGTCAAAGGCGGCGCGATCCTCAGCAAATTGATAAGGCGACGTTGCCAAACCGAGTTCTTCAGCGGCTAGTCGACGGATGCCCTCGCGGTTCATAGTCAGTTGCGCTGCTCGCGCACTGGGTATAACCGTGAAGCCCTCGTTCTCCAACGCCACCAGCGTGTCAGTGGCGATCGCCTCAATCTCGGGAACGATGAGGTCGGGCTTTTCCGACTCAATGATCTTCCTCAAGGCATCGCCATCGAGCATTGACAAGGTATAAGCACGGTCGGCCACCTGCATGGCGGGCGCATTCTCATAACGATCGCAAGCGATTACCTCAACACCTAGGCGCTGTAATTCAATAACAACCTCTTTACCCAACTCGCCAGAACCACACAGTAGAACGCGCGTTGCTGTACTCGAGAAAGGTGTGCCAATAGCGACCATCGTATGCTCCTAACAACATATACAATAAGCCGCCCACTGTAACTCAGCGCCGCTGACGCGCCTACACCCTACGCCTGGGTTAACGATGAACCGATGCAACTTGCGTAAAACGGCTCTGCTTGAGCCCATAGCCGCCCTTCCCCTTGTTAGCGGTTTTGCTTCGTTGACCTCTATCTCGCTCCCTGTCGCGCTGGGCTTGGCGTCGCAACGACACAGCCGGCTGTCTTATTCGGGCATGCCGAATAATCCTCTCAAGACGCCTGTCCCGCCCATGCGGTATGCTCAGACCTTTGATCCATTCACTGTAAGGAGTTGGAGATGCAACCGTGGCTTATCGGACTGGCAGCACTCGCTCTGATCACCGTAGTGCGGGCCGATACAGAACTTCAGCAAGCCGTGCAAACGCCAACCGTAGCGTTCAAATCCGATACCGATAT
Organism: uncultured Alteromonadaceae bacterium; assembly: GCA_964412695.1. Lineage (GTDB taxonomy): Bacteria > Pseudomonadota > Gammaproteobacteria > Pseudomonadales > Halieaceae > Luminiphilus. Next base: position 31,056 of record CAYPPU010000020.1, on the reverse strand, counting down.
CGGTCTCTGGGCGCGCTTCCACTTTGCCATCCACACTCGTGACTTTGCGACTACCCGCGCTTTCTACCGACGCTTGGGCTTCACTGAGGGTATTGGCGGATTTCCGCTAAGTAACACCCACGCCATGGCTCGTGCCCTGGGTATGTCTGACCACTGCCAATATCAGCTTGAACACGGTGAAGTGATTTTATTACCCAATAGCGCCAGCACCACTGGCATTGACTTGCTGCAATGGCGCGATCCCTATAATGACGCAGCGCCCTATGCTAAACCCAACCATCTGGGCATGGCCTACGCCACGTTACTGACCACAGACCTCGATGCTGACTACGCCGCCCTAACCCAACAGGGTGTGCCCTTTCTCAGTTCGCCTTTTGGCGTGCCGGGGAATCGTTTTGTATTCTTCCAGGATCCCGACGGCATCTACCTCAAGCTTGAAGAAAGTCCTATTCCTCAATCAGCCGATAGCGAATCAACCCATATCGTGGGCATGCCTTATATCGGCATCAATGTCAGCGATTTGGAGCAGTCATTAGCATTTTATAAGCGCTTCGGTTACGCAGACGTCCGACTCCTCAATGAACAAACCTTGAGTCTCGCCGAATCCGCCGCCTGGGGTTTTGATCAACCGATCCGCTATCGCGGCGCCGATATTGCCATTCAGCGTGGTGATCGCCACCGCTTGCGACTCCTGCAATGGTTAAGCCCGTTTGATCCTGAGCCCGCCTACCCGCCACCCATCAACCACAAAGGCATAAATAGATTGGCCCTGACCGTCCCCGATCTAGAACGAGCTGTGGATATTCTCTCAGCCCAAGGGGTAGTGTTTTTGTCAGAGCCAGCGGCCTGCTGTACAGGTACTGAGGCCGATACCGGCGGCATTGTGCACGCGATTGATCCGGATGGCGTTTTCCTCGAACTGGTGGGCAATCTCCCGGCGCGCCCAGTACCCCCTCAACCCGAACACTGTCCGCCATTGCAAATTCGCTACGCCGGGTAGAAAGATCATAGACGTTAAGTCAGGCGTTAATCATGCTGCCTCGGCGTAACCTTGGTTCGTGTCGTTCATCTGTTAATTGCGACCGGTAAGTGATGGAGACGGCCGATACAGACTAGGCTCCGCCGAGCCCCAGGTCCTGCAAGACCGCTACATTTAAGCGCCAATCGCGAATTGGGCTGCTATGAAATTCGACCGCCATATCACCTATACTGGGGCCTACTTCATCTCGGGGATATCGTCTGTGATCTGGCGACCACTAACCGTCTTTGTGGCCTGTGTACTTACAGCAGGGCAGGTCCTAGCCCAAACCACTTCTCCACTCAGTGGCATCGTGTCGAACAGCAGGGGCGAGCCCATAGAGGGCGTAGTCATTATCGCAGAGCCGCAAGGGCAAAACTGGAAACTTGCCGTGAGCTCAGATGCGGCCGGACGCTATGCGTTTCGTGCCGATCGACTGCCCCCAGGACGCTATGCCATCACGGCTAGGGCGACCGGATATCAACTGACGGAAGCCGTGAGCGTTACCGTCACCATTGAACCCACTCAACGTGAATTAACGATGAGTACCCTATTGGATAAGGACCGACTGGCATCTCAGTTAACCTCTCTCGAGTGGCTACGCTCCTGGCCTGCGGATACCGAGACAAAAGACGCCTTCACGCACAACCTTGTGAACTGCATGTTTTGCCATTCTTTAGAGCGTATCGCGCGATCAAACTATAGCGCCCAGGAATTCCTGCCTGTTATCCAACGCATGCTGACCTATGAGACCGATCACAGCTCTGGTGAGCGCATTCAACGAGTCGCCCCACCAGCGCCACTGGAGGGACTCAGTTGGTTTGGCACGCCCGCGACCGATATTGCTGAATTCTTGGCAAACGTTAATTTGTCCGAGGGACGCAATCACTGGTCATACGACTTTGAGTTGCTCCCTCGCCCCACCGGTGACGCCACCAAGGCGGTTGTCACCGTATTCACTATTCCTCGCGCCAGCAGCGTCATTCACGACCTTGATGTCGATAGCCAGGGCCGGGTTTGGTATGGCAACACCGGCTGGGATTATCTGGGCATGCTTGACCCGGTATCAGGGCAGTTCTCTGAGTGGCCGGCGCCTAACTTTCTACCCACAGAAGTTCCCGAGAACGTTGACCGCATAGTGGGTGTTCAAGACATTCAGGTGGATCCACAGGGGCACGTTTGGGTAGCGGCCGGGGGCACCAAACTCACCCGCTTTATGCCCGAAAAAGAAAAATGGCAAGCTTTTGACTTGCCAGTCATCTGGCGAAACCCCTTTCTATCTCCCATCAGAGAGGGTGAGTCCGCTATTTGGGCAACGGGACTAGCCGGCTTACCCGATGGCCATAAGCGCCACGAAACTGCCTATCGACTTGACATCAGAACCGGCCAACTCTCGTCTGGCATCAATCTATTTGACCACATGCCGCCGCCGGATGATCCCTGGCATGACGACCCGCTCAACTATTGCTACATGATGGATCAAGATCTGGATGGCAATTTCTTGTGCACGGCCTCCGTCCCCTCTGGCATCATTCGCGGCAATCGGGAAACCGGTGAATCCGTTTTTTATCCAACGCCCACTCGTCATGCCTATCCTCGCCGCGGTTATCGAGATAATCAAAACCGCTTTTGGTTTAGCGAGTTCTATGCCGACAACATTGGCGTCATGGATCTCAATACCAACCGTATTAAAGAATTCGCTGCAGGCCCCCAATACATTTCGCCCTATTATGCGCGCCCCGATAATCGCGGTTATATCTGGTCGTCAGCCTTAGGCTCCGACCGCTTACTCCGCCTTAATCCGAGCTCGGGAGAAGTAGTGAGCTACCTCATGCCTGTTTACTATGATGCCCGCAAAGTCGTAGTAGATGAATCCAGCGCCCACACCGTGGTCTGGCTTCCCAACAAGAACAGCGCTGAGCTGATACGGGTTGAGCTTTTTAATGACTAGCTTCGCGCTCACACACTGGTCGCTGCTGCTGCTACATGGCCTTCTGTCAGTTGCCTTGCTCGGTGCCATAAGTCACCAGGCTATCGGCTGCTGGCGCAACCCTTCGGTGGCACGTACTGGATTTCTCTCGCGCTACGCATCTACTGAGGGTGCTGTATTTACGTACCCAGTGGTGGTGATGTTCCTGACTACGTTTGTCTTAGGTGCTCTTATTTATCCGGAGTACAGATTGGGGGCGCGCTATGCCATTGAAGAAATGCGATTGCCAAGCATAGTCGGACTGTTTGAACTTAAAGAACATTGGCTGGCATTAAGCCTAGGACTACTGCCCCTGTATGTTTGGGCATGGCGTCATCCAACAGCCCCAAAAATTCGCGCGCTGAGCACAACCACTTTAGCAGGTGTGCTGTGGTTTTCATTTCTAGTGGGTCACGCGGTCAATAACGTGCGAGGCTTGTAAATGCGTCTTTCAGGACCCGCCTTCTCGATCGGCTTCATAATTTGCTACGTGTTGACGTTGAGTTTGGAGCTCCCGGTACTTGGCTATTACCCCTTGACCGGTGACTGGAGCTTTCAAGATCTATCGGCACAGGCCGGTACAGTCATGCATTGGTATGGCCTAATTTTTACAGCACTGCTGGCGGGACTGGCTGCCAGCACAATCTTGGCGCTGCCAGGCGTCTCATCAAAGCCAGTCGGCAGTAAGTTTGAACGACCACTCGCCGTCTTGGGTCTTATATCGGCCTGGCTTGGCATGATTGTCTGCGCTAGTTTACTGGGGCAGTACTTTGCCTAATCACAGCATAAATTGCCCCTTTCTAGCCAACCTCCTACTAAACATCCACTCGATCAAGTGTTTATCTATCTGCCTGCTAATGACAGCAAGCACAGGCCAGGCGCAACTATATGGCAACGCTGTACCGGCAGCACTCCTCGCCAACACAGAGGGCACGGTATGGTTTGGTACCGTGCGCGATGAACGAGGTAAATTTTTAGAAAATGCCACCGTGCAACTGGATACTGGCATCATTGAGTACGTTGCCGTCACCGGTATAGAAGGTCGATTTCGCCTGGTGTTACCCGACAATATACCCATCGACCAGGTCGTTCCTCACTGCGCAAGACCGGGCTCAAATAGCGCCAGTATTCGACGTCGTTTACCACCTCAGCGACTTGAAGGCTCGGTAGAGTTGCAATGCGTGCTCCGTTAACCGGAACTACTCGATGCAATCAAAAGCCAAGAATCAACCAAGACTTCGCCGCAGGCGATAATTAAAAAAGTATGTATTTCGGCAAGCAAAAAGTACGGCCCGCAGTCCTAGTGGCGTGCCTTTTTTTAACCACATTTGCGTCAGCACAATTGGCGACGCCCGAGGACAGCTACGCCCAACAATTTTCTCATACCGTGCAAATGCATATCGCTGGATCTAGTGATGAATGGCTTGAAAAAACCGCTATTTTCGGTGACACCCCCAACGACATCTCCTCATTGGCAGGTGTAGCGCCGTTAATGCTGGAAACTTGGTTTAATGACGCCAGCCAGCGCTTTTTAATCGAGAATGATTTATTGGCAGGCCTCCAAAAAGACCGATTTAAGGAAACCCCGTCTCAAAATCAATACCTTCCAAATGACGCCAAAGTACTATTGCTAAGTTGGTGGCCCGTCGCAGCCAAAGGCGCTACACCTATCCCTTTGTGGCAAGCCAAAAATTCGGGTGCTGTCGGACGATCTAATGGATATTTGCACTGGCCTACGGCGGCGCTAGTACACACTCTTGAGCAGACCAACACCGAATCCCTCACTGAGATTTCCCAAGTGGCCGTAGCTGGAAAATTCCGCCCGATTAGCCATCGAGCCTCCCTTAATTCGCTGTTTCATATTCCTGTTACAAAATCCGTCGCTGCTCACTGGAACGAGCAAGAGGCCGGAAATAAACTGTCCCGAATGGTATTGGGGCGACCGCTTCGAGCCGGTGACTTTTTAGCACTAGTCGCCGCACACGGCGTTTGGGGTGATAGCGGCAACGGGAACTGGCTGACACTCTGGTGGCAGCCCGATAAGCCACCAGAACTCATGCCCCTTGGCCCGTCTGATATCGAGCAGCACTATGCCTTTGATAGCTGTAGCGACAGCACCCTACCCCTTGAACCCGACGGCAGCCCCAACAGCTGCTTCAACCCCTGGCTGGAGGGTGGATTGGTGAGTCATAGTGGTATCACACCGAGGCAAAGCAACTGCATAAGCTGTCACGCCAGGGCCAGCTTCCCACCTCGAGACTTCCTGACCGTCACGCAGGGAAAACAGCACATTCCACCGAGCAGCATCCCAACAGGTATGCTCTGGTCCCCGGCATTACGCGCTCGAGATATGACGACACATCACGATGAGGCTATTTTTAGATGACCCTAGTGCTAAGAACTCTCTCTACTCATCTATGGGCCAGTCCACGAAAAAGGCACCACGCAACGCCCCAAGGCTATAGCCGGTTGCTTGATCATTGGGGTAAAGATCGTGCAAACGTGCAGCCACGTCAGGGGCCAGCTCGCCACCGTGGCAAGTAAGACACGGGGCCTGCACGGGAATGGCCCTCATGTAACGTGCTGCACCATTTTCTAGCAACTCAAAGACTTCAAGTGTTTCCCAGGCCTCACCGTCATCAAGCCGCTTCTGCAATGCTATAAGCTGCCGACGCTGCCAGGCATCAGGGGCATTATCTAGACTCCGCAAACGCAAACTGGTTCTACCGACGCTAACTGTAGCCGGCATACCGATTTCATTAGCAATAGCAGGTGCGACAACGTAGCAGGTTTCGATAGCCGCAACAGGACCATTAGCTTGCATAGCGGTCACTAGCTGACTTCGCAGTCGCTGACCCAGCGCGTCGCTCAAGCTACGGCTCTGCTGGAGTCGCTCGTCAGCCACCGATGTTGATGTCACAAGCAACAACATCAAATTAATCAGAAGCAATCGATTGTTCTTTACTACTCTCACTTCACACTCCCAAAGATCAGGCATTCCTTTCACTTACGTTTTATCGTAATTCCCGCTCGACGTTCTAAGGATAACCTTGTTCGGTTGCGGCTCGCTGTAAACATCCCCTGAAAAAACTAACATAGCAAAGCAACTCCAACGGCGCTGCGGCTAAAGTTCAAGCCCTTGTCATCTAAAACGTAACCGTAATAATAGTTAGCGCAAAGATATTACCTACTCCGCCACGACTAATGTCGATCGAGAAAATCGTGACTACAATCACATCGCAAGCTCTTAAAACAGTTACGGACTGAGCGTTTCGATCATGCCCCCATTATCAAAGTTTACCGCCGTAGCGACTGTAAAGACGGATGATGTGACTGAGTCAGAGCGAGTGTTTACCGTCATCGCGGCAATTCCCGTGGGCCGGATTGCCAGTTATGGCGATATTGCCAAGCTTGCCGGCTGTCATAACCGCGCCCGCTGGGTAGGCAGATTGCTTTCTAAACTGCCTTCGGGCTCCAAACTACCCTGGTGGCGAGTGGTAAATGCTCAGGGTCGGATAACCTGTCCTAATAGCGCTCTCGCCCGAAAAAGGTTACAACTCGACGGCGTCCGAGTGAGCGACAATCGGATTGATATGCGCGTTTATCGCTGGCGGCCAGACCAATGACCGTTTAGTGTTTAGCTATTGTCTTTAAGGATCAATCCGTGGCTGACTTCACCAACGACCCCTTCAATGTGTTTCAACGCCGTATAAATGCCACGCTGGATACGCAGAGAGCTTCTTCAACCAGCAAACGTCATGACCGTGGCGGCAGAACGGCAAGAGAAAATCTAGCGGATCTCGTCGAGGGTGCTGAGATCAACGAATACGGCCAGCTTGCGGTGGCGGCACAACGCACCCGGCGGTCACTTGAGGAACTACAAAGCGACACCGCAGGCGATGGAGTGATCACCGCCATAGCGCCGGTTAACAAAGCCGCCTTTAAAGGCAAAGACTGCCGAACCGCCCTAATCGTCAATGATTATTCGGTACTTGCCGGCACCCAAGGCTTTTTCCATCACAAAAAAATCGACCGACTGCTATCCCTAGCGCTCAAACAACAACTTCCCATCATCATGCTAACCGAGGGCGGTGGCGGTCGCCCCGGTGATACTGACGTACTGACTGCCATGGCAGGTTTAGACGTACCCACCTTTCATCGCTGGGCCGCTCTAGCGGGCAAGGTCCCCCGCATTGCGGTGAATCACGGTTACTGTTTCGCCGGTAATGCCGCTCTATTTGGCTGCGCTGATCTGCGCATTGCCACAACCAATAGCTGGATTGGCATGGCGGGCCCGGCCATGATTGAAGGCGGTGGCCTAGGGCGTTTTGCACCGACCGATATTGGCCCCAGCGCCATCCACGAAACCAATGGCGTGATCGACCTGGTGGCGATCGATGAGGCTAACGCCATTGCCATGGCCAAGTACGCTCTCAGTTTTTGCCAGGGGGATTTCCCTTGTGGAGAAGCGTCATCTCAGCAAGCACTGCGCGATGCGCTACCGCAAAATCGACGCATGGCCTACAACGTACGTGGCATTCTCAATACAGTAATGGATAAACAGTCGCTACTGGAACTACGGCCCAAATATGGCCGAGCGGTCATCACGGCACTGGGTCGCATCAATGGTCGGGCCGTAGCGATTTTGGCCAATGATTGCCGGCATTTAGGCGGCGCTATAGACGGTGAAGCGGCACAAAAAGCAGCAGACTTCTACCGGCTAGCAGAATCCTGGCAGTTGCCGATCGTGTCTTTTGTCGACACCCCAGGATTCATGGTGGGGCCGGACAGTGAGGCCACGGGAGCGCCTCGCTTCATGTCTGACATGTTTATGGCCGGCGCGGCACTTACCCAGCCACTGATCGCCATATTCCTGAGGCGGGGCTATGGATTAGGAGCTATGGCAATGACCGGCGGCTCTTTCGACATTCCACTTTATGCTGCCAGCTGGCCACAGGGCGAATTTGGCGCCATGGGCTTGGAGGGCGCGGTGCACCTAGGCTTTAAACAAGAGTTGCAAGAGGCACCAGAAGGCCCCGAGCGGGAAAAACTTTTTAATGCACTGTTGGATGACATGTATCGACGCGGTCAAGCCACAGAAGCGGCGAGCTACCTAGAAATCGACGCTGTCATTGACCCGACTGAAACCCGCGCGGTGATTTTATCGTCACTCCCGCACCGATTTTAACGTCTAGCTGGATGGGTTGGCGGCCTCGTCCAGCGCCGAGACCAGTGAAGCCAACCCTTGTTCAAAAGGGCCAGCGATGCTGGCAACTTGAGCAAACCCTACTTCAGCTTGCGCCAACATATCGGTTTCTAGATTTCTGAACAGCGCCGATGCCGCCGCCAAACCAAAAGTGCCGCAGGAACTCGCCAAAGTGTGAGCCTCACGAGAGACCACAGCCAGATCACGGGCATCAAAAGCAGATTTGAGGCGCTGCCAACGTTCCTCGGCCTCCGCAACAAAGCCTCGTGCTATTTCCGCGGCCACGCTTGCCCCAAGATCCTCGCGTAACTGCGCCAATTTACTGCCGTCAAAAGACGGCGCCAAGACCGACTGCCCTTCGGTAGAAGTCGCGGCGGCGTTATCCGGTAAGAGCGATCGCCCCTGTCCCAGCCAAATCGATAACTGCTGCACGACGTCCGTCTTCACCAACGGTTTTGACAAAAAGGCGGCCATCCCGGCTTGGGCAGACCGTCGTTTGCCGACCTCCCCCACATGGGCACTGAGGGCGATCACAGGCAAGCTCTCTAACCCGGGAATACGACGAATATGGGGAACAGCTTCATCGCCATTCATTTCAGGCATTTCCAAATCCATCAGTACTAAATCGAAATGCTGTAGCCGAGTTCTTAATGCCTCCAGTGCCATGGCTGCCGAATTGACCGGCGTCACGGACAAACCTATCGCTTCAAGCACATGGGTGTTCAACAGTAGATTGGTCTGTTCGTCATCGACTAACAGCACCTGTCCCTGCAACGGGGGGGAATCTGTTGCCGATGGTGTTTGATCGGCGGCCGACAAGAGAGCTCGATCCAGCCGCCTTAGTGGAATTAAAAACTCAAAGGTCGCGCCTGCATGCAGTTCAGACTGCACATCAATTGTCCCACCCAGCAGGCGAACAAAGCGTTCAACAATACTCAATCCCAATCCTGTGCCCTGCTGGTCCCGGGTAGCTTCACTGACACCGGTCGCAAACGGCTCAAAAATTTTTTCGCGGGCATCAGCGGGAATACCTGGCCCTTCATCACTCACCGAAAATCGAATCTGCACTTCATCGCCATCGACTGTTGTCTGCAAACAGGCAAGCAGAACTTCACCTGCATTGGAAAACTTAACCGCGTTACCCAAGAGATTGGTCAGTACCTGTTGAAGTAGGCGCGACCGACCTCGAAATGCGTGTTCAAACTGTCCGCCCATGAGCCCTAGTGTCAACCCCTTTTCCATGGCCCGTGGTTTCACAATATTGAGGCAGTCATTCAACAACACATCCAAATCAAAGATCGTCTCTTTCGCGATCTCAGAGTGGGATTCCAGAGAAGCCGTCTCGAGGGTCAGATTGATGACATCGAGTAATCGATTGGCGCTCTGCGTTGCCAATCCCAAGAGTTCATTCGATTGCTCATCAAATTGCCCTTGGTCCAACAATGTCAGCGCGCTAATAACGCCGTTTAACGGCGTACGCATCTCATGACTAAGATAATTAAAGTATCCCTGACGCATGCGATCAGCCCGATTGACAGCCTCTTGAGCGCGCTTCAACTCAGCATTCATAGATTGGACGCCATCCGTCATCTGTTTTTGGGCGTTTTGCAGAAACAGCTGTTCTGCCTGTATATCAAATACGGGAAAATCTGAGACCGACAAGTCGTGCTCGCCAACATTTTCCTCAATCCAGTCCAGCCATGGCATACCCACAAAACACAACCCAGATAAGCCCTGCGAGCTGTAATCAATAAGTTGGCCTCGAATAGCAAATTGATACTCGGCGCTAAACGCTAAGAACAAACGGTGAGTGCATTGTTGCGCAGCGAAAAATCCACCGCTGAAACCTGCTGGGCGCTTGACCGTAAATAACTCGAAGAAATTGCTCGCCTCGTTTAGCTCAAGGGCACAACGCTCACCAAACAGGGCACTGTTCCGCACAACGTTACCCGAGGAGTCAATTTGCACGACCACGGGAAATAAATCGCAAAGTATCTCCCAGATGGGCGGCGTTGAAGCCTCGAGCGAACTCATGATTACCGAGTGATAGCCGGCCGGCTAGGAAGAAACCGTTCGAGACCAGAGGCGTCTAAGGTATTGCAGTACGTCTTCCAAGCAAGCGCCACTCGATAGAAATCGACCCACATACCGATCACACTAAGGAGTGCTTTATTGAGCATCACCCAGTGCCTTCCAAGACTGAATTTTTCGATAAATTGTAGATGGCGCGACTTCAAGCAGGCCAGAGGCACGGTTCACATTACCCTCGCACAAGGCTATAGCGCGCTCAATGGCTTTTCGCTCGGTAAGCCACAGCGGCTCAATATCCTCAGCCGAACTCGATAGAACAGCAGCGTCTTGTGAGGGAATAACAGCCACATCAAGCTGTGAGTCACTCTCTGAAATGGCCTCCAGCAATGCCGACGCCTCTAGGGTGGAACGGGTATTCATCAGCACCATCCGGTGCATGAGGTTTTCTAGCTGCCGGACATTTCCGGGCCAGGCATAGCCACACAAAGCTGTTCTCGCATCAGGCGCAAGTACTGGCGGCGGGCGCTGCTCCAGATCGGCATAACGTTGTAAGAACAATTCCGCAAGCTGCGAAACATCGTTTCCCCGCTCCCGCAAACTGGGAATGCGTACCGGAACAACATGCAAGCGGTAATATAAATCTTCGCGCAATCTTCCCTCGCGCATTTCAAACAGAGGATCTCGATTGGTCGCTGCAATAACACGTACATCAGCGCTATATGGCCGATCACTGCCGACAGGCTTGAAAGAGCCATTTTGGAGAAACCCAAGCAGCGCAGATTGCATGTCAAAAGACATATCACAGACTTCATCGAGGAACAGTGTGCCGCCATCTGCCTGCTTAAGCACACCGGCTCGCTCAGTGGCATTGCCTCTAGCACCCGCCACCTCGCCAAACAACTCTGCTTCAATTTGATCGTTTGCGACAGTAGCACAATGCAGTGTCACGAAGGACTCGGGCGCCCGGGCCGACAAATCGTGAATGGCACGCGCTGCCAACTCTTTTCCCGAACCACTTTCACCAATGATAAAGGCTGTAGCTCGACTAGTTGCCAACGACTCGATAGCGTCATAGACCACTTGCATGGTGGTTGATTCGCCGTGCAGAGCGCCTAATTTTTGGCGCTGACTTAAGCTGCTACCTGCGCGCTCAGCCAATGCTTGTTGCTTGGCTGCATTTTTCAGTGTCACTCTGAGCCTTGCCGCGTCAAATGGCTTAGTCAGAAAATCCGAAGCGCCGCGCTCAATAGCGCCTTCACCGTGTTCCGCACCGTGACCGGTCATCACCACCACTGCTGGCGGCTGAGGCAAAGACTGCGCGACCTCGAGTAACTCCAAACCATTGCCGTCTGGCAATTCAATATCCAGTAGCACCAGAGCAGGGCACAGTGCCAACAACTGCTGTTTGCCCGCGGCCATATCGTTGGCTGCGTATATCTCGAGCCCAGTGCCTTCCAAGTAGCCACCGTAAATGGCGCACAAGGTCGCACTGTCTTCGATAATCAAGGTTTTCATTCACGCCCTCTTCAATTCAGAATCGACACAGACTCTAGCAATGCGCTTCAACTGGATACCGCCACCGAATACGGATGGGGTTATTGAACACTGAGTGAGTGTATCAAAATGAGAGGCTGTAGTTGCAAATCGCGAATTAGCGTCCGCGGACTCGAATTAGAACTCGAACTAGAACCGGTGGAATCGACTCAAGGGGTTACTTCCTGCCCTATCATCCCAAACCTCAGCTTCAGGGACCCCCAGGCATGGGGGCCATACAAAAAAGGCCATCAAGCCATGCGCGATCGCTCAGTTTGCCGAGCGTGGGCAAAGAATAAAACACTGGTGAGTAATAACACGGCGCCGCCCTGATGGGCCGCGGCTACCGGTATGGCCACATGGCTCAGTAGCGTCGAAATGCCTAGCGCCACCTGTACCGCCAGTGCAGCCAGCATCAACCACACGGCGCGGCGAACCCGGCCATCTTCACTGCCCGAAAGGTTCTGAACAGCGACTATCGCCATTATTACGACAATGACATAAGCCAACATGCGGTGATTAAACTGGATGGTCGTAACTTGCTCAAACGCCGACAGCCAACCCCCGGCATAGAGTGCAGGCGGTATAAAACTCTCGCCCATCAATGGCCAAGTGGGGTAGGAAAAGCCGGCATCAGTCCCCGCCACAAAACCGCCACTTAATATCATGAGGTACACCAAAGCCACTAAGGCAACTGGTCGCCGGGGCGGGTTGCTCGGCCTGGCTCGATCGGGCGCCGTGAGACTCAAAATCAACCAGACCATGTAGCTATACACCAGCACCGCCAAGCCGAGGTGCGCTGTTAAGCGGTATTGGGAGACATCGGGTCGATCCACAAGACCACTTTTCACCATGTACCAACCCATCACACCCTGGGCACCGCCAAGCACCAAAAGCACCAATAAGTGGGGCAACAGCGGACGGCGAACCATGCCTCTTGCCAGCAAAATCACGAGCGGCACGAAATACAAAAGGCCTATCAGGCGGCCTAGCACCCGATGCAAATATTCGTACATGAAAATGACCTTAAAGCCATCAAGATCCATGTCGTAATTGATTTTCTGGTACTCGGGGTACGCCTTGTATTTATCGAACGCGACCTGCCAATCTTGCTCATTGAGGGGTGGCACTGTGCCCATAATGGGCTGCCATTCAACCATCGATAATCCGGAATCGGTCAGACGTGTGACGCCACCAAGCAGTATCATGCCAAAGATCACAGCGGCACAAATGCTTAGCCACCTTGCAATCCAACGATCATCGGTGTCAGTAACGTGACGATACATTGCGTTCTCCTCGATCAGTTCCGCCCGGTCGCAAATAACCCAACTCGACGCTAGCAGCATTTAAGCGTTTTCGAATCACTATTCTAACGGATTCGACGCGGGATCATCATGGCGTAAAATCCCCCTTCCTAGTCGGAGAACCCCATGCCCTTACTGCGCCTCGAACAGGTCGAATGCCAATTTGGCAGTCAGACAATCTTGGATAAAGTCGACCTCAGCCTCGACCGTGGCGACCGCTTGGGGCTATTGGGTCGAAATGGTGCCGGCAAGACCACCCTACTCAAGATCCTCGCAGGGGAGCTCCAGCCTGACAGCGGTGAACGTTGGCTAGCGCCCACGGTGCGCCTAGCACGTCTGGACCAAGAACTTCCGACCCAGGCGGAAGCCACAGTGTTTGAAACAGTGGCTTCCGGCCTCGAGGAAGTTGGATCGCTTATTGCGCGCTTTCACAGCCTTGTCGCTAATTCCTCAGCGACGAATCTTTCGGAGCTTGACAAAGTTCAGCGAGAAATCGACGCCCGAGATGGCTGGCTATGGCAGCAACGAGTTGAAACGGTGATCTCGCAACTCTCGCTACCGTCAGATACCCCCCTAAAGGAACTTTCAGGCGGTTGGCGGCGGCGAGTCTCATTGGCCAAAGCGCTCGTGGTCCAGCCCGACATACTGCTTCTAGACGAGCCTACCAACCACCTCGATATTCCCGCCATTGAATGGCTAGAAGAGCAACTCGCTGTCTACAAGGGTGCCTTGGTACTCATTACTCACGACCGTCGCTTTCTCAAGCAACTCGCCACACAAATTGGCGAACTGGATCGCGGGCATCTGAGTGTCTGGCAGGGTGACTACCGGGGTTTCCTCGAATTTCAGGAACAGCGGCTGGCTAATGAGGAGCGGGCCAACCAGCTGTTTGATAAAAAACTGGCCCAGGAGGAGGTTTGGATACGTCAGGGCATTAAAGCCCGACGCACCCGCAATGAAGGTCGAGTAAGAGCACTCGAAGCCATGCGAGAGGAGCGTGCCGCAAGACGAGAACAACAAGGACGGGCCAACTTCACTCTCGAGCAGGCGGCCGCCTCAGGCAAGCAGGTGTCGGAACTTAAAGACGTCAGTTTTTACTGGGAACAACAGCCCATCGTTACAAACTTAGATCTCATTGTGCAGCGTGGTGACCGTATCGGTATCGTGGGGCGTAATGGAGTAGGCAAAACTACCCTGGTGCGGTTACTCCTTGGCGAGTTGGCGCCAGCCACAGGTACGGTGGCGCTGGGTAGCAAGCTTGAAGTTGCTTACTCCGACCAATTGCGTGGACAGCTCGATCTCAAATCAAACCTGATCGATAACATCTGCGGCGGTCAGGAATTTATTGAAATTGAAGGCAAGAAGCGACATGCAATCAGCTACCTCAGTGATTTTTTATTCACGCCAGAGCGCATTCGAACTCCACTACATGCGCTCTCGGGTGGCGAGCGCAGCCGCGCATTGCTGGCAAAATTGTTTACCAAACCAGCCAACCTACTGGTACTAGACGAACCCACTAATGATCTAGACATCGAAACGTTAGAACTATTAGAGGAGCGCCTGGCTAACTTCTCGGGGACGGTATTCCTGGTTAGCCATGACCGAGATTTTATGGATCACTGTGTCACCAGTTTGCTAGTCATGCAGGGTGACGGACAGGTAGAAGAACAGGCAGGGGGCTACAGCGATTGGGTCGCTCGAGGCGGCGGTTTGGTAGCCGACGGCAAGACTGCTGTAAAAAGCGATAGCAGCAATAATGAGAGCTCCAAGCGCAATACTCCGGGAGCCAACAATGACAGCCCAAAGCCCGCTACCGACACAACAGCTAAACCGCGCAAGCTCAGTTACAAAGAGCAGCGCGAACTGGATCAATTACCCGAGCGCATAGACGAACTTGAGCAGCAACAAAGCGCCTTGGAGGCCACAATTGCTGCCGCTGATTTCTACAGCCGCTCACCCGATGAAGTCGATAGTACCCTGCGCGAACTCAGCAGCGTCCAAGTGCTACTGGAACAGGCAATCGAGCGCTGGGCTGAACTCGAGGGTTAGACCTCAAAGTACCGATGCGACGGCAGTGACAACCCGGTCAATATTATTGGCATTTAAACTCGCGACGTTGATACGCGACGAATCCAACATATAAAGACTACGCTCCTCACGGACACGAAGCGCTTGTTCTGGGGTTAATCCCAGAAACGAGAACATGCCTTTTTCGCGCGCAATGAAACCGAAATCCTTGCCGGTGGCAGCTTGCAACCGATCGCGAAAATCAGCCCGCAAGCCGTTGATACGCTCACACATGCTCGAAAGCTCGCGCTGCCAAACATCGCGGAGTTGGTCATCCTTGAGGATACGACCGGCGATAATCGCACCGTGTGCGGGCGGCATGGAGTATATCCGTCTGGCTGCTGCCTTGGCCTGACTCGAGGTGGCCTCGGAAGCGCGGTCGCTTTCACCGACAAATAAGGTCACACCCGTGCGCTCACGGTACAACCCCATGTTCTTGGACAAAGAGGCGGCGATCACGACCTCAGGGCAGTGTGCGAGCATACTTCGTACGCCAAATACATCCGCCTCCAAGCCATCGCCGAATCCTTGGTACGCCAAGTCAATAAGTGGCAAAAATCCTTGCGAAGCCGCCATACCCGCCACAATCAACCACTGCTCTTCACTCAGGTCCGCACCACTGGGGTTGTGACAGCATCCATGCAAAAGCACGACATCACCGGCTTTGGCGTCCCGTAAATCTTCTACCATGCCCTCAAAGTCGACACCGTGACTCGCGGGGTCGTAGTAACGATACTGGGCCAGCTCCAAGCCAACACTGGTAATAAGCGGGACGTGCACGGGCCAAGTTGGGGTGCTGACCCAAACCCTACCACTGCCTTTACTGGCGTTTAGCACCTCGGCACTTAGACGCAGGGCCCCGCAGCCGCCTGGGGCCTGAATGGCCGCTACGTGCTCACCGCGATTGCGCATAAAATCGGCGCCCAGAACCAATTCCGACATGCCAGAGAGAAAGTCGGCATCGCCTTGAGGCGGGATGTAAGCCTTTGACGCCTCATCTTCAATGAGGGCGATCTGGGCCTGCCGCACGGCATCAAAAACCGGACAGACGCCAGTCTCATCCATGTAAATGCCGATCGTCAGATCAATCTTTTCGGGGTTGGGATCGGCACGACAGGCCGCTGCCAAGCCCAAAATGGAGTCAGGGGGTAAAATATCGAGGTCTTCGAACATGACCACATCTCAAAAAAAAGGATGCGAATTATGCGCCAGACGCCAGATGAAGACCACAAATGTTGGCGTCAGTTGCTATTCTTCACACTCTTCGACCCTCGTAGTACCGGCCTATGACCTCAGATCGCGACACCTTGTACGCCCAAACCCTCAGCGACCCCGGACTGTTTACCTTCAATAGGGATGTGGTCGGCGTTTTCCCCGACATGATTCAACGCTCAGTACCTGGCTACAGCACCGTCATTGCCATGACCGGGATATTGGCCGCGCGCCATGTCCGCCCTGGCACTCGAATCTATGATCTGGGCTGTTCACTGGGCGCATCACTGTTATCGGCCGCGCGTGCGAGCGAGGGCATCGACTGCGAATTTATCGGCATCGACAACAGCGCTCCCATGTTACAGCGCTGCAACACACTTTTGTCAGAGGCGCTCCCCGACAGATCATTTACACTGATCGAAGGTGACATCACTAAACAGACTTACGCCAATGCCAGCGTCTGCATCTTGAATTACACCCTGCAATTTGTGCCCATAGCCGAACGATTACCGCTGCTAACCGCCTTGCGCTCTGCCCTGCAACCCGGCGACGTTTTGTTGCTCTCTGAAAAGGTTGTATTCGAGACCAACACCATGAACGACGCCATGATCGATCTGCATCACCAATTTAAACGCGCCCAGGGCTACAGTGACCTTGAGATTGCCAACAAACGACAGGCCCTTGAGGATGTTCTGCTGCCCGAAACTCGGGAGTGCCATACACAGCGATTAACACAGGCTGGGTTCCAGCACAGTGAATTTTGGTTCCAATGCTTTAATTTTGGCTCACTGATTGCGATCGCCTGAGGATTCATGCACGCCGAAATTTTCGAAAGTGATCTCGACGCACTCCGCGCAGACTGGAGCGAAGGTGCACTCGCCGAGTGGCTACAACTGCTCCCGAATCAACTCGAGCAAGGCTTTGATCAAAAACGCTTTGGTGACCTAGCCCGCTGGCTTGACGCCCTAGAGGGCTTGCCTACGCTCGTGCCGCAAGATATTCAACTTAATACATCACGAGTAGGCTGTAGCGGCGATATAAGCCCTGCCGAGCGCGAGCAATTGATCCTGCAACTCATGGGCTTGCATCCATGGCGTAAAGGTCCGTTTGAGCTTTTTAATGTCCACATTGACACCGAGTGGCGCTCTGATTGGAAATGGGATCGGTTGATCGATAGCATTGACCCTCTCGAAGGGCGACGGGTTTTAGATGTCGGCTGTGGCAGCGGTTATCACTGCTGGCGCATGCTCGGGGCAGGTGCGCGACAAGTGATAGGGATTGAGCCCACGCCGCTCTTCATTGTGCAGTTTAAGGCCATTCAGTGTTACTTGAATCAACCGGGTGTCCACTTATTACCCCTCACCATGGAGCAGCTACCCCGACCGCTGAATGCTTTCGACACAGTCTTCTCCATGGGTGTGCTATACCACCGCCGCTCTCCTTTCGATCATTTACTCGAATTACGCGACAGCCTCACCCCGGGGGGGCAGCTGGTCTTGGAAACGCTGGTGATCGAGGGGGGTGAACAGGAAGTTCTGGTACCGGAAGGGCGCTACGCCAAAATGGGCAACGTCTGGTTTTTGCCGACCACGCATTTGCTAATGCACTGGCTGCGCAAGTTGAGTTTTGTAGACATAGTCCTGGTCGATGTCAATCAAACCCAGACCACCGAGCAGCGCTCAACCCCCTGGATGACGTTTCACTCCCTGGCAGAATTCTTAGACCCTAGTGATCCCGAGCGCACCATTGAGGGTCACCCCGCTCCCCGACGCGCCATCCTTACGGCCAGAGCGCCTTGAGCGATAGCGCTCTCAATGGAGCTCGTGCTGTTCCCTATCGCTATGAAATACCAGCTCAAAAACCTCTCGATAATTGCGCACGAAGTGGGCCGTCAGTCCGGTCTTCAGATAATCGGGTAGAGCGTCGTAATCGGATTTGTTGTCAAAAGGCAGTATCAGCTCATGGATTTTCACGCGCCGCGCCGCGATCACCTTTTCGCGAATGCCCCCGACCGGCAATACCCGCCCTGTTAATGTGAGTTCACCCGTCATAGCCATCGGACGCTGAATACGCTCCTGCCGCGCCAGCGACACTAGCGCGGTTGCCATGGTGATACCTGCACTAGGGCCATCTTTGGGTGTGGAACCCTCGGGTACATGCAAATGCACCATGGACAAGTCGAAGAAATCTTGATCGCACTCAAAATCACGCAAGTGGGCTTGGACGTAGCTGTAGGCTATTTCAGCACTTTCGGTCATGACGTCACCCAATTGGCCCGTGACCTTAAATCCACGATTCAAGGTGTGCACCTTACTTGACTCAATGGCCAAGGTGACGCCGCCGTGGCTGGTCCAGGCTAAGCCTGTAGCGACACCTTTATCGCGATTGGGTTTTTCGTTGCGGTAACGCGGTTGACCCAGCATATCCTGGACTTCACCGCGGGTGAGTCGGTAGCGCTCTTGCCCGCTGTCGAGCATTTCGACGATTGATTTCCGAATCAACGTAGCCAGGTGTTTCTCCAGCTGCCGCACCCCCGCTTCGCGACTGTAGCCTTCGATGACGTACTTCAGAGCCGCCTCATTAATGCGAATCTGCCCGGGTGTCGCGCCGTGACGCTCCAGCAGACGCGGCCACAAATGATTTCGCGCAATCTCTAGCTTTTCCTCAGCGATGTAACCCGAAAGACGGATGTTTTCCATGCGATCCAACAAAGCCGCAGGGATGCTATCTACTTGGTTCGCCGTACAAATAAACAGCACCTTAGACAGGTCAACTCGCAGATCGAGATAATGATCAAGGAAAGCATGATTTTGCTCGGGGTCGAGTACCTCTAATAACGCCGAACCGGGATCGCCCTGATAGGAAGCTCCCATCTTGTCAATCTCATCCAGCATGATCACCGGATTCTCAACGTCGACCTCTTTCAAAGCCTGCACCAGTTTTCCAGGTTGCGCTCCTATATAGGTTCGCCGGTGCCCTTTGATCTCAGCTTCATCACGCATACCACCAAGACTTAGGCGGTAAAACTTTCGCCCCAGTGCGTCGGCAATAGATTTACCAATGCTAGTTTTTCCCACTCCCGGTGGGCCCGATAGCATCAATATCGAGCCATCCATTTCACCTTTGAATGCACCGACGGCGAGAAACTCGACAATGCGCTTTTTGACGTCTTCTAGGCCATTATGTTGGGCGTCCAATTGTTCTCGCGCATGGCGTAAATCAAGATTGTCCTGCGAAGTTTTTCCCCAAGGTATGGCAGTAATCCAGTCAAGATAGTTGCGGGTGACGGCATATTCCGGAGAACCCGACTCCAACACGCGCAACTTCTCCATTTCCTCCTCAAAGCGCCGCATCACGTGCTCCGGTGGACTACGCTCATCCATTCTTGCTTGAAAGCGCTCTTCATCCGAGGTTCGATCGTCTTTAGACAGTCCGAGCTCTTTTTTTATGATTTTCATCTGCTCTTTCAAAAAGAACTCGCGTTGATTCTCAGAGACCTTTTCGTTTACCTGGTCGGTAATTTGCGTTTGCAGTGCGGCAACCTCTTTCTCATGCTTGAGTAGCTCAAGAACTTTACTCATGCGAGATCGCAGCGGCAGGGTTTCTAAAATTTCCTGTAGCTTGTGGCCCGAGGCTGAGGTAATGGCGGCAGCGAAATCGGTAAGAAGACTGGGCTCACTGGGATTAAAGTTCCCGATATATTGCTTCAGCTCTTCGCTGTACAGCGGATTTAACGGCAACAACTCCTTGATAGCGGCAATGATGGCCATGGCGTATGCCTTGACCTCATCACCCTGGCGATCGCCGACACTGCGGGGATACTCCACCTGGGCGATAAACGGCCCGTCTGTATTGAGCCAGCGGACAATTCTGAAGCGACGTATCCCCTGAGCGAGAAATTGCCCAGGATGTTCCAGCGCAATACCTGCTCCCAATGATGGGCGGTGCAATCGCACCACGCATCCCACTTCGGGTAGATCCTGACTGGTTGCACTCGCGGGGTTCAGATCACCCACGTAGGCCATCCCTAACACGCCAGCGCCTTGTTCTTGGACGGCTTGCAGCGTTTTGCCCCAATGCTCGGGGTTTAGCGCAATAGGTTGCACCTGCCCTGGAAAAAAAGGCCTAGAAGGGACCGGTAAAAGCACGAGCGTATCGGGAAGTACATCCTCAGCTACTGCCAGAGCACCCTGATTAGGCTGATCGATAACGACCTCATCCGCTGAAGGCGACGTTACATCATCATGATTCCCATAGTCGTCTGACAAAACAGACCTCCCGAATACTGATCGCCCTTTGGGCAACAGAACGAGAAATGGGGCGTTACTAGAGGAAATTCAAGGTGGGGCGTCGCGCGGCTCACCCCATTCTGCGGGTTACTACTCAATCTTCTCCGCTGGTGGGCAGTGACGGCACGCCACTCAAAGGAAATTGACTGACCTTGGCACCCCCCGAACTGGGGGTATCGGATACCTTTACCGCACCCTCTTTTTCCACCTCATCAATGCGAATCACAGCCTGAAGAGGAATATAGCTGCGCTTAACGCCTGCGAACTCGTTCTTGAGTTTTTCCTCCGCAGGATCAACCAGCACCTGTGAGCGCTCTCCAAACAACAGCTCTTCTATCTCGATGAATCCCCACATATCACTCTGGTATATCTGGCGCGCGAAGACCTCAAAGACTTGGCCTCCGTTTTGGAAGATCACCTTGTAGACGGGCTGACTCGACATTACGGCCTCAAAGCTTTGAACCACAGGGGTCCATGAAAAAAAGGGGCGCAATGTTACCACTTCTACCGCCGGATACCAGTCAGAATCTCGTGAACCGCGCCACCGCGCGTTATACTCCGCCACCCGTCTAACTCTAGGACCCACCCCCGGTGAGCCAGAAGCCCCCTAAAAAGCTGTTCGTCCAGACCCACGGCTGCCAGATGAATGAGTATGACTCAGCGCGCATGGCTGATTTACTGGGCGCGAGTCATGGCCTAGTACTGACCGACAGCGCCGAGGACGCCGATGTTTTACTACTCAATACCTGCTCTATCCGGGAAAAGGCGCAGGAAAAGGTGTTTCATCAGCTGGGCCGCTGGAAGCCACTCAAGCAGGCCAACCCAAATCTGGTTATTGGTGTGGGCGGCTGTGTTGCCAGCCAAGAGGGAGCGGAAATAGGCAAGCGCGCACCTTTCGTCGATCTCATTTTCGGCCCTCAAACCCTGCATCGACTGCCGGAAATGATTGAACGACGCCAGGAAGGCGAACCGATCGTGGTCGACGTGAGCTTCCCGGAAATTGAGAAGTTCGATCGACTGCCAGAACCTCGTGCTGACGGCCCTAGCGCCTTTGTGTCGATCATGGAAGGCTGCAGCAAATACTGCACCTTCTGTGTCGTCCCCTACACCCGCGGCGAAGAGGTGTCGCGCCCCCTCGATGACGTCATTGCTGAAATCGCGGCACTGGCTGAAAGTGGTGTGCGCGAGGTCAATCTGTTGGGTCAAAACGTCAATGCGTACCGCGGCCGCAACCACTTGAATGAAATTGCCGATTTCGCCGACTTACTGCACTGGGTCAACCGCGTCCCCGGCATAGAGCGCATCCGCTATACCACGTCACACCCAGTGGAATTTAGCGACGCCATCATTGATTGTTATGCGGATATTCCGGCATTGGTAGACCACCTGCACCTGCCGGTGCAGAGCGGCTCTGACCGCATTCTTATGGCCATGAAACGCGGCCACACGGCACTAGAGTACCGGGCCAAAATTCGCGCCCTACGGCGCATTCGCCCCAATATTTCGATGTCTTCAGACTTTATCGTGGGCTTCCCGGGTGAGACCGACGATGATTTTGCCGCCACCATGAAACTGATTGAAGATATTGAATTCGATACATCATTTAGCTTCATTTACAGCGCACGACCTGGCACGCCGGCCGCCGACCTTCCCGACACCACGCCCATGGACGTGAAAAAACAGCGCCTGCAGATACTGCAAGGTCGAATCGTGCAACAGGCACAGCAAATCAGCCGCCGCATGGTGGGTAGTCAACAACGGATTTTAGTCACAGGCTACTCCAAAAAGGATCCAGGCGAACTCAGTGGTCGCACTGAAAACAACCGTGTCGTGAATTTCCGCTGCAGCGATGCGGCGCTAATTGGCCAATTCACTGACGTCATAGTGACTGAGGCCCTGCCCAATTCGCTCCGCGCCGAGCTGACCGCCACCCACTGATGACAGTGTTTAAGGGTGTTGACTCACCCGCAAACCCCTGTATCTTGAGCAATCCTGAGTAAAAAGAGTGACCAAACAGGCGTTGGACACCCACAGCGTGTCGGCAACCCCCCTATCCGACGGGGCAGACGACGACCCATTCAGTTTCACCCTCGAACCCAATGATGCCCGCCATCTAGCGACCCTCTGCGGTCAGCTGGACAGCCACTTGCGCCTCATCGAGGCCCGCCTCGGCGTGATCATCAGCAACCGCAGTAATCACTTCACCCTCAAAGGTTCAGCCGGTGCTGTGGAGACTTGTGAGGCATTACTCAAAGGGCTGTATCGTGACATCCAGCAGGGCATCACCTTGAGCCCCGAAACGCTGCACCTACACCTGCAGGAGTCGGCCTTGGAAGCGCGCGCGGAAAACCGTGACGCTGAACCCCAACCACTGCACATCATTCGAACAAAAAGAGCCTCAATTAAACCCCGAGGCAAGAACCAACTGGACTACGTGCGCGCTATTGAGCGCTTTGATATCAACTTTGGTATTGGTCCAGCGGGTACCGGAAAAACATATTTAGCCGTGGCTTGTGCGGTTCAAGCACTGCTCGACGAACAGGTCCGCCGAATATTGCTGGTTCGTCCTGCTGTTGAAGCTGGAGAGCGACTAGGCTTTTTACCGGGCGACCTGAGTCAAAAAGTAGATCCCTATTTACGACCTCTCTACGACGCTCTGTACGAGATGCTCGGGTTTGAAACGGTTAATAAGTACATCGAACGCAATATTATTGAAGTGGCTCCGCTAGCGTTCATGCGCGGGCGAACACTCAACAATGCCTACATCATTCTCGATGAAGCCCAAAACACCACGCGCGAACAGATGAAAATGTTTCTAACCCGCATTGGATTCGGCTCAACTGCCGTCATTACCGGCGACACTACGCAAATTGACCTGCCCAAGGGCCAGCAATCTGGGCTAATCCACGCCTCGCAGGTATTGGAGAACGTGGAGGGCATATCCTTTACCTGGTTTGCCAACAAAGATGTGGTGCGCCACCCGGTCGTCCAGCGCGTGGTATCCGCTTACGATCGTTTCGAAAGCCATCAAAATGGCCGTAATGAGTCCGTACCGTGACTGTCCATGTCCATATTGACCGCGCCTCGGACACAAATAGCCCGACCGATTCTCACTTTACGCAATGGGTCGAGGCGGCGCTCGCAAGCGGTCAAGACTCGATGCTCGACGACGTCGAAGTCAGTCTTCGAATCAACGACATTGATGAAATGAGCGATCTCAATGCCCGCTATCGCGGCAAGCAAGGCCCCACCAACGTACTGTCATTTCCGGCTGACATTCCAGCCGAACTTGCCGTCAATATGCCGGAGCGGCTATTGGGCGATATCGCCATTTGCGCACCTGTGGTGGTTGACGAGGCCACCGCCCAAACGAAATCTGCTGAGAGCCACTGGGCACATATGACCGTTCACGGCGTACTGCACCTTCTAGGCTACGATCATGTGGACGCCCAAGAAGCTGAGCACATGGAACAAATGGAAGTCCGTATCCTCGCAAGCCTTGGCTTCGACAACCCCTACGGCAGCGACATACAAGGTAGGCAAGCATGAACGATTCGACGCAAAACGAGAACGAGTCGCGTGGCTGGCTGGAACGACTGACTCACTTCCTATCGGGCGACCCACAGAGCCGCTCCGACCTGGAAGGGGTTCTGGCGCTGGCCACCGACAAGGACATTATTGATGAAGACGCCCGCAGCATCATGGAAGGTGCTCTGGCCGTTAGTGACATGCAAGTTCGTGACATCATGATCCCGCGCTCACACATGGAAGTGATTCGCGCCGACGCCAGTTTGGAAGAAGTCCTGCCGCAAATCATTCAGGCGGCGCACTCGCGCTATCCCGTAATTGACGACAGCCTTGACGACGTCATTGGTATTTTACTTGCGAAAGACTTGCTACCGCTGATACTCAACCGAGAGGGACCATTTTCGGTGCGCGAGAACATGCGCCCGCTGGTCAAAGTTCCCGAGAGCAAGCGCTTAAATGTGCTCTTGCGAGAATTCCGCCAGACCCGTAATCACATGGCTATCGTGATAGATGAGTACGGCGGCGTCGCGGGGCTTATTACCATTGAGGACGTGCTTGAGGAAATTGTCGGTGAAATTGAAGACGAGACCGATACCGATGAAGGCCGCGACATCCGACGGCTGAGCGACACGGACTTCTTTGTTAAAGCACAGACACCGATCGAAGATTTTAATGGCTTCTTCAACACCGAACTCAGCGATGATGAATACGACACCATCGGGGGCCTGGTGCTCAACGCCTTCGGGCATCTACCCTCGCGCAATGATGTTATTCAGTTTGATGGCTACCAATTTACGGTAATCAACGCCGATCAACGACGCCTCATCAGTCTGCGAGTGTCCGCGCTGAGCACCGACGAAGACTGATTTATGATAGCGATCCACGGCTTCTCCTGGCTTTGGGTGATCGCTGCAGGTGCGCTACACACCCTGGGCTTATCGCCCTTCGATATCTGGCCAGCTATTCCCGTCAGCATTGCGCTATTTTACGGGCAGCTGCAACGCCATGCCGGCTCATCAAGCTTCGGCCTAGGCTGGCTTTATGGTGCCGGCTTTTTTCTCAGCGGCTGCTCCTGGGTGTACGTCAGCATTGCAGTCTACGGCCACGCCACGCCCCTGCTCGCAGGCGCGCTTACCGCACTATTTTGTCTGGGACTGGCAGTGCTTTTTGGAGTAATGGCCCTTCTCTATCGGCGCTTCTTCGCAACACTGACCCCGCTGTCGGCCGCCCTCGCCTTCAGTGCCTTGTGGGTACTGTTTGAATGGCTGCGAAGCTGGCTGCTGACCGGTTTCCCCTGGCTGTATTCCGGTTATGCCGCCCTCGATACTCCTTTAGCCGGATGGGCGCCGATTATCGGCGTGTACGGTCTCTCTGCCGTCTGGGCTCTGTTGGGTGTGGGAATTCACAGCGTGGTGACAAAACGCTATCGCTTAGGTGCTGGCTTAATCGGGATGCTCTTCGCGGCCACCTTAGCGGGACATCTTATTAAAGGCGTCGATTGGACGCAGCCACAAGGCGAACCTCTGGAGATTGCCATTTACCAGCCCAACGTCGCGTTAGAGGATAAATGGAATCCGCATTTTCGCCGTCAAATCCTCAAGCAGCTCAGTGATAATGCCGGCCGTTACGTCGGGAAGGTCGATATTTTGCTGTGGCCCGAGGGTGCTCTACCGGTTACTCGCGAGCGCCTGACAGGTTATCTGGCCCGTGAGGCACAGCGCGCTAATGACCACCACATGGCCCTCATCGCCGGTGTCGCCACCCGGTCGACGGAAGGCTATTACAACAGCATCGTCGCGCTTGGGCAGGGGGCGGGCGAACACCACAAGCAGCGACTTGTACCCTTTGGAGAGTTTGTGCCACTGGAAGGCCTACTTCGAGGCGCTATCGATTTTTTTGACCTGCCCATGTCCAACTTCAAACCCGGGCCAGACCGAGCACCTCTGCTCACCGTTTTTGATCAAACTATTGCTGCTTTTATTTGCTATGAAGTGGTGTACCCCGATTTTGTCTATCGCGGCAGTAGGGACAGCCAATGGTTAGTCACTATCAGTAATGACAGCTGGTTCGGGGACTCCATCGGGCCACTTCAGCACTTGCAAATGGCACGTTTCAGAGCTCTCGAAACCCAGCGTCCATTGCTGCGAGGCACCAATAACGGTGTCTCCGCGATTATTGACCACCGGGGTAGGCTCCAAGCGCAGACTCTGCAGTTCGCCGAGACAGTGCTACAGGGACACATACAACCACGACAAGGCGCTACCCCGATCATGACGACGGGCAGCTGGCCCGTTTTACTGCTATGCGGTTTCTGCGTGCTCGTGCTGGGCCGACGAACGCGCACTTGTTAGGGCCATTACTGATACAATTGCCGCTTTCTTTATTGGTCCGCCTACCTCACGGGGCGAGGCCGCCATCCAACCAAACTGAGCCCTTATGAACCAGGACTACAATCCCGAGCAAGTTGAGCTTGATGCCCAGGCCAGCTGGGCGCGCGACGGCGCCCACCGCGCTCAACCCGATGCTTCCAGAGAAAAATTTTACTGTCTTGCCATGTTCCCCTATCCCAGCGGGAAACTTCATATGGGGCATGTGCGCAATTACACGATTGCCGATGTCATAGCGCGTTATCATCGCATGCTGGGTAAAAATGTATTGCAGCCCATGGGCTGGGATGCCTTTGGACTACCGGCGGAAAATGCCGCCATCGCCAATAATGTCCCCCCCGCTGACTGGACCCTTAACAACATCGCCGAAATGCGTGCTCAATTGGATCGCCTAGGCTTTGCCTACGACTGGGAGCGCGAAGTCACCACGTGCACGCCCGAATACTACCGATGGGAGCAATGGTTTTTCACCCGGCTCATGGATAAGGGGCTCGCCTACAAAAAAGAAGCTGATGTGAATTGGTGCGAGACCGACCAGACCGTGCTCGCAAACGAGCAGGTGGTCGATGGGCGTTGCTGGCGCTGCGATAACCCAGTTGAAAGACGTTCGATTAATCAATGGTTCATTAAAATCACGGCGTATGCGCAGCAGCTGCTGGATGACTTGGACAAACTGACTGATTGGCCAGAGCAGGTAGTTGCCATGCAACGTAACTGGATCGGTCGCTCTGAGGGCGCCACGATCCGTTTTGACGCCGAGGACGGTTCTCAGCTAGAGGTCTATACCACACGGCCGGACACCCTCATGGGTGCCACGTATGTCGCCGTGGCTCCGCAACATCCCCTCGCCAAAATGGCCGCCGAGACTCGTCCCGAATTGGCGAGCTTTATTGAAGACATGGCCAATATCAAAGTAGCCGAAGCCGACATGGCGACCATGGAAAAACGAGGCATGGATTCCGGTTTGTCGGTCAAGCATCCCATTACCGGCGATTCGCTGCCAGTCTGGGTCGCCAACTTCGTATTGATGGGCTACGGATCGGGCGCTGTGATGTCAGTGCCTGGCCACGATCAACGAGACTGGGAATTCGCAAAAAAATACGGTTTGCCGATTGTCCAAGTCATTACCGCCGAGGACCCCAGTTTGGTTCAGCTGGAGCAAAGCGCCTATACCGAACACGGCACCTTGGTGAACTCCGGAGATTTCGACGGTCTAGACTTTAACGCTGCTTTCGATGCCATCGTCAATCACTTGGAGGCGGCTGGTCGCGGGGAGCGCACCATCAACTTTCGCTTACGCGACTGGGGTGTATCGCGCCAGCGTTACTGGGGAGCACCCATACCCGTCATCAACTGTGATCAATGTGGCGCCGTGCCAGTTCCCGACAGCCACTTACCCGTGGTACTGCCGACTGAAGTAGCCTTTGACGGCGTCGGCTCCCCGATCAAGAAAATGGCCGCGTTTTATCAGGCAAGCTGCCCGACGTGTGGTGCTGATGCCACCAGAGAAACGGATACCTTTGATACTTTCATGGAATCATCCTGGTATTACGCCCGCTATGCCAGCGCCGGTAATGACCAGCAAATGCTGGATGAGGAAGCCCATTACTGGCTAGACGTTGATCAATATGTGGGCGGTATCGAGCATGCCATTTTGCACCTGCTCTATGCCCGCTTCTTTCACAAACTGCTGCGCGACGAAGGGCTGGTCAGCACGGATGAACCCTTCCGGCGACTACTCACCCAGGGCATGGTGCTGAAGGACGGTGCCAAAATGTCCAAATCCAAGGGCAATACCGTAGATCCACAGGCACTTATTGACCGCTACGGTGCCGACACGGTGCGACTTTTCAGCATGTTCGCCGCGCCCCCCGAGCAATCTCTGGAATGGTCAGACTCCGGCGTTGAAGGCGCAAATCGGTTTATCAAGCGACTCTGGCGCTTGGTCATGCAGCACGGCGAACAAGCAGCTGCAGCAACCGAGGGGACCGAGACACGTCGAGAGCAACAGGACTTGCGCCGAAAAACCCATGAGACCATCGCTAAAGTGGGTGATGACTATGGCCGCAGACAGACATTCAACACAGCCATTGCGGCGGTCATGGAGTTATGCAATGACGTCAGCCGCTTTGAAGTAACGAGCGCCATTGATGCCGCTGTCGCGCGCGAGGCGTTGGAAGCTGCGCTGCTGATGCTATTTCCTATCACCCCTCACGTTTGTCAGTATTTATGGCAACAATTAAGCGGGAACGCCATCCTTGAGCAGCGCTGGCCCGATGTGGACGAGAGTGCATTAGGGCGTGATGAATTCGAAATCGTGGTTCAGGTGAATGGCAAAGTACGCGCAAAGATGTCGGTGCCATCCGATGCCGACCGCGAAGCTGTAGAAAAATTAGCCCTAGGGCAAGCTAACGTGCAAAAATTCATTGGTGAGGCCACCGTTCGAAAAGTGATCGTGGTGCCGGGCAAATTAGTTAACGTAGTGGCCAATTAATGCAAAGCTCTTGGAAGAATCTGATATTCGCCCTGCTGCTGCTTGCTCTTAGCGGATGCGGATTTCAGCTAAAAGGCACCGGCAATATCGCGGGTGACAACAGTTTGCGCGGCCAAACCCTCGTTGTAATAAGCAATGATGCTCGCGGTGAACTCACCCTCGCCTTGCTCGAACAGCTGCGACTAGCCGGTGCTGTTGTGTCCGCGGGCAAGACTGCCGCACTGAGCGTACAAATCGGACGCGAGGATTTTTCGCAACGCAATCTTTCATTAACCGCGCAAGCTCGCAGCGCGGAGATCGAGCTGCTCATGCGTACCGATTTTAGTATGCGTACTGACGGCGACGTGGTGGTGGCAAGTGATGCTCAAGTGATTCGCCAGTACCTCAATGATCCGCAGAATATTGTTGGCAAAACAGAAGAACTGCGATTGCTGCGTGAAGAAATGCGCCGTGACTTGGCCGCTCAAATTGTTCGCCGTTTGGGCCACAGCCTCAGCAACTGATGCAGCTCAAACCTGAGCAACTGAGCCAACACCTTAGCAAAGGTAACGCTCCTTGCTACCTTATTGCGGGTGATGAAACCCTCATCGTACAAGAGTGCGCAGATGCCATTCGTACCGCAGCCCGAGAATCGGGCTGTAGCGAACGAGAAGTTATTGAAATCAACAACCCCAGCGACTGGCAACACTTACTTCAAAGTGGCGGTGCGCTTTCACTGTTTGCTGAGCGCAAGCTGATCGAGGTGCGACTTCCCTCCGGAAAACCTGGCGCCGAAGGCAGCAAAGCGCTGCAAGCGTTCTTAGAAATGGAATCAGAGGATATTTTACTGATCGTTTCAGGCAAGATCGACCGGCAGTCACAACGCGCAAAATGGTACACCGCTCTCGATAATATGGGCGTAATCATAACCGTGTGGCCCATCCAGTCTCGCGAACTGCCGAGTTGGATCCAGCGACGACTGCAGGCGGTAGGTTTACAGGCCGACAAGGCGGCGGCTCAATTATTAGCCGATCGCACCGAGGGCAATTTACTCGCTGCCGCGCAAGAAATAGAAAAACTAAAGCTGCTAGCCCCTGATGGAACCGTCACTGTGGAAACTATTCTCGAGGGTGTCCTCGATAACGCTCGCTACAGCGCCTTCAGTCTGGCCGATGCCGCACTTTCAGGCGACAGCCGAAATGCCATTCGGACGCTACGGGGATTGCGCGCTGAGGCCACACAGCCACCGGCGGTGCTGTGGGCATTGGCGCGGGATATTAATTTGTTGGCCGATGTCGATGAAGACAGACGCGCAGGGACCCAAGTGAGTCGCGCGCTGCAAGAGCGAGGCGTTTGGCGCAGTCGCCTGGCGTTGGTGCAAGCAGCCGTTGAACGGCATAGCCGACGCAGCATTGGTCAATTACAAGCCCTGGCGTACCGCACCGATGCGGTCATTAAAGGTCAGGAAAAAGGTGATCCCTGGATCGGCCTGGATCGCATCGTACTGTTACTCGCTCGCGGCAATCAGTCTGGCAACGCTCGGCGCGCCCGCTGATAAAAGACGGCCGTTAGCAAAAGCCCCAACACACCCGTTATCAGCAAGACGGGGACAAAACCCACCCTATCAGCCAAATTACCCACCGCTAAAGCCGATAGCGCCGGAGCGCCCATAATAGTGAGCATCCAAAGGCTCATGATCCGCCCGCGGAATGTCTCTTCTACCGATAACTGAATAATCGTCTGGCACGCTGTGCCGGCAATCGTGGTGCAGCCACTGACCAAGAAGCACAACAACGCTAACGACATAAGTTGGTCGGTCCAATGAAGTACAAGCTGGGCCGACGCAGCTCCCAATAATGACACCACCACCAACACCAGCAGCCGCGCGATACCCGTGGATTGTCGACTGGTAATCAGGCCACCCAGTATCGAGCCTGCGGCCGCAATGGCTACCAGTGAAGCCAATTCGGATGACCCGCCTGCCAAGCGCTCCCCCGACAACGCCGGCAGTAGCTCAATGACAGTCCGCCCCAAAATAC
>CAYPPU010000019.1:36864-41122 GCA_964412695.1 uncultured Alteromonadaceae bacterium | reverse complement strand
AAGCGCTCCCCCGACAACGCCGGCAGTAGCTCAATGACAGTCCGCCCCAAAATACCGTTCAATGCAGTCAGCCAGAACACATTCCGAAGGAGCTCGTGACCGACGGCATACTGCAATCCAGTGCGAAGCTGTTGGAAAAAAGGCTGCCGCTCTCTAGGCGGACGCAAACCAATACCCTGTAAACTCGCGAGTATCACGCTAGCGCTAATAAAACAGAGCGCTGCCAGACCGAAAACAGTCACTTGATCGGCTCGCGAAAGCAGCCACGCTGCCACAGCCGGACCCAGAATCCGTGCGCTATGGAAGGTCATGGCAGACAACCCAACTGCATGGGGTAATGCTTCGCGATCAACCAGCAGCGGCACCAGTGCCAAGCGCATGGGCCCGTGACCGGCATTAATCGCACCGTGCGCCGTTGCCAGTAGCAGCAATACCGTCAGACCAAATTGATCAAACACAATCGCTAACCCCGCGACCATGGCCACACTACCGTAAAGCGCCGTCGAAGTTACCAAGCCATAACGAGGATTTACGCGGTCTGACAAGATGCCAAATGGCAGGGATAGCAATATCGCAGGTGCCAGCATGAGCGCCACAACCGTGCCCACCCAACTAGCCGAATGGGTCAAATCCCAGGCATTCCAAGCCCACAGGAACGTTTGCATAGACGCGCCGAGTGTCGAGCACACAGCCGCGGGAAAATAACGGCGAAATGGCGGACTCTGCCATGCGGAAATTCGCACCTGTCGCTTTTTACGACGCTCCAAAAATTTGCCTCTTGCTTTCAAGCCTAAGTCGTAATACTGTTTTTTTATACAGTACTTTTAGTGGACCTGTTTTTACGTTTTTACATTTAGCGGCTACCGACCAGGGCCGTTGACCCAAAACCTGACTATTGGAGCACACCATGAATGATCCTTTAGCGCATATTATCAAGCGCCCAGATACTTGGAGAGGGCTGAATGCAGCCAATAATCTCAGTACGTTACACCGACCCGCCAACAGTGATTGGCACGGTACCGATGTCCTGCCGACCGGTTTTACCCCCCTGGATAACGCCCTCCAGGGCGCTGGCTGGCCGCTGCGGGGTAGCGTGGAAATACTCAGTGACAGTTGTGGCCTGGGTGCTATGGGACTTTTTCTGCCGACCATGCAAAAACTCAGCGAACAAAAACGCTGGCAGGCGTTTATAGCACCGCCGCACACCCCTTATGCACCGCTGCTATCAGCACGCGGTATCGACACACAACAAATCCTGATGGTCCACCCCAAAAACCGCGAAGAACTGCTATGGGCAACTGAACAGGCCTTACGTAGTAGCACCTGCAGTGTCGTTTTTAGCTGGTTAGGCGCCGCCGATTATCGCTATGCCGAGTTACGTAAATTGCAACTCGCCGCTGCTGAAAACGATACCCTGGCACTATTTTTCCGCAGCAGGGCCGCTGCCGAACAACACACGCCAGCCAGCCTACGCTTAACGCTAAGCGGTTATAAACAAGTCGATATCCTTAAACAGCGCGGCGGGCAACAGCAACAAGGTATCGCGCTAGAGGATGACTATGACAACTTGAGTCTGCCTGAAATTTGGGAACTGCCTGCCGCTGTACCTGAGCAAGCTATTAGTCGGCATTAACATTCCAGTAACGATCATGGCGTCGATCTCAGCGGAACGGTAGAATCCCGCGCTCATTATTAGTGATCAACAACAGGAGATAGCGCCATGCATGCCTTCCCCCACCATTACACGGCGACCGCTGCCGCTCATCAAGACACCGCCAATGTGACGGTCAGTGCAACGGGGCTGAGTGATATCAGCACCAACGCCCCCGCGGAATTCGGTGGACCTGGCGACCAGTGGAGCCCAGAAGGTTTGATAATGGCCGCCGTCGCAGACTGCTTTGTTTTGAGTTTCCGCGCCATCGCCACCGCGTCAAAGATAGATTGGCAGTCCATTCACTGTCAGGCCGTTGGCACACTCGATCAGGTCGATCGAAAAATGGTTTTTACCGCCGTCGAACTCGATGTCACTGTCACGGCGTCTGCGGACGCCAACCCCGAGCGCCTCGAACGACTGCTGCATAAAGCCGAAGAAACCTGCCTAATCACAAACTCATTAACGGCAGGTGTTACCCTAAACACCCAAGTGCAACTGGTCTGAATCAATAGCCGCATATGGGGACTCCCGCGTCCTAGTCCGCAGGGAGTCGCCACTTCACCCTTGTGAACGCGTAGCTGCAATCATGGCGTTGATATTGTCTTCGAGGATATCCAAGGGAACCGGCCCACTACCAAGTACAGTGTCATGGAATTGACGCATATCGAACTGCTCACCCAAGGCCTCCTGTGCCATATCACGCAACGATAAAATCTTAATCTTACCCACCATATAGGCGGTGGCCTGCCCCGGCATAGCGATATAACGCTCGATGGCCTTTGTGCAATCCGATTCCGCATTGGGGGTGTTATCCAATAAATATTGGATCGCCTGCTCACGATCCCAGCGCAAGGAATGAATGCCGGTGTCTACCACGAGTCTCGCCGCGCGCCATAACTCCATGGTCAGTCGTCCAAATTCTGAGTAGGGGTCTTCGTAGAAACCCATCTCTTTGGCGAGATATTCAGAATAAAGCCCCCAGCCCTCAGAGAAAGCCGTGAATCCAAGATAACGTTGGAACTCTGGGATATCACCAAGCTCGGCGGTAATAGCTCGCTGTAAGTGATGACCGGGTATACCCTCATGAAAAGCCAGCGCTTGAATGTCGGTTTTGGGCATGGCGTTCATGTCATACAGGTTTGCGTAATAAATCCCCGGACGAGAACCATCCGGCGGCGGACTTTGATAGAAGGCTTTACCTGCGCTGCGCTCGCGGAAAGGCTCGACGCGCTTAATGATTAGCTCAGCCTGGGGTAGACGACCAAAATATTCGGGTAACTTGGCTCGCATGGCTTCAATAGCCGCACCGGCTTCCGCCAAATAGGCCTCTCGACCGGCATCATCATTAGTAAAACGTAGTGCCTGACTCTGACGTACCGATTGGAAAAAGTCGGGCAACGTACCCTCAAAATCGACGCGAGCCATAATCGCACGCATCTCTTGATGAATACGTTCAACGTTTTCCAAACCCAGCTGGTGAATTTCCGCCGCGGTTAAATCAGTGGTGGTATACCACTGCAACAACGCCTGATAAAAACCACCGGTTTCGTCAAAACGCCATACTCCGTCGTGGGCATGGGCAGCCGTGCTCTGCGCCTCGAGTGTCGCAATCAGCCTCTGATAAGCCGGCTCGACTTGCTCCACCAACGCAACTTCAGCCTCCTTCAACAACCGCGCTTCCTCGGCCTGCTCAAGACTCAGCGCCGCCACTTTGGATTTAAAATCCGACCAAATGACCGAGTCACTCCCCGCATCAAAGGGCGCTCCTGTAACCACATTCTGAGCACTCTCAATGATGCGAGGGTACATCCAATCAACCAATAGAAAATTCTGTTTGGCACGTAAATTCAGCTGTTCAATCACCTGATCAAAATAGCCGCTGACATTTTGTAACCGGCCAATATAAGCCTCTGCATCGGCAACATCAGTGACTTGATGAATATTGATTAGACTACTCGCCACCGAAGTGTGGGGACCTCGATGCTGATGTATGACGTAACGCTGTAACTGATACTGTTCTAGAGCTTGGCTACGCTCAAGGCCTTTGCGATACAGGGTCTGGGATAACCGTCGCGCCTCACTCAATTGTTCCGGATCAAAATCCGCTATCGCTTCAAGGCGAGCGGCATCAATACGCTGCGTTTCCTCAATAAACGCTTGAGATACGTTATTCCATTTATCCTGCTGATCTTTAATACCCAGATAACTCGCGGTAAATGGATAACGCTGCATGTCCTCGGCGTGACTATCGGCAAAAAACCGCTCGAGCCGCCGCTGCTCCTCGGAAATAGCCTCTGTCTCAGGGGCATTGGACGATGAGGGGACTGGTGCCGCGGCGTCACCACAACCCAGTGCCATCGCCATAGCCCAAGTTGCACAGAACCCCAAAAATACACGCGCTATTCTCATCACACTCAAACCTCTCTCTGGAATATTTTCCTAACACAGCACTGCTGACAGATCGCTAGAACCCAAGCCCTCAGCGGCTGCGAAGTCTATGCACACATTTTCTATTGGGAACCGTAGTGACGCGAACTCTCGCCCGCAAAGCCTGTGCAAGAACACACTGAGGGCACTACCAAAGCACCTTCAACAGCACCTTCA
>CAYPPU010000019.1:14064-36764 GCA_964412695.1 uncultured Alteromonadaceae bacterium | reverse complement strand
GTAACCCGCAGCTAAAAGCCCCGGCCTCGGCACATCGCCATAGTCAGCCAAGGCCCGCACGACCACAAGCTTGATATGCCATTTGATATCGACAGGGGTGTGACAGGACCGACTCAGATCCACTAAAATACTGTATATATAACCAGTATTTTGGTGGGCCCTCATGTCACTTTGGCTCTGCATCCGCTTCCCTGACTTGCCGCTGGAAGCTTTATCTCAGAATACCTGCCAACCGGTCATCGTGCTGGAAAAGCGGCGTGTAGTCAGCTGCAACGATGTCGCTGCTATGGACGGTATTACGACTGGTCAGTCAGTCGATACCGCTCGCGCACTCTTAGCAGATACCGGCGCACAGTTATTAGAGCGTGACCGACAGCGCGAACGCACCGTACTCGAGAAACTACAATGCTGGGCATACAGCATTACACCCACCCTCGAATGTCATGGTGAAAACTGCCTGCAATTAGAGATCGGTAGTTGTTTACGCCTGCATGGCGACCCATCGCAATTAGTAATGCGAATACAAAACGCACTTCAACAACGGGGGTTCCGCGGCGCGTTTGGTATTGCCAGCAATCGCGTAGCCGCGCATCTGCTCAGTTACCACAACGATGACCTGGCATTGGCGATCGAGATAAATCTTGCAACACGCCTGGCACCACTGCCCCTGACATTAATTCCCAATACCGCAGCGAACCACATCCCCCAGCTAACAAAACAACTGTCCCAAGCTGGACTCGAAAACTTTGGTGCGTTACTGGCATTGCCGCGCCATGACCTAGGCCGCCGCTGTGGCGAAACCTTCCTACATTGGTTAACCGATTTAACAGCCCCCCATGACGACGTCCACCGCGATTTCATACCTCCCGCTGTTTTTTATGATGCACTGTGGTTTGGGTTCGAAATTCGGCAGAGCAATGAACTGCTACCCGCCATGAATCAGTTATTAGAAAATTTTTGCGATTTTCTATGGCATACCCAGCTCGCCACCAGCCGTCTTGAATGGCAGCTGTTACGCGCAAAGAACGACCGATTTCGGCTGGAGATCCGAAGCAGCCAAGCTCACAACGACCCAGAACGCTGGTTGGAACTCTCCGCCTTGCGACTTGAGCAACAAACACTCAGTGATGATATTGAGGGGCTCGCATTGCGTGCTGATCAATGGGTAGCGCGTGACGTCCAGGGCCAAGATTTGTTTAACGACAACCAGCCTAAAGAGCCCCTACACCAGCTCATCGATCGCCTGCGCGGCCGCCTGGGCCTGGAATCAGTTCAGCACATTGCGTTACGCGATGCCCATTTGCCGGAGTTCGCTCAACATATAAGTGCTGAATCACTAGCTACCTCTCATCCGCAAACCCTGTGTCAGCAACGCCCTTTCTGGCTACTTAAGGAACCTCAACCCTTACACCTTCAAGCCGGGCAGCCCTACTGGCGTGGCCCATTGAACTTAATCCACGGCCCAGAACGCATTGAAGACAATTGGTGGCAACGGCCTACAAGCCGTGACTATTACATCGCCGATGCTCGTAACGGA
This sequence comes from uncultured Alteromonadaceae bacterium, assembly GCA_964412695.1. Classification (GTDB taxonomy): domain Bacteria; phylum Pseudomonadota; class Gammaproteobacteria; order Pseudomonadales; family Halieaceae; genus Luminiphilus. The sequence continues at coordinate 35,227 of CAYPPU010000019.1, read as the reverse complement.
GAGCGGCTTTGGCTATTCAAAGACCGCCGCGGCGGGCGCTGGTACTTACACGGCCTCATGTCTTAATCTCACCCCATAAAATCATTAATCATCAATTGCTTACAGGATAACGGCCCAATTTGTGACTTTTTTGCTTCATTTTTGTTTCAACTGTGTTTCAGTTATGTTACAAATATGTGACTGAAGGATAGCGGGCAGCCCTTGGGCGACTTGCTAACTACAAAAATAGTTGGGTTTCGAAGTACCACACGCTGTGAAGCGACGGAGCGCTGGAAGGCGCAGGAGAAGAAAAATGATGAAAAAAATGATCATAACCGCTGGCTTGTTACTTCTGGGTAATACGGCTATGGCTGACGTCACTCAGGACTGCATTCTGACCGGTCGAGTGGACAATAGCGCTCAGCAGGTCCAGGTGACATTCCTAGCCATCGAACACGGTAGCGAGGCACGCTGTAGGATCAATCGTGGTCGTTCGCGCTCTAGAATTGAATTTAAAGTGAGTGCAGAAGACGGGCTTCAAGAGCTGCCCACCGGTAGCAAAGTAATTTATCGCTATTTGCAACAAAGTGGCGAAGAACAGTGGGAGCTGCTCGAGACGGTCGCCAGCACTTGAAACTCTACGCACCTAACAAAGACCCCGCTCAACGCGGGGTTTTTTGTGTCTAACTGTCGCTACGGGCCGCCTGATAGCCAGACCAGCTCCGCCGTATCAAACCCTAGCCCTTCTGCGCGATCAATAAACCGTTTACGAACGACAACATCAACCTGCGGCTCTCGTGCCAATAGCCATAAATAATCGGTATTAAAACCTGACACAAACGCGTATTGGTAGTCCGCATCCAGCTCGAACACGATGTAGCTGCCATAGAAAGGCCCAAAAAATGAGACCTTGAGGTGCGCCACATCCGGTTCGCCCACCGGCAATGCCACGCCTTGCGCCGAACGTCGCTCCCCTGTCGATGCATCGGTACCGCTGTTGAGTACCCGCACACTGCCATCAGCATTTAGTGTGTATTCAGCGGTAACGTCTATCAATCCACGCTCAAAACTGTGATCCAAACGAGCCACCTCATGCCATGTGCCCAGATAGCGTGGAATTTCAAACCCAGTCACGGGCTCTACCCCCTCAGGCACACCCGTACAACCGGTCAATACAGCTACCACTGAGGTCGCCAGCCACCGCCGGGGAAGCGAAGTCACCGCCCTAGTCACTAGGCCTAGCCATTCGAATCCAGCTTTCATCATGGTCTTGGTCCCTGTCATGAAACGTTATTTGCTCGAATTTCAGGACTACTGTCTTACTGATGAAGCGTCTCCGCAAGCACAAAAACGCCTACTGACTGTTCCCCAGTCATAGCATTGCAGTATACTGTATATTTATACAGTTTTTGGTCATGACCTACGCTGAATTGCATTGCCTAAGTAATTTTAGCTTCATGAAAGGCGCCTCCCATCCGGAAGAGCTGGTGGAGCGGGCCGCAGATTGTGGCTATACCGCCTTAGCAATCACTGACGAATGCTCCCTGGCTGGCGTGGTCAAAGCTCATGCTGCCGCCAAGACAAAAAATCTGCAGCTGATTATTGGCAGTGAATTCAACCTCACCGAAGGAATTCGCTTGGTGGCGTTAGCACCGAATCGTATTGCCTATGGTGAGCTTTCTGGACTGATTAGCCGTTCTCGAAGGCGCAGCCCCAAGGGTGAGTACACCACCCACCTTCGCGACATTATCTTTCATTTAAAACGCTGCCTATTGATTTGGTTACCCAATGAAGACCCGCACCAAGAAAGTATCGGCCAGCAATTGGGGCGCCTCTGCCAAGGTCGTGTTTGGATCGGCATTACTCGACTCTTAGGTAATGATGAGGTGAGACGTTGTCGCTACCGCTGGCAACTCGCCCAGGCCTTGGGGTTACCCATGGTCGCTTGCGGTGACATACGCATGCACAAAGCCTCACGCAAACCGCTACATGATGTTCTCACTGCACTGCGACACAACACTACCATCGAGCGTTTAGGGCAGCGGCGCTTGGTGAACAGCCAGCAACATCTTCGAACACTCGACAATCTGACCTCACTGTATCCGCCATCGCTACTTGAAGAGAGTCTGAATATTGCACGCCAATGTCGCTTTAGCTTAGATGAATTGCGTTACGAATATCCCGAGGAGGTGGTCCCCAATGGCCACGACGCTAATAGCTACCTGCGAGAACAAGTGGCATTGGGTGCCGCCAAGCGCTGGCCTCACGGCGTACCGTCCACTGTGCAACAACGCATCTACCAAGAGCTCGAGCTCATTACCGAGCTGCGCTATGAGTACTACTTCCTTACCGTGTTCGATTTGGTTCAGTTTGCCCGAGAACGCGGCATTCTGTGTCAAGGCCGAGGTTCGGCTGCCAACTCAGTTGTGTGTTATTGCCTGCATATCACCGAAGTCTCCCCTGAGAACATTTCCCTGTTATTCGAGCGCTTTATTTCCCGAGAACGGGATGAACCCCCGGACATTGATGTCGACTTTGAACACGAACGCCGCGAAGAGGTTATTCAATACCTCTACCAAAAATACAGTCGACGACGCGCGGCACTCGCCGCCACGGTGGTGAGCTACCGCTCGCGCAGTGCAATCCGCGACGTCGGCAAAGCCATGGGATTTGACCCTGTCTTTATCGACGACTTAACCCACTCATTAGCCTGGTGGAATCGTGAACGCGAGCTCACCGAACGTTTCACACAGCAAGGTGTTGTAAATAGTCATCACAAGGCACATCTATTTATGGCACTGGTTCAGGAAATACTGGGTTTCCCGCGACATTTATCGCAACACGTAGGCGGTTTCGTTATCAGTCGGGGCCCGCTATCCAATCTAGTGCCGATCGAAAATGCCAGCATGCCCGAACGCACCGTTATCCAATGGGACAAGGAGGATATCGAAACCCTTGGACTGTTAAAGGTCGACATTTTGGCGCTAGGTATGCTGTCAGCAATACGTAAAACACTGGCACTGGTACATCGCGATTATCCACATATTGCGCGACTGCAAGATATTCCCCGGGAAGATCACACCACTTATCTAATGTTACAAAAAGCCGATTCGATTGGTGTCTTTCAGATTGAGTCGCGAGCACAGATGTCGATGCTGCCGCGCCTTAAGCCTGCCTGTTTTTACGATCTCGTTATCGAAATCGCCATTGTCCGACCAGGACCTATACAAGGTGAAATGGTTCACCCCTATCTACGTCGACGCCATGGGCAAGAGGCGATTAGCTACCCAGATGATGCGATTAAATCGGTATTAGCAAGTACGCTGGGGGTACCCATTTTCCAAGAACAGGTTATCCGGCTTGCCATGGTTGCAGCCGGGTTCAGTGGTGGTGAGGCAGATGCTCTCAGGCGCGCTATCACCAATTGGGGGAAAAACAGCAAGCTACTGACCTTTGAAAGAAAACTCAAGGACGGCATGATCAATCGCGGTTACAGCCCGGAATTCGCCAAACGACTGTTCGATCAAATCAAAGGTTTTGGCGGTTACGGTTTCCCGGAATCGCATTCAGCCAGTTTTGCGCTACTCGCCTACGTCTCAGCCTGGCTGAAATGTCACCATCCCGCCGCGTTCTACGTCGGCTTGCTCAATAGCCAACCTATGGGGTTTTACTCACCGTCACAGCTGATTCAAGATGCTCGTCGCCATGGCATTACCGTCCTACCCATTGACGTTAATCAGAGTTTGCATGACCACGATTTATTGCCCCAACCTGACCATGGCCAACCACCCATACGACTGGGTTTACGCTTAGTAAAAGGCTTGAGTAACCTAGGTATTCAACGGTTACTGGCCGCACGTCGTGAAGCGCCCTTTCATGATGTGACCGATTTACGTCGCCGAGCACAGCTCAACGGCGGTGACATGGCGGCACTGGCCGCCGCCGACAGTCTCGCCAGCCTGAGTGGTGATCGCCATCAGGCACAATGGCAAATTATGGCGTTAGAGCCACCCCGTCCCCTGTTAAACGAACCTGTCTATGAAGGTGCAACACGAGCGCCTTCAATACCGGCACCATCAGTTGCCGATAATGTACTGGCCGATTACCGAAGCACCGGGCTGACCCTACGCCATCACCCCCTAGCCTTACTACGGCATCAAGCACCCTTTCAACGCTGTCGACAACAAAGCGAACTGGCCACATGGGGTAACCATCGATTTGTTCGCATCGCGGGGCTGGTTACCTGCCGACAGAGACCGGGTACGGCCTCGGGTGTGGTGTTCTTAACGCTGGAAGATGAAACCGGCAATCACAACGTGGTGGTCTGGCCCGGTGTACAAGAACGCTATCGACAGGCGCTCATGACAGCACAACTACTCGTCGTTGCTGGCACACTAGAGTCTCGCGATGGCGTCATGCATGTCATCGCCGGAACACTGGAGGACCACAGTAGCGCCCTAGACTCCTTAAAAGTGAAAGCGCGTAACTTCCACTAATCCACGAATTATAGCGGCTCGCCAGCGGCTGAACCGTCCACTAAGACCGTGACAGGCTGCCCTTCAATGCCCGCATAGACCACGAGAATTACGGCCGGACCTTGGCCAACATTGGCACCGTAGTGGGGCTGATTGACCAACTCGATTAAACCTTCGCCCGCCATGATTCGACGGCTTTTGCCCTCAGGCGTGTGAACTTCTAACTCACCCTGCAACAAAACACCGGCGGTCGCAAAGGGATGTTCGTGCATGGGAAGCGCACCGCCCTCAGGGATAGTGACCCGCACCACGGAGAGCTCAGGTTGACCCTGGGCATAATTCGGCAAAGTGGAGTCATTCCAAGACAAGGTGGATTTCTCCAATACCTCTACCTTAGCGGACTGGGTCGCGGCCAACGTCTCATCAGCACGTAGTGCCGGGGCCAAAGTTAGTACCAGGGCTGAACTGCCAAGCAGCACAAACACAGAGAAAATTTTCATCGGGTACTCCCCCTAGGCGGAATAAATGGCCGTGGGCACAGTATCACTGCACTCTCGGCCACCATAGCACAGCCAGAACAACTCAACTGATGCTATTTCACCCTACAAACGCTAACCGCGGCGCGGCCGTTTCAACCTGCTCGATATCAATACCGCGCAAGTACGCCAACATCGTGTCGGCATCAGACACTTCAAAAGGGTCGCTATCGCAGTTATCTTCAAGACCTGGCTCGACAAACAGCCTTTCAATTTGACCGTCATTTACCAGCATGGAATAGCGCCAAGATCGCATACCGAAACCCAAATTGGATTTTTCTACCAACATACCCATCTTACGGGTGAACTCAGCATTGCCGTCGGGTAACAAGACAATATTTTGATTACCCAGCTCGCGCCCCCATTTGAACATAACGAAAGCATCATTGACCGATACACAAACGATGGCATCGATTCCAAGGGCCACGAATTCGCTGTAGAGCTCGTCGTAGCGAGGCAAGTGGTTTGACGAACAGGTCGGCGTAAAGGCTCCCGGCAGTGCAAAAACCACCACGCGCTTGCCCGCAAAGATGTCGGCGGTCTGAGTATCTTGCCAGCGGTAAGGGTTAGGCCCAGCAATCGCCTCATCGCGCACGCGAGTTTTGAAAGTAACGTTGGGGACGTACATAGGGTTCATGGTGTTCTCCTGAGCTGTGAATTAACAACAGCACTCAGTATGAAGACCGACCAAATATTTATAAAACGGATTAAAAAGCTAAAAAGGATCGATTTTTACGATTATTCGTTATCGGCGGCAACCCGGGCCAATAACTCCCCATTGGGGCCTTCAGTAATCAAAAATTCAATCGGGCGGCAGCAGACCTGACAGTCCTCTATGTATTCCTGCCCTAAATCCTCCGGATTAAGCAAAACCGACAGTGACTCACCGCAATACGGGCAATGGATCGATGACTCCTCTAAGGCTGAATACATGGCAACCCTAGCTTACCTGTTTCAGTGCCCCATCGCCCCGGCTCGCCCTAGCGCGCTCAAAAATCAGTGCGCCATCCTCCAGTGGATCTTCTCGGAACATCTTGCGATCTTTGCGGTAGTTCTGCGGATTGATCCAGGGGTGTCGATCACCTTGTTTGGGGAAATTGGGCAGCGCACGATTCAAATACCCTGCCGGGAAATTATCGATCCACAATCGTTTGGGCATTTGCTGCGCCAGCGGCTCGGGGCAACGCGGCGTGGCCACAGCGTACTCGTGGTCCCGCATGTGATTCAGTACGCGACAAACCCAGTGGGCGATGAGGTCTGATCGAAGAGTCCAAGAGGCGTTTACGTAACCAAAAATCTGCACCATGTTGGGCACATTACTGCACATCATTCCCTTGTAGGTCCACTCATTGGCGAAATCCACGTCGGCACCATCAACGGTAAAACGTGCGCCGCCTAAGATCACCAATTCAAGCCCCGTCGCCGAAACAATGATGTCGGCCTCCAGATGCTCTCCCGATGTCAGTTGAATGCCATTTTCCGTAATCCGCTCAATGTGGTCAGTGACCACCGTCGCTTTACCGGCTTTTATGGCTTTGAATAAATCGTCATCGGGTACCAAACACAGTCGCTGATCCCACGGGTTATAACTGGGCGTAAAATGTTTATCGACATCAATCACGTCACCAATTTGCTGACGGACGACGCGCAGCAGTTGATTTCTCGGGATCGAAGGCAGCCAGCGCGTCATGTTGTAAAAAAACTGCTGACGAAGCGTATTGCGCCAACGAATAATATCGTAGGCCCACTGCTTGGGGATGCGCTCGCGCAGCCAATTGGCAAACTTGTCCTCTGACGGTGCAGAAATCACATAGGTTGGTGAGCGCTGGAGCATGGTGACGCTCTCAGCATCCTGAGCCATGTTGGGCACCAGCGTCATAGCCGTGGCGCCCGAACCAATCACGACAACCTTCTTACCGCTGTGGTCCAAATCCTCAGGCCAAAATTGCGGATGAACCCAGGTACCCTGGAAGTCATCTCTACCCACGAACTCTGGCTGATGCCCATGGTCATAGCTGTAATAACCGGAGCACATGAACAATAAACCGCAGCCGTAAACTGTTCGTTCACCTTCGCCATTTTCTACCGTGATACACCACTGACTGTCTGCGCTGCGCCAGTCTGCCGCCACAACTTTGTGGCCAAAACGGATGTGCTGCCTGACACCATACTCGTCAGCGGTGTCGTTGACGTAGGCACGAATATTGGGGCCGTCAGCGATCGCCTTATCGCTCTCCCAGGGCTTGAAGTCATAACCCAGCGTGTGCATGTCACTGTCTGAGCGAATACCCGGGTATCTAAACAAATCCCAGGTACCGCCAATGGCATCACGTCGTTCAAAAATGGCGAAGCTTCGATCCGGACAATCGCGCTGGATGCGCACGGCTGACCCAATACCAGAGAGCCCCGCGCCCACAATGATCACATCAAAATATGCCGTTTGCTCTGGCGCTTGGCTCTGCTGTTGACTACCGATCACGAAACCCCCTACCCCGAATAATTTACATGCCGTTGCGGCGACCCTTTCCTGCAGCTATACGCATACGCAGCGCATTTAGCTTAATAAAGCCTTCGGCATCCTTCTGATTATAAGCGCCGGCATCGTCCTCGAATGTTGCCACACTTTCGTCAAACAGCGAATCCGTCGACTGGCGACCGGTTACACTGACATTACCTTTGTAAAGCTTCAAGCGAACATCGCCATTAACATGCACTTGGCTGGCATCAATAGCCGCTTGCATCATCTCGCGCTCTGGCGACCACCAATAACCGTTGTAAATCAACGACGCGTACTTTGGCATTAGCTCGTCTTTCAAATGCGCCGCCTCGCGATCCAATGTGAGGGATTCAATAGCCCGATGGGCACGCAGCATGATGGTGCCTCCCGGTGTCTCATAACACCCCCGGGACTTCATACCCACGTAGCGGTTTTCGACAATGTCGGCACGACCAATTCCGTTCGCGCCACCCCGTCGATTGAGCTCTGCAAGGACCGCCGCCGGTGTCATTTCCACACCATCGATGGCAACAATGTCGCCTTTTTTATAGGTCAGCGTCAGCTCTTCGGCCTTGTCGGGTGCGGCTTCTGGGCTGACGCTCCAGCGCCACATGTCTTCCTCAGGCTCCGCCCAAGGGTCTTCGAGAACACCACCTTCGTATGAAATATGCAGTAAATTCGCATCCATCGAGTAAGGAGACTTTTTCTTGGCATTGGCAAAATCCACCGGAATCGCGTGCTGCTCACAGTACGCCATGAGCGATTCGCGCGAGCTCAACTGCCACTCACGCCAAGGGGCAATGACCTGGATGCCGGGCTTGAGCGCGTAGGCCCCGAGCTCAAACCGAATTTGATCATTGCCCTTACCGGTTGCACCGTGGGAAATAGCGTCGGCGCCCGTTTCGTTGGCAATTTCGACCAGCCGCTTAGCAATCAGTGGACGCGCAATTGAGGTGCCCAAGAGGTATTCGCCCTCGTATATCGTGTTCGCACGAAACATGGGATAGACGAAATCGCGAACAAATTCCTCGCGCAAATCATCGATAAAAATCTCCTTGATGCCCAGGGCTTGCGCTTTGGCTCGCGCGGGTTCTACCTCTTCACCCTGACCTATATCGGCGGTAAAAGTCACCACCTCACAGTTGTAGGTCTCTTGCAACCAGCGCACGATGACCGAGGTATCCAAACCGCCCGAATAGGCGAGCACTACTTTATCGACCGAAGACATAATGTAAAAACCCAAAAATTTGAGAAATAGCAGAAAAGGGCGCGATTTTACGCTGCTGAGGCCGCGTTGCACAGCACGCCCTGATAAACTATGCACAGTTCTGACGGAAATCCTACATGACTAGCCTAACCCTCACCCGACCCGATGACTGGCACATTCACCTCCGAGACGGCGCCGCACTGGCAAGAACCGTCAATGATGTCGCTCGCTGGGCGGGCCGCGCCATTGTTATGCCCAACCTCGTACCGGCGATCAGTACTGTCGACATGGCGCTGGCGTATCGAGATCGAATCTTAGCGGCGCTCGAACCCGAACAGAGACATTTCAGTCCGCTCATGACCCTGTACCTGACGGATAAAACCACCGCTGAGGAGGTAGCGCTAGCAGCAAAAGCCCCAGATGTTCACGGTATCAAGCTATACCCCGCCGGCGCCACTACCCACTCTGCCGCCGGTGTCACTGATCTGGCTGCGTTGTATCCCGTTATCGCCGCCATGGAGACTCACGATGTGCCTCTGCTAGTTCATGGTGAGGTCACCACTTCGAGTGTAGATATCTTTGATCGCGAGAAAGCGTTCATCGATCAGCACCTTGCCCCTTTGGTAAGTCAATTTCCAAGGCTGCGCGTGGTATTTGAGCACATCACAACTAAGGATGCCGTGGACTTCGTGACCGAGGCACGCGACGGCGTGGCTGCGACAATCACCGCACATCACCTAATGTTTAACCGTAATCACATGCTGGTGGGGGGCATTCGTCCCCATTACTTTTGCCTACCCATCCTAAAACGCGACGTGCATCAGCAAGCATTGAGAGCCGCGGCAACTTCGGGTAATCCGCGTTTTTTCTTGGGTACTGATTCAGCACCGCACAGCCAAGCCGACAAGGAATCAGCCTGTGGGTGCGCAGGTTGCTACACGGCGCCGCACGCCATGGCACTTTACGCCGAAGTCTTTGAACAAGAAGGTCGCCTTGCTGCGCTCGAGAGGTTTGCGAGTCATGCCGGAGCCGATTTCTACCGGTTGCCGCGCAACAACGACACCATCACCCTCGCCAAAACGCCTATCGACGTAGAGGCTGTCCTGTCTCTCGGCGATCGATCCGTTGTACCCCTGCGGGCGGGCGAAACACTAACCTGGCAGCATATCGCGTGAGTAATGGAGCGATCTCTTATCGCAACCGTTTCCGCGGCTTCCTTCCCGTGGTGGTTGATCTTGAGACCGGGGGCTTTAACGCCGAGACCGACGGCATACTGGAAATCGCTTTCACCCTGCTGACGCTCTCAGACGCCGGTGAGCTGGAACCCGGGGAGACGTTGGCCTACAACGTCGATCCTTTCGAAGGCGCAAATCTCGAGCAGTCTGCGCTCGATTTCACGGGTATCGATCCAGAAAACCCGCTGCGCGAGGCCGTACCGGAGCAGGTTGCGCTAGGCGAACTCCTCGGCCGAGTTCGACGCGAAGTGCGCGAATCTGGCTGCAACCGCGCCATTTTAGTGGGTCACAATGCACATTTTGATGCCGGATTCCTTAATGCCGCCGTTGAGCGCTGCGACATCAAGCGCAACCCATTCCATCCATTTTCTTATTTCGACACAGCCACGCTAGCGGGGCTCGCCTTCGGGCATACGGTATTAGCGCAGGCTTGCACGCGAGCCGGTATTGAATTCAACAACGCAGATGCGCACTCGGCGGCGTACGATGCCGCGCGTACCGCCGAGCTATTCTGCCTCATCGTCAATCGCTGGCAGTCGCTTGGAGGCTGGCAGTGGCCGGAGCAGACTGAGGGCCTCGAATAAGCTGCCCTGGGGTAGTCTCCTGCCATGTACCCTCGCGGAAAGTGACAACACCAGATTTAATCGTCACGCGATAACCCTCGGCGGTCTGCAATAACCGCTTTCCGCCTGCAGGCAAATCGTGCGCGACCCAGGGTGCATTCAATTTCAACGCTTCGAGATCGATAATATTGAGGTCTGCCAAGAACCCCTCAGCAACGACCCCTCTATCCTCCAGCCCATAAAGCCGAGACGTGTCATAACACTGACGCTTGATAGCATGAGCCAAAGAAATCTTGTGTCCCGCGCGGTCACGCACCCAATGCTGCAGCATGAAAGTTGGCGCCGCCGCGTCGCAAATCGTTCCACAGTGCGCACCACCGTCAGACAGTGAATTGACACAGTCATCCGAGGCCAATACGGGCTCTAGGAAATTCAGATTGCCGTCAGCGTAATTGAGCAGCGGAAAGTAAATAAAGCCGCGCCCCTCATCTTGCATTAGTACATCGTATGCATACTCTGCTGCCGATATGCCTGCCGCTTTGGCTAAAGCTTCAATTGAATCCTCAGGGCGCGGCTCGTAGTTGAATCCCTCGGGCATCTCAAATTGCATTGAGAAGGCCCCCGTCAGCAGCGCACCCAATAGCTCGAGCTCAGGGCTAATTTCACTCTCCTCTTGGAGCAGCTGCGCCTTAAAACTCGGGTCGCTTAGCCGCGCAAACTGCTCATCCCAAGGTAACTCGGCGATAGCTTGCCAACTGGGCTTCAATGAGAACGGGTGAAAGCTGGCTTGCCAACCCAACACCAAGCCGGTACCACGCATGGATATCTGCGCCACAATGTTAGCGCCCTGCGCATTCTGTAGGCGCATGTTGGCCAGCTGATCGTCAAAGCTCATACTTTTTATGGGCGACTGTAACGCCGTAAACGTTACCGGCAGCCCAGTCTCCTTGCTGAGCTGTCCCATCCAGCCAAACTCATCCCATTCCGGCAGGAGGTCGCTGGCCATTTCGAAGACGCCGTAACCGACCTTACCCATGGCGCGGCCAATGGCGAGCAATTCGTCGGGCGTCGCCGTAGTGCCGGGCACCAATTCGCCTTCAATCGAACGGTGTAACTCTGTGCGCGAGGTGGAGAATCCCAGAGCACCTGCTCGCAAGCCCTCCTCAACAATGGCCGCCATTCGCGCGTTATCTGTTTCTGTCGGCGCCTCGTTGGCAGCGCCTCTATCGCCCATAACATAGGCGCGCACCGCTCCATGGGGTACATGGGTGCCGATATCGACGGCTCGTGGCATAGCTTCTATCGCGTCCAGGTACTCCGGAAAGGTCTCCCAGTTCCAGGGCATACCCTCGGATAGTGCTGAACCAGGAATATCCTCGACACCCTCCATAAGACCGATGAGCCAGTCATGACGCTCGGGCGCTGCCGGCGCGAAACCGACACCGCAGTTACCCATAACCACGGTGGTCACACCGTGCCATGAAGATGGCGCCATTTCTTGGTCCCACGTTGCCTGGCCATCGTAGTGGGTGTGGATATCGACAAACCCGGGCGTGACATAACAACCGCTGGCATCAATAACTTCCCGGGCATCACCGAGCTCAGAGCCAATCGCCACAATGGTATCGCCGGATACCGCGACATCGGCAACGCGTGGCTCATTACCGTAGCCATCGACGACAGTGCCGCCGCGAATAATCAAATCATACATAGACCACACTCCTGTTATTCTATTGCTTCCTCGACACTAAGCCGAAGTAATGAGGGTTTCAATCCTCACCACTGATCTGATTGAGTAATTGATCAAGTTGGCCCAGCAAATCATCTAAAGATGGTGAGGCCAATAGCGCCAACTTTATGGACTCCTCCAGCGGCAAAAGTTGAACCAGCACAAAAGCCACCTCCCACAAATTGTCATAATCTGGCGTCAAACCCATCCGCTGTACATAGGGGTGGCCTTCTAGCCCCTTGAGCACATCAACTAGATTCTGCCATTGCCTGGTCATAGGTGCGACCTCGGGCATACCACTTAGCTCAACCTCGGCCTTCACCAATCCGTTTGACTCACGCCAACTGTGGCTGACAGAGAATGCTTGCTCGCCCTTGATTGTTATACCCAATAGGCCATTGGGTAACTGATCAAAATCAATAATCTTCGCATAGGTTCCGATCTGGGCTATCTCTGGAACCGCATCAACCCCGCGAGAGACTTCGGAGCCCGAGCGCAGCAACACCACACCAAACCCATCACCGGATCGCATGCAATCAGCGACCAAGTCCAGGTAGCGTTGTTCAAATATCTGTAACGGCATACTGCCGAAAGGCAGTAGCACCGTGGACAGGGGGAATAAAGCTATTTCACTCACTCGGTGTATACCCCGTGGGTCTCTCGCTCCAATCTTTCAAGGATTTCGAGCGCCTGTTCGCGGTTTTCGCCGCAAACCCAGAGCTCCGCCTGAAATTGGCCGCAGCATTTAGGTCGGCGCGGATCGTCAAATAAGCCACAGCGCCGATCATCGCCCAAATGCACGCATACTTGGCCAGCCGATTTGCCATCAGGCATGCCGTAGTAAGGCTCACGTATCGACGGTGCAATACAGCAAGCACCGCAGTCTGAACGACATTGCATCCTGGATAAAGCGGTTAGTTGTCGGCGCTAAGCGCGACCGGGGCCGAGCGGTTTGAACAATAGCAAAAATCTCGGCAACAGTAGCAGCGCTCCTGCCACGGCTGCCAGCATCGCCACAACGGTAAGCAGGCCAAAGTAAAGGCTTGGCGTGAAATTAGAGAGTGTCAGCAAGGAAAAGCCAATAATTACTGTCAACGTGGTGTAGTACATTGCCCGACCGATGCTGCCGTGGCTTCGGTACATGGCCTCACGATAGTCCCCGACCGCCTCGAATTCCAAACGGAAACGGTGGATGTAATGGATACAATCATCAACGCCAATACCCACCACAATGGCCGCAATAGTGATCGTCATGATATCAAGCGGTATGCCCAGCAACCCCATAATACCCAGCACCATTCCAGCAGCGAGTACGTTGGGGGCCAATGCCAATAAGGCCAGCGAGAGTGAACGAAATACCACCCAAAACATAAGGCCAATGGCCACGAAAACAGCACCCAAGGTCATAATTTGCGAGGCGAAAAGACTCTGTAGGACGTTGTTGTAAAGCACCAGCAAGGAGGTAAACCGCAATTGTTCCGGGGCCAATTCCAGCGCCTCGATTAACTCTATCCGGAGTTCTCGCAGAAACTGATCGCGACGCAGCGACGGACTCGTTTCCATAGCCCGTACCGAGATCCTCACCTCATTATTATCGGAAGAAAAATACGGTCTCACCAAGGTTTCATCAACGGCTTGGGGCATACTGTTTTGCACCAAGGCCATTTCGACCGCGCCCAAGGGTGCACCGTACAACCGATCCATTACCTCAAACGCCGTCGATAGCGATAGCACTTTGCCGGTCTCTGTGCGCGCATCGACAATGTTGTGGGCCTTATCTAGTAATGCCCTGCCCTGTACCGTAAACCAAAAACTGGTGCTGACGCCGCCATCGTCACCAAAGGCGTCACCCTCCCCGAAAGGATCATCAAGAAACGGGTCATCCTCATCCCAACCCTCAGATGTATCTGCCAAGAGGTTCATCTGGGCGTTTTCCGTTACCGGCTCAGAATCAGACGTCGGGGGATAAAGAATGATATCGAGGGGAATCGTGCCACCCAACTGAGCATCCAACAGCTCCATTCCTTGATAGATCTCTGTGGATTCCTTGAAGTAATCAATGAAGCGGTTCTCGACTTGCAAGCGCGAAATACCAACAACCGTTGCGATAACCAATAGTGCTGTTACGGCCAAGACTACGCCGCCTCGACGCTCCACCACACCCGCGAACTGTCGAGTCAAGCCACCCTCGGCTTGTTGCTCAGCCTGACGTTGTGGAGCTGGCAGCAAGGCCATTAATGCCGGCACTAAGGTAAAGGTATAAGCAAAACCCACCAGAATCCCCACCGTCATCATCAAGCCAAAATCGATGACGGGTTGAATGCCGGCCACAAGGAGGGAGCCAAATGCCACGATGGTGGTGATGGCGGTATATAAACAGGGCAAAAACATTAGCTGGGCCGAGCGCACCGATCGTTGAGGATTGGATAAACCAGGGTCAGTCAGCTCCAACTCGCGAAAACGCACCACCAAGTGTACCGAAAGCGACAGGGTTACGATCAATAAAACCGCAACGAAATTGGAGGAAATCACGGTCATGCGCCAGTCGAAAAATCCTAGCAGGCCAAGCATAGTGATCGCCGTCGCCGAGCAGTTGACTATGGGGGCAAACACCCAGCGCCAATCTCTAAATATGATGGCTAACACCAACATCATGATGACAATAATTGCACTGCCAAAGGTGACCAAATCGGCCCTCACAAAATCGAGCATATCGGCAGCAATCATGGGCACGCCGCCCACAAATATTTGGGCATAAGGGCGGTAGCGATCGGCAATGCCACGAACAGCGGCAACAAGCTCAGCACGACGAGCGGACTCCTGCGCTAGATGCTGATCGTAGGCACGCTCCACTGCCAATAGCGCTGTCTTAGCTTGATCATCGAGCTCACCTGCCGCATCGCGTTTACGCAACGACTCGCGCTCGAGCAATAGCGAGGCCATCTCTTGGTCACTCACAAGACTGACCTGTACAGCCGATAAATTACCGGACTCTCCAACCAATAAGTTGCGGTATATTGGGCTAGTCGTGAACTCTTTAAGCACCAAGCTGCGATCTACCGGATCACGCAACGTGGGGATCGAATCACTTTCCGCTAGTGCAGCCAGCGACAGAGGTGGACTTTCCAGAAGGGGTACATCGAGCATGCTAGTGACGGCGCTGACGCCTTGTAACTGCCTGAGTTCAGCGACCATCCTTGACAGTGGCTCAAGAGACTCGTCCCCCAGCAACGGACCATCTGGGCTCCAAGTTAAAATCAGAAACTCTCCCGATGGATAATGGCGGCTGCTCTCGCGAAAAAACTCTAAATCCGGATCACCCTGCAGCAATAGCGAATCAGATGAAGCGTCAAGCTGAACCTTAGTGGTCTGGCTGCCAGCTAACACCGACAACAGCAAGACAACCACCAGCAGGAGCCCGGATTTCTCAGTCACTAAAAAGTGGTAAAGCGAAGTCATGAGAGCTCCCTTGTAGACGCTTGAGCGCGGTATCGATTTTCCAGGGCCGACAACAATTTCTCGTGTATGCCGTCAAAGCCGCCATTACTCATGATGACGATACGATCACCCGGATCAGCTTCGCGAGTGAGTGCCGCCACCAACTGTTCGATGTTCGAGTGCACCTCTGCCGGTACGGGGGAGTCGGCAACAAGACTGTCCAAGGCCCAGTCAAGGCCGGGTGGCTGATACCATATTACCCGATCGGCATCGCTAACCGCATCGATGAGAGCGGCACGATGGTAGCCGCCACGCATGGTATTGGAACGAGGCTCGATCACCGCCCATGTACGGCCACCCATATCAGCCAAGCGCAGACTTTCCAGTGTGGTTTGAATGGCCGTTGGGTGATGCGCAAAATCGTCGTAAACCGCAACGTTGCCGGGCTTTCCCCGGAGCTCAAATCGGCGTTTTACACCCTGGTAATCGGCCAACGCCGCAAGGGCTTGGGGCAGTGTCACACCCACATCGGCGGCCGCGGCGACAGCCGCTAGCGCATTGGCAAGATTGTGCTGACCCAACATCTGCCACTGTCCATCGCCGGAAATGCCCCCAGGTCCCTCGATCCGAAACCGCTGCCCTGCGGGTGTTAATGGATCAACGCGCCAGTCACCCTCAGCCCCCACGGCCAATGACGCCCGATCAGACCAGCAGCCGCGGTCCAGTACCCGACCAATAGCCTCGGCCAACCCATGCAAAACGCGCCCCTTTCCTGGCACGCATCTAATGAGGTGATGGAATTGGGTTTCGATAGCGGTCAAATCCGGGAAAATATCGGCGTGGTCGTACTCCAAGTTGCCTATCACTAATGTATTTGGGCGGTAGTGCACGAATTTGGAGCGCTTATCAAAAAATGCCGTATCGTATTCATCGGCCTCGACCACAAAGTAGCTTCCTCCACCCGAACGCGCAGATACGCCAAAATTGAGCGGCACCCCCCCAATCAAAAAACCCGGCTCAAGACCCGCATGATCCAAGATATGAGCCAACATACTGCTTGTGCTGGTTTTGCCGTGGGTACCCGATACTGCAAGAACATGACGATCAGACAGTAGCGCATCCCCCAGCCATTGAGGCCCCGAACGGTAAGGTAGCCCCAGATTGAGAACTGCCTCAACGGCGGGATTGCCTCGAGAGAGCGCGTTACCAATCACGACCAGGTCCGGAGCGGGCATTAACGCATCGATGGAGTAACCTTCGTGCAAGGTAATTCCAGCCTCCCGCAACTGAGTGCTCATGGGAGGGTAGACGGATTGATCGGAGCCAGAGACTGTGTAACCCATCTCGCGAGCCAGCAGCGCCAACCCACCCATAAAAGTGCCGCATATGCCGAGTATGTGAATACTTTTTGACAAAAACCTCTCCGAAGTACGCATTAGGCCCGGCGCACGATTGCACTTGATCCGCATGCAGTCTACCTTGTGGCCCTTCACCGACAAACCGATTTAACGTTGACCATGCCCAAAACCAATGCCTTCTACGCCCAATCCGGCGGCGTGACTGCCGTCATCAATGCATCAGCATGCGGAGTAATTGAAACTGCCGCAGTCCATAAAGACAAAATCGGCAAGGTATTTGCCGGACGAAACGGCATCTTAGGGGCGCTACAGGAAGATCTCATTGATACCAGTCGTGAGACGAAAACCGCCATTCGCGGTCTGCTAACCACGCCTTCGGGTGCCTTTGGCTCCTGTCGCTATAAGTTACGCAGCCTTGAGGACAATCGAGCGGAGTACGAGCGCCTCATCGACGTATTCAGAGCCCACAACATTGGCTATTTTTTCTACAACGGCGGCGGCGACTCCGCTGACACCTGCCTAAAAGTCTCCCAACTCTCAAAGCGCCTGGGCTATCCGCTCCAGGCGATACACGTTCCCAAAACGATCGACAATGATCTGCCGGTCACCGACTGCTGCCCTGGCTTTGGCTCAGTCGCCAAGTATGTAGCCATATCCACCCGGGAAGCTGCCTTAGACGTGGCGTCGATGTGCGCCACATCAACCAAGGTATTCATTCTCGAAGTCATGGGACGCCACGCGGGCTGGATCGCTGGCGCAGCGGGAATGGCGGCAGAATTTGCGGGCGACGCTCCGCAGGTCATTCTCTTTCCAGAGGTGGCCTTCGACAAGAAGCGATTTTTGGCCAAAGTGCGAGCCACCGTTGAGCAACAAGGCTACTGTGTCATTGTCGCCTCCGAGGGGGCGCAAACCGCCGATGGCCGTTTTCTCAGCGACAGCGGTGTGCGCGATGCCTTTGGTCACGCTCAGCTCGGGGGCGTCGCGCCCATGTTGGCGCAAATGGTCAAAACCGAGTTGGGCTATAAGAATCACTGGGCGGTTGCCGACTATTTGCAGCGCGCCGCCCGGCACGTTGCCAGTCAAACTGACGTTGATCAAGCCTATGCTGTGGGCGAAGCCGCGGTAAAACTAGCACTGCAGGGGAAGAATGCCGTAATGCCCACAATTGTTCGGGAATCTGGGCCGCGCTATCGCTGGCACGTCGGCGAGGCTGCTCTGAGTCGGGTAGCAAACCGAGAAAAAAAGATGCCGAAACAGTTCATCAGTGCTGATGGCTTTGGCATAACACCCACCGCCCGACGTTATTTTGGTCCACTCATACAGGGCGAGGCATACCCGCAATACCGCGCGGGCTTGCCAAAATACACTCGACTCAAGAACATCAGTGTCGCGAAAAAGCTGGGTGAATTTGCCGTTAAATAGGCAATAGACCGCAATTTCGGCTAGACCATTAGCCACGGCGCTTTCGCTCAGGTACCATCGCAGCCCCGCGAACGAGACCCCGTGGCCGGTCGCTTACCGTTTACTTCAAATTTTTGAGAACTGGAGACCCCGAATGTATCTCGATGGGCAATTTGCGCGTTGGCGTCGACATCCCTGGCATGGACTACCCGCTGAACCCTCATGTGGACGAGAGGGCGTCGTCACCGCCTATATCGAGATGCTCCCTAGCGATACTGTTAAATATGAGCTCGACAAAGCTTCGGGCTTTCTCATGGTTGATCGCCCCCAGCGAACCACGGCGACACCGCCAGCGCTCTACGGCTTTATTCCCAGAACTTACTGCGCCGAAGAGGTGGCAAAGCGCTGCGAGCATGCCGACGTTGCCGACGGTGATCCACTCGATATCTGTGTTTTCTCAGAACGTTTGATTACACGCGCCGACATCATTCTGAATGCCCGTGTTGTGGGCGGCATCCAAATGATCGATGGCGGCGAAGCCGACGACAAAATTATCGCGGTTTTAGATGGCGACAATATCTGGGGCGATGTGACCGACATTAATGACCTACCCCCGATTAAGACTGAGCGCCTGCAACACTACTTCTCAACCTACAAACTGATTCCAGGCAAAGATGCCGATATTCGCGTCGATTACGTCTACGGTCGGGAAGAAGCACTTAAAGTCATTGCCGCAGCGAAGACCGACTACAGCAATCACTATGGCCACCTGTTCGAAGACGGGGAAGATATAGCCCAGTGAATTACGGGGCATCTACCGCGATATAGCGCTCGAAAAGGACCTCGCCCTGAGCCAGCACGAGATCGACAAGTGCCAAGGGCTCAGTAATACCAAGTGGTTTTATCCTGTCCTCGGCTCGCCACAGCGCTTGCAGGACTTCTAACCGCAACTTGGATTGCCAGCGGCTTGCTCGAGGGCGGTAACTGAGATGCCAGGGCTCCGGGGCGACAGCGCCCCTATCGATAGCATAGGGACGGTAGAAGCCCTCGGCGTCATCACGCGCCAAGAGATCGCTGAGCCACTCGGTCAAGGCGCCAAAGACACCGCCAAGCGCGTACTCAGAAGGCGTCAACTGCAGTTGATAATCGGCGCCGGCTGATCGCGGATCCCAAACGTCAAAGTCGGTACCCCAATGATGGCGGGATGTCCCCGGGAGCGCGGAAAATCGAAGGATCGCATGCAACCACGCCGAATCTGGCGAAGCGGGCCGCGTCAGTATTGCGCCCTCGTCATCGTGAACCTCACGCCGTCCGGCCGCCTTGGCATTGAAGATATAAAGCTGCCGCCCATAGTCGCGGTAACCCGAAGCCACCGCCAGCGATAATCCCTCAGCCTCAGCGCGTTTTGCCAAACGCTTAAAGGCCGTGCCCGCCTCGGGGTCAAGCAACAAACCCAACGCCTCATCGGTCTGCAAATGGTCCTGTCGCAAGCCCATCGCTCGCTGGCTGTCCGCATCCAGAATCATGAGATACCCTCTATCATCAGACGACCCACAGCTTTTATAACTTGATCTGTCACAGTCACCCCTAGGCCATACACCTCAACACCTGCCGCCACGGCTTGTTGTAGCGCTTTTGCGTACTGGGGATCAATATGAGATGCCGGCGCAAAGCATCTCACAGCAGTATGTAGCGAGCAAAAAATCATGGCAGCACGCCCACCTTCAAGCACAACTGCCTCCAAGTCATGCACATGGCGCAGCGCACGTGCGCTTACCGCGTCGGGAAACAAACCTCGATCCTGCTCTACCAGCAGGGTCACCGCCTTCACCTCGAGCATTGCCGAACCGTAGGCATAATCTAGGCAGAAGTCAGCGCGCGACCCTGTACCGTAGGTGACCTCCCGACGACACAGGGTAAAACCGGCTAGCTCAGGCACCTCGCCCGCCGATAATGCCTCCTCGGTAACCGCGTTTGCCCGAACTGAGTGAATACAGGCCATCCCCTCCGAGGTCTCGACCAACTCCCAAGTCCAGGCCAGCTTTCGTTTGGGATTATCGTGATAAGAAAGCCACACTGGCGAACCTGGCACCGCAAGTCCTGTCATGGCACCGGTATTTGGACAGTGGACCGTCACCTTTTCACCGGTAGACAACTCTACGTCGGCGAGAAAGCGCTTGTAGCGCCGAATTAGGGTGGCTCGGGTTAAATCGGGTAACTGCACGGTTGGCTCATGAATCACACGTGAATCACATGAGTGCCCAGTGTAACAGCGCTGACCCACTTAAATTACGCTGACCAGTGGGTGCTGTGATTCTAGACTGGCGCAGGGCTATCTAATCTGGTAGTTTCCCCGCCCGAAATGCGTTGGCAACGCGTGCTATTAGCGGTAAATCACGCCCTGCGCCCGATTGAACCACCCGAGAAAAGCTCTATGCCCACCAAGAAAACCGGTGCCAAAGCCGCACCAAAAACCAAAAAAGCCGCTAGCAAGAAGACGCCTGCCAAGAAAGTAGCCGGCAAAGCGCCCGCTAAAAAGGCCGCCGTGAAAAAAGCGCCCGCTAAAAAAGCCGCCGTGAAAAAAGCGCCCGCTAAAAAAGCCGCCGTGAAAAAAGCACCCGCTAAGAAACCGGCTGCGGAAAAAGCACCCGCTAAAAAAGCCGCCACGAAGAAGGCACCCGCTAAAAAAGCCGCCGCGAAAAAAGCACCGGCGAAGAAACCCGTCGCGAAGAAGGCTCCAGTAAA
>CAYPPU010000019.1:0-13964 GCA_964412695.1 uncultured Alteromonadaceae bacterium | reverse complement strand
CCGCCGCGAAAAAAGCACCGGCGAAGAAACCCGTCGCGAAGAAGGCTCCAGTAAAAGCGGTCGCCGCCAAAAAGACCGCCGCAAAAAAGGCGCCGGTAAAAGCGGCACCAGCCAAAAAGACCACCAAGAAAAAACCCGCTAGTAACGTAGCGCACGCCGTCGGCGCTATTCAAAAATTTGACGATTTCAAGCCCTACAAGCCCGGCCGCGGCGAGTCCTACATGAATGAGGAACAGCTGCAGCATTTTCGGCAAATTCTGCTAACGTGGCGTGGTGAGCTCGTGGACGAGATGTCACGCACTGTCAGCCACATGAAAGACGAAGCCGCCAACTTCCCCGATCCCGCCGATCGCGCCACCCAGGAAGAAGAATTCAGCCTTGAGCTTCGTACACGAGATCGAGAGCGCAAGTTAATCAAGAAAATTGATGGCACCCTCGACCGTATTCAGCAGGACGATTACGGCTACTGCGATGCCTGTGGTATTGAAATCGGTATACAACGTCTCGAAGTAAGACCGACGGCAACACTGTGTATTGATTGCAAAACCTTGGCTGAGATCAAGGAACGGCAGGAGCTCGGCTGATATGTGCCGACCCCTCTGCCATGGCTAGCGGCAGAGAAATTCAACCCTATCGAGGGCGCTTCGCGCCCTCGCCCACAGGCCCATTGCACTTGGGCTCGCTCGTGGCCGCCGCCGCCAGCTATTTAGATGCCCAACATGCCGACGGGGAGTGGCATGTGCGCATTGACGACATCGATCCTCCACGAGCTATTGAAGGAGCGGTGTCAAGGATCCTCACTTGTCTTGATCATCACGGGTTTGTCAGCCCAAGACCAACAGTCTTTCAAAGCCAGCATCACTCTCGCTACGATCAGGCTCTTGAAAAGTTAAGCGCTTTGGGGCTCTTGTTTTCCTGCAGCTGCACCCGCGCCACGCTCGGACCACAAGGCTGTTGTACTCGCGACTGCCGCCAATTGTTCCCGGGAATGCTGGCGTCTCACAGTTGGAGAATTCACGTACCCCCCGGGACCGAAACGGTGTTTAACGATCTTTTCTTGGGTAACCAGCGCCACGCACTAGCGGAGAGCACTCCCAACTTTATTGTCAGACGGCGAGATGGTCTCTATGCCTATCAACTCGCCGCCGCCGTCGATGATGGCGATCCCGCCGTCAACCATGTGGTTCGTGGAGCGGATCTACTAGGCTCGACGCATCGGCAGTTATTCCTGCAGCAGTTGTTGAGGCTAAGCAGCCCGCACTATGGCCACGTTCCAGTCATGACCGACAAACAGGGCAATAAACTCAGCAAGCAAACAGGGGCTCCCCCCATCGACACCACCACCGCCAGTCTCAACCTGCGACAGGTGCTGGCGTTTCTAGGGCAACCAGCGCCCCCAGAAAACTGCCAGAGCGTCACCGATATATTGACTTTCGCGACACACTATTGGAACCGGAACTGTGTGGGTCGGTAACAACTAATACCATTTTGTTACCCACCGCCTTGTCGTAGAGTGTCGTAATAGCCCTCCGGTAACACTTTAGGTAGCGCTCATGGCCACCATTTTGCTGCTAGATGACCAAACCGAAGACCTTCAGGCGACCCAAAAATGTCTGGAGTGCCAAGGATTCGATGTCACCGCTAGCGACAGCCTAGAAAAAGCCCGAGATCATTTGGCCAGGCGCGACTTCGATGCAATCGTTTCGGAGTACCGCTTAGGTGATGCGGAAATCAGTGCACTGGTCCAAGAGGCAAGCCCCACTCCTGTCTTGTTTCTATCAAATTACACCGGGCTTCGTGCCGCCGTAGAAGCCGTCAAAAAAGGCGCCAGTGATTACTTGATCAAACCCTGCACGCCGGCAGACTTGGGCGCGGCTCTGTACACCGCGCTGCAACCGAGCCGCCGGCGAGAGACCTCCGCCGATATATTTGAGGGACAGTGCGCGCCATTGAAACGCCTACACAGTCAACTACAGCAAATGGCCGATATCGATTCAACGGTATTGATTTTGGGTGAAACGGGTACCGGGAAAGAGCTAACTGCTCAACGGCTGCATCAGTCGAGTAGCCGGCGAGATCAGGCCTTGATCGCTGTCAACTGTGCAGCCATTCCAGAAACGCTGATTGAATCCGAGTTATTTGGCTACGAAAAGGGCGCTTTTACCGGTGCTAACGCTAGCCGAATGGGCCTAATTGAAGCGGCTGATGGTGGCACCCTATTTTTAGACGAAATCGGCGAATTACCCTTGGCGGCGCAGGCGCGGCTACTACGCTTTATTCAAGAGGGTGAAATTCGCCGCATCGGCGCAGTAGTGCCTAAAAAGGTCAATGTGCGCCTAATCTGTGCGACCCACCGTGAACTGGCGGACCTAGCCGACCGCAGCGAATTCCGTCAGGACCTCTACTACCGTATCAATGTACTGCGACTAGAGATACCACCGCTGCGTAATCGTGGCGACGACATTATCTCCATGGCCCACTGGTTCACCTTAAAACTGGCTGCCAAACTGGGTAAACCCGCCAAATCACTGTCTGAGGCCGCACAGCTGGCGATTCAATCACACCATTGGCCGGGTAACGTGCGCGAACTGCAGCATGCCATCGAGCGTGGTCTTGTGATGGCCACTGGCGAAGCGATTGAGCCTGATGATTTGGACTTGCCGCTCGTCACCGAGCGACTGCGGCCCGTTAAAACACGGCCAAGAGTGGATACAGCCTCCGGTTCGAGCCATACCAATGACGAAGAACTCTCACTGGAGGACTATTTCATGCGCTTTGTGCTAGAGCATCAAGACTCTATGAGTGAAACCCAATTAGCGCAAAAATTGGGTGTCAGCCGGAAGTGCCTCTGGGAGCGGCGCCAACGCTTCGGCCTGCCACGGAAAAAAAGCCCGCGAAAGAAACAGGCGTAACCCTTAGTCCACCCCTGTCACCAATTGGTAACAAATGCGGGGAATATTGGTAACAAAAGTTGGACATTGGCCGTATTAGATTGATTAATAAATTCGTAAAATATTGTTTTTTATAAACTTTTTTATTTTGGCATGAAGCCTGCAAATTCTAGAGTAGAGCCGAAATAAAAATAATGGGCCAAAAAGCAATAACAACGTCACAACGGACCTGGATGGGGAAGGAAACTTCCCCATTTTTCTTTGTGCCTTTCGCGCCCCTGTCGCTGCCAAACAGCACCTACACAAGGCTGACGCTACCTATTGAAAAAACCACCATTGCGCTGAAGCAGCGGGTGCAACGGTGTACACTGCGCAGCAATCATTGATCAGCATAGAGGCCCCGCTTGAGGGTAATCCCAGCCAAGGTTCACGGCATCCAACCCGACCTACTCAACAACGCGGCAGTTTCCGTCGTGCGACGTCTGCGCGATGCTAACTACGACGCTTATATTGTCGGAGGTGCTGTACGGGATCTATTACTGGGCATACGCCCAAAAGATTTTGATGTGGCGACCAATGCGACTCCCGAGCAGGTCCAGAGCCTTTTCCGGGGCGCGCGCATCATTGGTCGTCGCTTTCAAATTGTGCACGTCCGTTACGGCAGAGAAATCATCGAGGTGACCACCTACCGCGGTCACCATGAATCGCCATCATCCACCTCGAAAGAAAGCCGGCAGTCGGAAAAAGGGTTACTCCTTCGCGATAACGTCTACGGCACGCTGGAGGAAGACGCCGTACGACGAGACCTGACCGTTAACTCGATGTATTACGATCCTGATAGCGAAGAATTACTCGATCAACTCGATGGCCTCCACGATATTCAAAACCGGCGTATTAAAGTCATAGGCGAACCCGAGCAGCGTTATCGTGAAGACCCGGTACGTATGCTACGCGTCGCTCGGTTTTCTGCACGACTTCAATTTGCCCTCGATAACAAAACTGCCGCCGCCATTGCGCCTTGTAGAGCGCTGTTAGGTGAGGTTCCTGCTGCGCGATTGTTTGATGAATTTTTGAAGTTATTCATGAGCGGCAATGCGCTGAGCACCTTTCACTTGCTACTCGAACACCAACTGCTGGATTTTCTGCTGCCAGAAGCCGCGCAACGCTGCCGAGAGCAGGCAAGGTACACTGAGCTGGTCGCGCTAGCCATGGACAGCACTGATCGCCGCGTGCGTGCCGAGCGACCGGTGACACCGGCCTTCCTATTAGCTGCCATGCTTTGGCCAGCGCTACAGAGTCGCAGCGTGCAGTTGATCGATCGAGGAGACCCGCCACAGCCGGCCATAAATGCAGCCGGACAACAAGTCACAGCGGAGGCCTGCCAGCACATGGCCATCCCTAAACGCTTCTCCATCCCAATGCGAGAGATGTGGGAAATGCAGCCGAAACTGGAACGCCAACAGCCCAAGCGTATTAAAGACCTCTTAGCCAATCGCCGCTTCCGCGCCGCCTATGACTTGCTGCTGCTGCGCGAGCAAGCAGGGGAAAATCTCAACAAGAGCGGCGACTTTTGGACCGAACAACAACGCCTTTATCCTGAACTTGTCGGCAGCGCGCCGCCGAAAACAGAACCCGGGCACGGGCGCCGCCCGCCGCGACGGCGGCGTCGGCGTGACTGAGGCCTGTATCGGGCTCGGCGCTAACTTGGACGAGCCGCTCTCGCAACTTTCAGCTGCCGTAACGAGCCTAGAACGGCTTCCCGGCACTCGCGTTACCGCGCTGTCATCGGTATACCAAAGCGCTCCCCTAGGTCCCCAAGATCAACCCGATTATCTCAATGCCGCTGTGACCATTGATACCGAGCTCACGCCCGAGGCGCTCCTGAAAGACCTCAAGCAAATCGAGCGAAACTTAGGTCGACAGCCGACGCGGCGCTGGGGAGAGCGAGTAATCGATCTGGATATCCTGCTTTTCGGGGCGCTGACCTATACAAGCACCCACCTCACGATCCCGCATCCGGGGCTTGCTGAGCGGGCCTTCGTACTGTTTCCCCTTCAGGAGCTGCTGGGGTCAAGGTTTGTGGTGCCCGGCGGCGTTGAACTTGGTACATTGTGCGAGCGCTGCGAGCAATTATCGATTCGAAGATTGGATGGGGTGCACTTGCAAAGCCGAACCGTGGAGCCGTCAGTGTGAACACCGGTATCAACGACATTGGCATTGACCTGGGTAAGCGTAAGCCACCGGGCTTCATTGCCGTCGAGGGCCCAATCGGGGTGGGCAAAACCACGCTAGCGCACCGTCTGGCTGAGTGCTTTAACTACCAAATTTTGCTCGAGGACGCCCACGAAAACCCGTTCCTCGAGCGTTTTTACCAAAATCGTCATCAGGCCGCACTGGCAACACAGCTATTTTTCCTGTTTCAGCGCGCACAGAAAATCCAAGACCTTCGGCAAAGCGATATCTTCGAGCCCGTACGAGTGGCCGACTTCCTGATCGACAAGGACCCACTGTTTGCTCGTGTGAATCTCGATGCCGACGAATACCAGCTCTATCAAAAAGTGTATCGCCAGCTGACCATCGATGCCCCCACCCCCGATTTGGTCATCTACCTGCAGGCTTCGCCGGATCGTTTACTCGATCGCATAGAACGACGCGGTATCTCCAGTGAGCGGCGCATTGACCGCGACTATCTTGAGCGCCTCAACGAAGTCTACAGCGAGTTTTTCCTGTACTACGATGCAGCACCCCTGCTCATCGTCAACGCCAACGAAATCGATTTATCCCAAGGTGACCGTGATTTCCGTCAATTAGTGGACTATCTGCTCGATATTCACAGTGGTCGACACTATTTCAATCCGACGTTTTTCGGGTAAGCTGTCGCCCCCTTATTGACTGTTACCTGCGGGAACCCCACCAAAGGATCGAAATGAGTAAACGAGTAACAATCAGCACCCTCGACGCGATGAAAGCCGCCGGCGAGAAATTCGTGATGATTACCGCTTACGACGCCACCTTCGCGCAGTTGGTGAGTGAGGCCGGCGCCGAGACCATTCTGGTGGGTGACTCCCTGGGTATGGTGCTTCAAGGCCACGACACCACGATCCCCGTTTCTCTGGAGGACATGGCGTATCACACCGCCTGCGTATGCCGTGGGCGGCCGCATTCGCTGGTCGTTGCCGATCTGCCCTTCATGAGTTACGACACCCCAGAACGCGCACTCGAGTCAGGCACTGCACTCATGCAGGTCGGAGCGCAAATGGTCAAATTAGAGGGGGGTGTCTGGCTCAGTGAAACCATCCACCGGTTAGTTGAACGTGGCATCCCCGTCTGCGCCCACCTTGGTTTGACCCCGCAGTCGGTCAACGTCTTTGGTGGCTATCGGGTTCAAGGGCGCACACCAAAAGAGGCCAAATCTATTTTGGCAGACGCCGTTGAAATTCAAGACGCCGGTGCCAGCTTGCTGGTACTGGAGTGCGTGCCGGCGCATCTGGCAGCGGATATCAGCAATAAATTAGACATCCCTGTGATCGGTATCGGCGCGGGAGCCGGGACAGATGCTCAAGTTCTGGTACTTCACGACATGCTGGGCCTGACCGAACGGCCGCCCAAGTTTGTTCGCAACTTCATGGACGGGGAAACCACAGTCCGAGGCGCGCTAAAAAGCTTTGTCGACGCCGTTAAAGCCGGCACCTATCCGGCAGATGAGCACACTTACAACTAGGTTGACCCGGCGACACCATGCAGATTGTTAATTCCCCGGCGAGTCTTCACTCGGCACGGGCCCAGCTTCGCGGACGGGTAGCGTTCGTGCCCACCATGGGTAATTTGCATGCGGGGCATTTGTCACTGGTAGAGCGCGGCATGCAATTGGCCGACCAGGTTATCGTATCCATCTTCGTCAATCCCCTGCAATTTGGACCGAATGAAGATTTGGATGCCTACCCCCGCACCCTTGAAGCCGATCTTGCGCAGCTCGAGGCAGCGGGTACAGCACTGGTATTCACACCGACACCCGACGTGATGTACCCCGACGGGCTGACCGCGCATACGCGAGTCAATGTCCCGGGATTGACCGATGTTCTCTGCGGTGCCAGCCGGCCTGGACATTTCGACGGCGTTACCACGGTGGTCTGCAAGCTTCTCAACCTAGTGGCGGCCGATGTCGCCTTGTTTGGAGAAAAGGACCTCCAACAACTACTCATCATCAAGAAAATGGTGCATGACCTGGCACTAGCAGTTGATATTCAAAGCGTCGCAACAGCGCGAGCCGCTGATGGTCTAGCGCTAAGTTCGCGAAATAGCTACCTATCCGCCGCTGAACGTGAATCGGCACCACTGTTGCAACAGCAGTTACGCTGGATTGCCGACCAGCTCAAAAGTACTTCGACGAGTGTCTCAACATTATGTGAGCAGGCAAAAGCCTGTCTGGTTGAGGGCGGGTTCGAGCCTGATTACCTCGAAGCCCGTTGTCGCTCTGATTTACGACTTGCCGGCGATAGTGACACCGATATCGCTATTTTCGCTGCGGCCAAATTGGGGAAGACGCGCCTTATTGACAACATTCAAATCGACCGAGGAACGCGTTAGCATCAACTACCGGCGGTCACATGAGCCCGACAAGACTCGAGACGTCGTTAGCTCTAGTCAATTCTGTTGACCAAGTGACTCAGTCTAGCCTGTTAACTCCGTTTTAAATGGGTCGTTAATTCGCAGGCAAACGAATATCGTCTACCAACGCCACTACCCGCTCGGGCGGTGCAGCCGTCAAGCCACTAACAAAAAGCGCCAGTATGAAGTTAACCAAGGCGCCGACCACGCCAAAAGCATTGGGTTCAATGCCCATAAACCAATTAGGTGGCAATTCCCCCAGGAACTGGGTACCGGGAATAAACATGATGCCCTTGTGCTGAAACACGTAGGCGAGCGTTACACCAATGCCTCCCAGCATGCCAATAATGGCACCTTCGCGAGTGACCCGGCGCGAGAAAATGCCCATAACCAGCGCTGGAAAAATAGAGGAAGCCGCCAAACCAAAGGCGAGCGCCACGGTACCCGCAGCGAAACCCGGCGGGTTCAAACCCAGATAGCCCGCACCCAGAATAGCCAGCGCCATCGCAATGCGTGAAGCACGCAATTCAGCGCGCTCCGTGATTTGAGGCATAAAAGTGCTCTTCAAAAGATCGTGGGAGATGGCCGACGAGATGGCCAATAGCAAACCCGCCGCGGTTGATAATGCCGCCGCTAGACCGCCGGCCGCCACCAATGCGATGACCCAATTGGGCAATTGGGCAATCTCTGGATTAGCCAGCACCAAAATATCATTATCGAGTTTTACCAACTCGTTACTGTCGGCATCGGCACTGTATTGCACACGACCATCATTGTTTTTGTCTTCAATCTTTAACAGCCCTGTGGCCTCCCAAGTACGGAACCATTTAGGGCGCTCCTCAATAGACATTGCCATTGCATTTTCAGGAGCCAGGGTTTGTGTCACGTTGAGTCGTGCCATGGCCGCCACCGCCGGCGCCGTGGTGTACAGAATGGCAATGAAAACCAACGCCCATCCCGCAGAGGTACGCGCATCGGCCACTTTTGGCACGGTAAAAAATCGAATAATGACATGGGGTAAGCCTGCCGTACCGATCATGAGTGAGGCTGTAAACGCAAACATATTGAGTGTACTGAGACGGGTTTGCGTGGTGTATTCGGCAAAACCCAAGTCGACCACAATCTGATCCAATTTATCGAGCAAATAGGTCTCTGAACCCGCCAAGGTACTGCCGAGCCCCCATTGCGGGAGGGGATTACCCGTTAACTGCAGACTGATAAAAATAGCCGGGATGGTATAGGCCGTGATCAAAACACAGTATTGGGCAATTTGGGTATAAGTGATGCCCTTCATACCGCCAAGCACCGCGTAAAAAAAGACAATCACCATACCTATATAGAGACCCGTCTCGTAATCCGTCTCCAGAAAACGTGAAAACGCGACACCCACACCTTTCATTTGACCAATCACGTAGGTCACCGAACAAATGATCAAACACAAGACCGCCACAATGCGAGCGGTATCAGAGTAGTACCGATCCCCAATAAACTCCGGCACCGTGAACTTGCCGTACTTGCGCAGATAGGGTGCAATCAACATAGCCAAAATCACATAGCCGCCAGTCCATCCCATGAGAAAGACAGAGCCGCCGTAACCCATGAAGGCGATTAAACCGGCCATACTGATAAAAGAAGCGGCGGACATCCAATCCGCCGCCGTGGCCATGCCATTGGCAATGGGATGCACACCACCACCTGCCACATAAAACTCCTGCGTGCTGCCGGCGCGAGCCCAAAAGGCAATGCCAATGTAAAGTGCGAAGCTCGCCCCAACCACCCAGTATGTAATCGTCGAAAGCTCCATCAACAGTCTTCCCCACGATTGAATTGCTTATCAAGTGCGGCGGCAGCTTTGGCGTAGTAAAAAATGAGTGCTATGAAAACGTAAATGGCACCCTGTTGGGCAAACCAAAATCCCAATTTGTATCCGCCAAGCCGGAACTGATTGAGCTCCTCAACCCAGAGCACGCCACATCCAAAGCTGACAACAAACCACACCACGCTCAGCTTGGTCATCAACAATAGATTGGCTCGCCAATAGCGCCGTGAACGGCTGTCTTGATTCTCACTCACTGGTTACTCTCCTTGCGCAGCAAATACTGAATACTCAGCAAATCAACAATATCGCTAACTTCATCTTGGCGGATGATGCTGGTCGTAGCGTCTTGCCCAAGACGCCTGTCTCTCTGAAATCAGGAGAGGCGATCAGCCAGAAAAGCGTTGATTCTAAGCCCCGTTTGTCTACCATGCAGAGCATACCGTTACTACAGCTTTTGGAAATACCCGCATGTCTGAACACGCCACTTACCCAGTACCCGAGAACTTTGCCGACGCTCACATTACACCGGATCGCTACCAGGCACTCTACCAACAGTCCTTGGACGACCCCGATACATTTTGGGCAGAGCGTGCGCGCGAGTTTCTGACCTGGGATAAAGAATGGACCACCGTATCAGACAACGACATTAGCATCGGTAAGGCACGCTGGTTTATCGATGGCAAACTCAATGTCTCGGTTAACTGCATTGATCGCCATCTTCCCGAGCGCGCATATGACACGGCGCTGATCTGGGAGGGTGATGACCCCAACGACAGTCGACGGATCACCTTTGCAGAACTCAAAGAACAGGTCTGCCGCCTTGCTAATGTGTTACGCAGTAAGGGTGTTCAAAAAGGCGATCGCGTTTGCATCTACATGCCCATGATTCCCGAAGCTACCTACGCCATGCTCGCCTGTGCCCGTATTGGTGCTATTCACTCTGTAGTCTTCGGTGGGTTTTCACCTGAGGCTCTACAAGGTCGAATCAATGATGCCGATTGTCGACTGGTCATCACCGCCGATCAGGGCGTTCGAGGTGGCAAGGCCATTCCTCTTAAAGCCAATGTCGACAGCGCGCTTGAGCAATGTCCCAATGTCGATTCCGTCATTGTCGTAAAGCGGACCGGGTCTGACGTCAACTGGGAGGAGAACCGAGACGTTTGGTACCACGATGCCACCGCGGCTGCGGCCACAGATTGCGAACCCGAGAGCATGGATGCCGAAGATCCGCTGTTCATCCTGTATACATCAGGATCAACGGGCAAACCCAAAGGTGTTTTACACAGCACCGGAGGTTATTTGCTGCAGGCCGCCATGAGCTTCAAATATGTGTTTGATTACCGCCAAGGTGAAGTCTATTGGTGCACCGCCGATGTTGGCTGGGTGACCGGTCACACCTATATCGTTTACGGCCCGCTCACCGTTGGAGCCACCTCTCTGGTATTCGAAGGTGTACCGACCTATCCGGATGCGGGACGATTCTGGGAGGTTATCGACAAACACCAGGTCAACTCATTTTTTACCGCTCCCACTGCCATTCGCGCCCTCAACGCCTTGGGCGATGAGTGGGTGACCAAATCGTCGCGGCAATCACTCAGAATCATTGGCTCTGTGGGTGAACCCATCAACCCAGAAGCTTGGGAGTGGTATCACGCAGTGGTGGGCGATGGGCGCTGCCCCATCGTTGATACCTGGTGGCAGACCGAAACGGGCGGCACCATGATGACGCCATTGCCCGGCGCCCATGCCCTAAAACCTGGCTTCGCCAGCTTTCCGTTCTTCGGAGTAGAACCCGCCTTATTGGATGATAACGGTCAGGAAATAGAAGGTGCTGGGCAGGGCTATCTGGTTATCAAGCGCTCCTGGCCGGGTCAGATCCGGACCGTGTACGGTGATCATCAGCGCATGCTCGACACCTACTTCAGTACCTATCCGGGCTACTACTTTACCGGCGACGGTGCGCTACGCGATGATGACGGTTACTGGCGTATCACCGGCCGGGTTGATGACGTGCTAAACGTCTCAGGTCACCGCATGGGCACGGCCGAGGTTGAAAGTGCGTTGGTCGAGCATGAGCAAGTGGCCGAAGCCGCCGTAGTGGGCTTTCCCCATGACATCAAAGGTCAGGGCATCTATGCCTATGTCACGACGATGGATGGCGTTGAACCCAGTGATGCACTCAAAGCTGAACTAATTCAACTCTGCGTGCAAGAAATCGGTCCGATCGCCAAACCCGATGTGATTCAGTGGGCGCCTGGGCTGCCCAAAACCCGCTCGGGTAAAATCATGCGTCGCATTCTGCGCAAAATTGCTGAGAAC
Organism: uncultured Alteromonadaceae bacterium; assembly: GCA_964412695.1. GTDB lineage: Bacteria > Pseudomonadota > Gammaproteobacteria > Pseudomonadales > Halieaceae > Luminiphilus. The sequence continues at coordinate 2,327 of CAYPPU010000019.1, read as the reverse complement.
GAGCTCGACAGCCTGGGCGACACATCCACCCTCGCGGATCCTTCAGTCGTTGATGACTTAGTGGCCAATCGTAGCTAACGTTACGAATTAAGGCGCGCAGCGAGCTGACGGCCGCCGTCTTATCCCTCATAAGCAACAAAAAAATTAAGACAAAAAAAACCGCGCCGGAGCGCGGTTTTTTTATTTTTACTCGTCAGCTAGCGACTCAAGCTCGGGTGACTCCTCGAAGGAGCCGGTATTGCCATCCAGCTCTGATGCTTTCATCGAAAGCTTAATGCGGCCACGCTGGTCAACATCCAAGACCTTGACGCGAACTGTCTGGCCTTCAGAGAGGTAATCGCTGACATTCTCAACGCGCTCTTCAGCAATTTGAGAAATGTGCACCAGACCGTCTTTACCGGGCAAAATGGTCACGAATGCACCAAAGTCGACAATGCGGGCTACGGTGCCTTCATAGATTTCACCAACCTCCGCTTCTGCGGTGATTGCCATAATCATATCCACAGCTGCATCACGCGATTGCTGATTCTGACCAAACACTTTTACCGTACCGTCATCATCGATATCGACCGTTGCGCCAGATTGTTCTGTGATAGAACGGATGGTCGCGCCACCTTTACCGATAATGTCACGGATCTTGTCGGCATCGACTTTTAGCTGAACCATACTTGGCGCATTTTCAGAGGTTACCTGACGCGGTGCGTCCAGTACCGTGTTCATTTGACCTAGAATATGCAGTCGGGCATGCAATGCCTGCTCCAGTGCAATCTCCATGATCTGCTCATTGATACCTTCGATCTTGATATCCATTTGCAGAGCGGTAACGCCCTGAGCGGTTCCCGCTACTTTGAAGTCCATATCACCGAGGTGATCTTCATCACCCAGAATGTCGGTTAGGACAGCAAACTGATTACCTTCCTTCACCAAGCCCATGGCGATACCGGCCACGGGTGCCTTCAAGGGAACGCCCGCTGCCATCATGGCCAGAGAACCTACACACACAGACGCCATGGAACTGGATCCGTTGGATTCGGTAATCTCTGAAACAACGCGCACGGTGTAAGGGAATTCTTCTTCACCCGGCAATACCGCCGCTAAACCGCGACGAGCCAATCGCCCGTGACCAATCTCACGTCGACCGGTGAAACCGATGCGGCCCGCCTCACCCACTGAGTAGGGAGGAAAGTTGTAGTGCAGCATGAATGGATCACGGCGCTCGCCTTCCAAGGCGTCAATGATTTGTGCGTCTCGGGTTGAGCCCAAGGTCACAGCACCAATCGCCTGAGTTTCACCACGCGTGAACAACGCCGAACCGTGTACCTTGGTCAACACATCCACTTCACAGGCGATTTGACGCACCGTACGGGTATCGCGACCATCGATACGGGGCTCGCCTGCCAAAATACGCTGGCGAACGATAGATTTTTCTACTGACTTGAAGATGTCCTTCACTTCTTCAGGTGCAGGACCACCTTCCACTGCCAGCTTGGCGATTACCGCCTCACGGATCTCGCCAACACGCTCGTAACGAGATGCTTTCTCGGTAATACGATAGGCCTCACCAAGAGCGGCCTTCGCTTCGGCTTCGACAGCGGCTTTAAGCTCGGTATTCACCTCGGGCGCCTGCCAATCCCAGCGAGGCTTACCAGCTTCTTCGACCAAATCATTAACCGCTTTGATCACGGCCTGCATTTCCTGGTGTGCGAACAGCACCGCTCCCAGCATTTGATCTTCCGTCAGCTCTTTCGCTTCTGACTCCACCATCAGCACCGCATCGGTGGTACCGGCAACGACCATGTCGAGCTGGCTCTCAGCTAGCTGCGCGTAGCTCGGATTCAAGACGTAGCCTTGGCTAGCATCAAAACCGACGCGAGCCGCACCGATGGGACCGTTGAAGGGGCAACCCGAGATCGCCAACGCCGCTGACGTACCGATCATGGCAGGAATATCAGGATCCATGCTCTTGTCAGCGGACATAACGGTACAGACTACCTGTACCTCATTCATGAAGCCGTCTGGAAACAAGGGACGGATTGGACGGTCGATCAATCGCGACGTCAGTGTCTCTTTTTCGCTAGGTCGAGCTTCGCGCTTGAAAAATCCGCCGGGGATTTTGCCAACGGAGTAGGCTTTTTCGATGTAATGAACAGACAGCGGGAAGAAGTCTTGGCCTGCCCGCGAGCTTCGTTCGGCGACGACCGTGCACAAAACACTGGTTCCCGCCATGCTAACCAGTACTGAACCCGAGGCCTGCCGTGCAATACGACCGGTTTCGAGGGTGACTTCTTGATCACCGTACTGGAATGTTTTTCTAACTACATTCACAG
>CAYPPU010000018.1:14799-41935 GCA_964412695.1 uncultured Alteromonadaceae bacterium | reverse complement strand
TTCAGATTTTTTAGCTTGCTCAAGATCTCCTGAGTAGGTACCGCGTATGTCGCCCCACCGTCCGGTAAATTTGCTTTTAGCGCCTCTAACCTAGACAGCGACCTGGAGATTGTGGCGTTGGGACTTGCCGTACCATCATCGGTCTCACCAAGGGCTTTCATTTGTCGCGCCACCACGTCCAATACATGAACGCCGGGCGGCTTCACAATGGGTGTTGCACCCTCGTCAATGGGCCCAGAATTCGCGACTGTATCACCGATGTGCTCATGGATAGCTTTAACACTAACGGAGGCCTGTACGTCACCGGCATTCGAATCAGCGCCTCGGGATGCGGCGCTAACAGAAGACTCGGTATCCCCCCCATGGGAGCGCGGAATCTCCAGTTTCTCATAACTAATTTCGAGAGGATCAACGCCATAACTCGAGTCGCCTTTGGGTCCCCCTTCTGAGTCACCCCCTTTGAACGACAGCAACCTCAGGGGCGCGGCGGGAGGATCCGCGCTTTCCTTAAGTATTTTCTGGGCGCCTGCTGGCATCTTGGCCGCCAGCTGCTCAATAGCTGCTTGGTCTGCCGTTGTAGTGGTCGCCTCAGAGGCCGCCTGCACTGTCGGAAATGCAAGAGAGTAGCAAAGCACCGCCAGGGGCACTGCAAGCCCGCATCGACGATGCCAGAACAACACTACAGGTGCCTCGCCCTAGCTTACCCGCTAACCCTGACTGCCTGGCTGCACATCAGCAGTGTTTTGGCGCTGGGGCGGAGTTGTGCGCTGGGGCGGCGCATCGGGCGCGGGCGCGGATGGTCCGGGTTTTTGCCCCGATTGCGCAGCACCGTCAGCAGACGCCGCGGCGGACGTCGATGCCGCGCTTACCTTCTTTGGAGAAACACGCGACGGTGACATCGGACTTGAAGAGCCTCGCATAGCCGGATCTGCCTCGTCCTGATTCTCCCTAATCCAAATTTCGGTGAATAACGGCTTATCCACGGAAGGCGTACCAAATAAATTCAGTTCATTCCGAATTTGTAAGATCGCCGCCCGGAATTCCAGCGACAGCGCCTTATCCGACCCTTGGGCATACATACTCGCACCGCGCTTGAGATAGCCCTTGTCGTTCAAATGATCAAATACGAAACGATCAATCTTCAGGCGATCCCAGTCTGAGTAATGCTGGTGCGCCCACTGAATTTCGGGACGCTCCTCGCCGATAATGGCCAAACACTCCCAATAGGGAACCCCGTATAACTTGCCAAATAGCTCAATGGCACCCACTTCGATGAGCGCTCGCAAACCCTCACTCAGCGCCTTCGACTCATTCTCGCTAGCACGATAGACCCCACCCACTTTACTCAGACTGATCGACAGCTCATCAGAGAGCCCAGTTTTGCCTACACTAAAGGTGTTTGCAGAAAATACGCCGGGCAAAAGCTGGTAACTACTTACCAGTCCCATGGCCATATCCAGAGAGACAGTGGCCAAACTGATCGAGCCTGAGGTCGTAGCACCACCACCGTTAATATCCTCTGATACCTCGCCCATGCTCAGAGAGCCACCGCGCTGCTTCGAGTAAGGACTGGTATTTATTTGTGTTACCGCACCGCGGATGAAAAAATCCGGAACACGCAGGTTCTTCTTTTGTGGGTGGCTGTTTTGTAACGCCACGATATCCGGTGTCGATCGATCAAACGCGACAAAACGAATCGCGGCACTCTGCTTGGTCATCTCAGACAGAGCCGAAATCAACATATCCCGAGCGCCATAGCCGGCGGCGCCCCTATTTTCGGTGTAATCAGGTATGGGCGCAGAGGTGACATACACCGGTTCTACTTGACGCGCTTCGAACATAGAGTCCATACAGCGCAGCCCTTGGGTAAACCCGGTCAAGTTACGGGTGGGATACGTCTGGGACATTCGCTCGGCAACATCTGGATTCGGGGTGACTTCACGATGCGCGCATCCAGCCACAAGGCTCGCAACCGCCAACCCCAGAATGGCTCTCTTTACACCCGTTTCCCATACCATGAACTACCCTCCGCAGTTGTTAGCAACGTTGAGCACGTCACCCACAATAATGACCGTTATTTCGCCACCCAACTCATCGGAGGCAAAGTTATTACCAATGGAAACCGAGCCACACTGGATCGACTTCACGTAATTTTCTGAAAAATCTTCGGGGCTGGTGGGAAGCCCATATGCCTTAAGCATGTCTTTAAAGTAGGAATTGTTAATCAGCAACGCCTGCGATTGCACCGCCATAATTTTGACGTTGGTGCTGTCATCAAGGAGCTGCGCTCTGGCCGTTGTGGCGCTGAGCGTCCCGCACATTACCAGCGCAGCAAGAGCCGAGTAAAAAAATGCCCTCGCTTGATCAAGCGAGGGCATTTTAAGCGTTAGCCACATTGCTTAGCAGGTGCTCTTGTGACCGATGGCTCCCACCGCCTGATCGGCACAGCTCTTATTACCTACGGCTGCGTTGATATCACCGCTCGCCTGTACTCCGATTTCGATGTCGCCAGTCATGGTGCCTGATTCAATCGAACCCAATTCCTGAGAGGCTGACGCTTCATTACCAACAGCAGCGTTGATATCCCCGTCTGCCGCGACATTCATCTCGACACCACCATCGATGGTGGGACCATCGTCGGCCAGGGCAAAAGGACTTAGAAGGGCCAGGCCCAATACAATTGCTTTTTTCATAGTGTGAACTTCCTTTGGTTGGTTATCGGGTGCACCCCGTTGTTGATCAAAACGATCATCTAAATAAAGTCGAAATACCGTCGCTAGGCACTTCGATAATGTAGTGGGTATTTTGCGCAGCAAAATACAGGTCCAGCTCTATATCTTGCCCCATAGAACTAATATTAGTGATTTCTACGGTTTGCGACTCTCCCGTATCGGGAAAATTAATCACCATATGCGAACCCACCGTCAAGCTGTCAGAGTCAGTAATGGCGATGATATTGATGTCACGCATGTTCATGCGGTCGTAAGCAGTCACTTGTGCCATGATGCCCTGCGCCAATAACAGCGCGAACATAGCAAACGCGTGACACAGTATTCTCATCATTATTTTTGACGTTCTCATTGTCTGTTTTTAGTGTCGTGCTACCCCCAGCACGGCTCTCTACATTAGGCCTCTATATTTTAGGAGTCAATGCCTTTCTAGAGCCTAATTTGGTTCGCAACCCCGGCCAATCCAGAGGGATTCGCCATCTGAGTTTCGGCGGAGCATCTGAACTGTCTCTTGAGCCCTAACTTGGGTGGGTAACTGGCAAATCCGCACCAAATAAACCCCCTCTTGACTCGGCATCACGGCCGGGGCAAATCCCAGCGACTCTGTCACCGCAAATGCCAATGCCTCAGCTTCTTCAGGGGTAGCTCTATGCCCAATGTGCACGAACCAACCCACCGCCGAATCTGATACATCAGTCGCCGTATCGGGTAGCGAATTAAGCCCGGCGCCGGCGGCTTCCTCATCCAGGCCCAAGGAGGACGCGGACGAGCCATCGCTAACCGCCCGGATTGAAGACGACTGCGCAGTTGATAGCGAAAGTTGCGCAGCCTCAACTTGCCGCAATCGAGACTCAAGCTGCTGTAACCGCAGGCTTTGAGTCTGATACAACAACTGCATGTCTGCAATCGACTGTGCCAGGGGAGAAAATTGATCTATCGCCGCTCGAGCCTGAACCTCAGGATCTGTGAGCGCGGCACGCGGCGGTGCTTCGGTAAGACGCCCTATCTCGGGAAGCGCGCTAAACCGGTCGTAAAGTGCAACACCCAGCAGCACACCCAGCAACAGCCCAATCACTACTACAAAGGCTAATCTCACGCCTTCAGTCCCCACGCTTATAATTAACATCACGCTGTAGTGCACAGCGTCTGCGGTCAGCATAAGCGACAGACGTCAAATGCCCAAGCCATAAGACTCAACATGAGAATCAGGTTCAAAACCTAACAACTCAGCCCAGAGAGGTTGCGACGCTCCCTGAAATCCGATAACGGCTATGACCTAACCTGAGATGAGGGTTGCTGCAAGGCTCTCACCCCGCATACAAAAAAACCCGCCATAAAGGCGGGTTTTCATGAGATGGTGGGCCGTGCTGGGCTCGAACCAGCGACCAATTGGTTAAAAGCCAACTGCTCTACCAACTGAGCTAACGGCCCGAAACGCTCTGGTGGTCAGAACGAGCGGCGTATCCTACGGATTCTCGCTCAAAGTTCAAGTGTTAAATGCCGCTTTGGCTTGATAGCGAGTGGGATCCACCACCCCCGCCGCATGAAAGCCATCACGACGTAACCGGCAGCTGTCACAGCGACCGCAGGCCCGGCCCTCACTGTCTGCCTGATAGCAGGATACGGTGGCTGAATAATCCACGCCCAGCGCCGCACCACGCTGAATGATATCGGCTTTGCTGAAGTCAATAATGGGAGTGCAAACCGTTATCGGCTGGCCCTCAACGCCCGCTTTGGTGGCGAGCGCGGCCATCGACTGGAACGCGGCAATATATTCAGGGCGGCAATCCGGATAACCCGAGTAATCAACTGCATTCACGCCAACGTGAATCTCATCGGCGCCCAGAACCTCGGCCCATCCCAGGGCAATAGACAGAAAAACCGTATTGCGCGCAGGTACATAGGTAACCGGAATGCCCTCCGTGGGCTCCGTTGGCACGTCAATATGATCATCGGTAAGTGCGGAACCGCCGATTGCGCGGAGATCCAGCGGTACGACTTTGTGAACTACACCGGCAAAACTACTGGCAACCCGGGCTGCCGCCGCCAACTCCGCTCGATGACGTTGGCCGTAGTCAAAGCTCAAGGCGTAGCATTCGCGTCCGGCATCCAGCGCCATAGCGAGCACGGTTGCAGAGTCCAAACCACCTGACGTAAGAACCACGGCACGCTTAGTCATTCTTCTGCCATCCTAATCACAACCCAGCTCATGGCTTTAGTGCCCAGGTTCGTCATGCCACAGTAATTTGTGTAACTGCAGCTGTAGTCGCGCCTCAAGTCGATCGGCCAGTATCCATTCCGCTAATTCAGTCGCATCCAGGACGCCGTAACTGGGCGAAAATAAACACTCAGCCACACGACTGGGTAACTGGTATTCGTCCATTTTGAAACGCGCCCAGTCATAGTCACTTCGGCTAGCCACCACGAATTTGATCTGATCATGCGCGGTTAGAAAGTCCATGTTGGACCACAAATTTCGATGGCTCTCACCCGAATCGGGGGTCTTCAGATCCACCACCCGACTCACCCGCGTGTCTACATCAGCAATAGATAATGCCCCACTGGTCTCTAGAGACACCTCATAACCCCGGTCACACAGACTACTCAGAAGCGCTACACACTCCGGCTGGGCAAGAGGCTCACCGCCGGTGACACAAACACGACGACATCCAGTCTCCTCAACTGCGCGGTAAACCTGCTCTAGACTCATAACCGTGCCGCCCGAAAAAGCATAGACGGTATCGCAATAGACGCAGCGCAGGGGGCAGCCCGTCAAGCGCACAAAGACCGTGGGCAATCCCACGCTTCTCGCCTCACCCTGCAAGGAGTGAAAAATTTCAGTTATGCGAAGCTCGCTGCTCACCGTGGTCACGGCCTATGGCTAGAAATTCTGAGCCAAGAAATCCTGCGCCAAGCGAGCAGCGGGGTGATCAGGGTAATCGCGGATCACGCGATCCAAATACTCTCTAGCCCGCTCTCTGTTGCCCTTAAGGTGTTGCACTCGGCCCAATTTATAAAGGGCGTCGGGCACTTTTGGATTCGTCGGATATTGATCCAAGAGCAACTTGAAGTTTTGACGCGCCAGTTCGGGGTCAGGAGGATCCAATACGAGGTACAACTCGCCCAACCAGTAGTGAGCATTGGGCGCATAGCGTCCAAAAGGATACTCGCCTAAGAAATCACCGAATGCTGTGACCGCCTGCGAAAATTCCCGCGCTTTCACCAAGCCGTAGGCGTATTGGTAGGCTGCCTGCTCACCCGGTTGTTCGGCCACTAGCGAGCTTGCAGCGGGCGATACGCCGGGGGGAGCGACTACCGCATCGGTTGTGGAAGCAGCGCTCGGGACTGCCACATTACCACTGGCTAAGCGACGGTCTAAATCAACGTAGCGCTCTAGGCTCTGCTCTTTCAGACGCTGTATTTCCTCGAGCAGCTCTTCAACCACGCCATTTAACCGTCGCACGTCCTCTTGCAGCTGCTGCACTTGAACTACCATTGAGCCTGTATCAGCGGCTGGAGTGACCATAACAGGCTGCGAACTGACGGGGGCGGCAAGGGTGGTCTGGCCTGAATATGGCCTAATAGCACCGCCAGCATAGCCAGAGGTGCCCGTCGAGCTCGCTGCAGGTGCTGTTGCCGGTTCGCTGGTGAGCATGCCCGCAGAGGCTCGCTCGGCCTCAACGTCGACATACGTCTGTGCCCAAGAAGAAAGCGAGAGTGCAGAAAGCAAAAAGCCGGCTGCAGCAACCGGCTTCCCGAGCTTAAAAAGCGTGGATTTCATAACTTACCGGTGCTTGAGCACAACCCGACGGTTTTGCTTCCAGCTCGATTCACCTGAGCCCAGCGCGGCAGGGTCTTCCTCACCGTAGCTCACGGATTCAATACGGTAGCTGGGCACGCCGTTGGCAACCATGTAATCGCGAACCGCATTGGCACGACGCTCTCCGAGAGCGAGGTTGTATTCGCGCGTGCCGCGCTCGTCGGTGTGTCCCTCAAGGCGAATGCTGTGATTGTTGCCCAGCATGGCAGCCACGTGAGCGTCAACTGAAGCACGTGCTTCATCCGTCAGTGCCGAGCTATCGAATTCAAAGTAGAAGACGTTGCCCACCGCTTCAGCGGCCGCTTCCTTCTGCCGCTGCTCAGCAGCAGCACTTGCAGCTGCCTGCTCAGCGGCCGCAGCATCACTAGCCGCCGCGGCAGCAGCATCAGCATCGGCATCACTGGAGGTCTTAGTACCCGAACATGCAGCCAGAATCAGGGTAGCAAACGCGATAGAAGCAAACTTACCGGCAACAGAATACGCTTTCATGATGGATTCCTTTGTAATCAAGGGTAGTTCGAGTCGCTAATGTAGCGCATCTTGAACCATTTGTGCGCGTATCGCGCAGAAATTTTATCCGCGGAGTTAGCGCGAATAGAGGTAGGGCGACCACGCCGGCTCCTGAACCTCACCTTCGCGCGCCGGCAAACTAAAACTGATACCGCCATCTACCGACACCGCACTGAGAATATTGCGATCGCCCCGCTTGGTGGCGTAAAGCACAATGGACCCATTGGGTGCGATACTGGGACTTTCATCAAGACTCGTAGCGGTCAGCACTGTTAATCGATCCGTCACCAAGTCTTGCACCGCAATGTGGTACTTACCGTCGCGCTGGTGGACCAAGGCAACGTTGCGACCGTCCTGAGCCACGCGCGCCCGCGCGTTGTAGCGACCCTCGAAGGTGACACGGGTAATGTTGCCTGTGATCAAGTCGTAGCGGTAAATCTGTGGGCGGCCGCCGCGATCCGACGTAAACAGCAGCGCTCGACCATCGGGCATCCAAGTGGGTTCGGTATCAATTGCGTAATGGTGCGTCAAGCGCGTCAGTGTCTTGCTGGTCAGGTTCATCAAGTAGATGTCGGGGCTGCCATCTTTGGATAAGACCATTGCCATACTATTGCCATCGGGGGACCACACCGGGGAGTTGTTGAGACCTTTAAAGTTGGTCAATTGCTCGCGCTGCCCGGTACGCAGATTTTGGCGGTATATCGCCGGGCGCGAGGTTTCAAATGACACGTAAGCCACCTCCTCACCGCTTGGCGACCAGCTGGGCGCCATGATGGGGTCGCGGCTCTCCAATAGCACAATGGGACGGGCGCCATCTGAATCCGCCAAAGTCAAACGATAGAAATCTTTAGCGCCGACGTTGCGCGTTACCGACACATAGAGCAGGCGCGTAGCAAAAGCCCCGGGAATACCGGTCAGCTTTTCATAAACGGCGTCGGCGACTCGGTGCGAGAGCATGCGTAACTCAGGTAGGTAATCCTCGAATTCACCGCTGGCAATTTCCTGCTCGCGCGCGGTATCGAATAACTGATAGCTAATTCTTCCTCGCCCCCCCGCTAGCTGCGCCACACGGCCAATGAGCACATAGTCGGCATTAATCGCGCGCCAATCCCTAAAATAAATGTCTGAAGCACGATTGGGAAAGCCCAGCATGTCACGACGACTCACCGGTGCGAATTGCCCACTGCGCACCAGATCCGAATCAATAATCAAGCCCACATCATCGGGGGCGATACCCGCCCCATCCCACGCAAACGGCACAATGGCAATAGGCGTAGGGTTGTCAACGCCCTGAGTGATTTCGATCTGGAGTTGAGCGGTGGCGAAGTTACCCCAACACAGACTGGCAGCCAGCACCATAAATTTGAAAAAACGCATCAATACCTCAGGTCTTCGGGTCTAAAAATTAATTGAAAGCGCCGGAAATCTCGCTCGAAGAGCGCGCGCTCCAACTGCTTTACTTCAGGAAATCGGGCCACTTTCTCCACCGCGTTAATGGCGCTCCTATCAAATGCCACACTACCACTGGATTCCAACACACTCACCCCAACCACGTCACCGGTCGGAACAAGCGCAATCTCCAACACCGCCGTCATGCCATTTCGCGCTGATGGCGGCCGCGCCCAACGGTTGACTACCGCGCGCTGAATCAGCGCCGCCACCGTCTCGGACATAGAGCCTTGCCGCCCCTCTTGAGGCGCCTGTTCACTTTTGAGTTGGCTCTCCATCTGACTCCGAGCCTGCTCGGCCAATTCCTCGGCACTGGGCTTGGCCGGTGCGGGTTCCACGACCGGAACGGGTGCAGGCTTGGGTGCGGGCTCGGGTTTGGGTTTGGGTTTGGGTTTAGGCTCCTGTTTGGGCTTGGGCTTGGGCTTGGGCTTGGGCTTGGGCTTGGGCTTGGGCTTGGGCTTCAATGATTCGGCACTGACTAAATGTGCCGGAATAGCCACCGGTTCTGCCAACCGGGCCTCTATCGTCGCCGGTGCACTCCAGCGCCAAACTAGGGCAAGAAACACAAGGCCGTGGATAATGACAGTGACGATGACGGGTGTGCCAAACCACGACCACCGTTCAAAGGACGCACTCACGGCTTGCTCGGCTCCTCCGTCACCAGGCCTACCTCCGCTGCACCGGCCTCTTGCAGTGCCGACATTACCGTGACCACACGACCGTAGGGCACCGCTTGATCGCCCCAAACCAATACCGACTTTTTAGGATCGCGGCGCAATACCGTGGACACACGACTGCGTACTGTCGCCAGTTCCAGCGCCTGTTTTTCATCCGCACCTAAGTTGAGATATAGCTGGCCGGTGGCATCCACAGAAATAATCAGGGGTTCACTGTCTTGATTGGGCACCGGCTCTGCAGCCGCGTCGGGCAAATCCACCTTTACACCCTGCATCAGCATGGGTGCAGTCACCATAAAAATAATCAACAGCACCAACATCACATCGATGTAAGGGACAACGTTGATCTCAGCCATGGCTCGGCGTTTACGCACCGATTAAGCCCCCTGCTGACGTGCCCGCTGGGCATAGGTTTGGCGTTGCAGGATGCCGGAAAACTCGTCCGTGAACGTTTCATACCGATTGATGAGATTGTCTACACGCGCGGTAAATCGGTTATAGGCCAGAACCGCGGGAATAGCGGCAAACAAGCCCATGGCCGTGGCAATCAGCGCCTCAGAGATACCCGGGGCGACCGTGGCCAGCGTCGCCTGGGTGGCGTTCGCCAGACCCCGAAAGGAATGCATGATGCCCCACACGGTGCCAAACAAACCAATGTAGGGACTGGTAGAGCCCACGGACGCCAAAAACGGCAAATTTGCCTCTAACCGCTCGGTCTCGCGCAGCGTTGCTACGCGCATCGCGCGACGGGCACCCTCCAAGATCGCATCCACTTGAATATCCGACTGTTGCGACAAACGCGAGAACTCCTTGAAGCCGGCGCGGAAAATACTCTCCAACCCGGTCGGCAAAATACCTGCAGCCACAGACTCATTGCCCTCGCGATACAGTGCAGCCAAATCAATGCCTGACCAAAAATGCTCCTCGAAATTAAGCGACTCCTGAGTAAGTCGTCGGTAAAGCATGAGGCGTTGAGCAATCATGTACCAAGAGATCACCGATCCCAAGGCCAATACCAACATCACCAGCTGAACGGTCAGGCTCGCGCCCAAGATCAGTTCGAGAATTCCCAGTTCTTCTGACAAGCTACTCTCCTGTTGTCGCCAACTTTGTGTCGGGCATCACAGCCCAATCCACGGGCTAGCTACGGGTTATCTACTAAACTCTGGCGCAGCGCTGAGGGTAGGCGCCGCGGGCGTCCTGTGAGCGCATCGACCAAGGCAATTGTCACATCAGCGATGGCCAACAGCGTTGCTCCCCGTTGCGCTTTTTGTTCAAAGCTCACCGTGGCCCCCCCAACGGCGGTCACCCTAGCTGACACATCCAGCAGGTCATCCAATTGCGCCGGGACACGGTAATCAACCCGCAATTCTGATACGACAAACTGTAGATTGTCCGCCGGCAGTGCCGCGCGCGCAAAGCCCCTTGAACGCATTAATTCGGTGCGTGCGCGTTCAAAATACTTCAGATAATTGACGTAATAAACAATGCCACCGGCGTCGGTATCTTCTATGTAGACTCTCAACGGCATGGAAAATTCAACGCTCACTCGGTCGAGCCCAAATCAAGGTCTAGATTGCCCGAAACCAAAGTGGATGGAGGGGCGATCCCAAAATGGGCGTAGGCACCTCGTGTTGCCACTCTTCCTCGAGGCGTGCGTAACAAAAACCCCTGCTGGATGAGGTAGGGCTCTAGCACATCCTCTAGTGTGCCCCGCTCTTCCGATAATGCCGCTGCTAAGCTATCAATCCCCACCGGTCCACCGTCAAATTTCTCAATCAACATGAGTAACAGACGTCGGTCGAGATGGTCAAAGCCCTGATGATCGACGTTGAGCATATCGAGCGCTCCCTGGGCGACAGCCCCGGACACTACACCATCGGCCTTTACATCAGCGAAATCGCGGACACGACGCAGTAGCCGATTGGCAATTCGCGGCGTACCGCGTGAGCGACGCGCAATTTCCATGGCGCCTTCCGGGTCCAGCGGGATTTTCAGCAAAGACGCCGATCGCGTGACAATTTTTGCTAGGTCCTCGGCACTGTAAAACTCCAAGCGCTGCACGATGCCGAACCGGTCACGCAGAGGTGAGGTTAGTAATCCAGCTCGCGTGGTGGCACCCACCAGCGTAAAGGGGGGCAAATCCAGTTTAATAGAGCGTGCCGCTGGCCCCTCACCAATCATGATGTCGAGCTGATAGTCCTCCATAGCGGGGTACAGGATTTCCTCCACATAGGGACTCAATCGATGAATTTCGTCGATGAACAGCACATCACCCGGCTCAAGATTGGTCATCAGTGCGGCAATATCGCCGGCCTTCTCCAGCACTGGACCACTCGTCGTCTTCAAATCGACGCCCATCTCATGGGCAATAATGCTCGCCAGTGTGGTTTTCCCGAGGCCCGGCGGCCCAAATATGAGCGTGTGATCGAGTGGCTCACCACGCTTGCGTGCTGCCGACAAGAAAATCTCCATTTGCTCGCAGACAGCAGGCTGGCCCATATACTCCTGCAGGCTGCGCGGCCTAATGGCACGATCAACCTGCTCATCAGAACCACTGGCGACATCGGCGGCCACCAATCGGTCGGTTTCTATCATAACGCGCTCCTGGGGGCCGCCGCCTTAAGGGCACGACGAATAAGTTCAGCGCTAGAATCAATGTTGTCATCATCAACGCTGGCCACCCACCGCGCCGCCTCAGCCAGTTTGTAGCCCAACGCAACCAGCGCCTGCTCGGCCTCCTCTCGGTAATCGATAGCGGCCGGCTCTGTCGACGCAGGTTGGGCGGGATTCATGGCCTCGGGCGACAGGGTCTCCAGCCACTTACCGGCTTTATCTCGCATTTCAACCACAAGACGCTCAGCGGTCTTTTTCCCCACCCCCGGAAGCGCAACCAGTGCGGCAATGTCATCCCGCTGTAAACAGCGCGCAAAAGCGCGTGCATCCATACCCGACAGCAACGTTAGCGCCAAGCGCGGTCCCACGCCGCTGACTTTGATTAACTCCCGGAATAATCGGCGGTCCTCCTGCTCACAAAAACCGAATAGTTGTTGGGCATCTTCCCGCACCACAAAGTGGGTCAGCAATTTGACCTCTTGCCCGAGCTCCGGCAGCTGGTACAGGGTGGTCATGGGCACTTGAATTTCATAACCGACACCGCCCACATCCACCACTACCTCGGGCGGAGTTTTGGAAACCAGCTGACCGCGTATGAATGCCAACATTGCTAGGGGTACTCTCGGATTGTGTGATTAATGAATCGCATGCCTAGTCGGCTACCTGCAGAAGCCGATTACGTCGACTGTATACATGACAGAGCGCCGCGGCCAGCGCGTCGGCCGCATCCTCCTGAGGGCTTGCTGGCAAACCGAGGGTGGTCTTGACCATGTGCTGAACCTGCTCTTTGGTAGCAGCACCGGTACCCACGACGGCCTGCTTGATCAATCGCGCCGCGTACTCGTGCACCGCTAAGCCATGACGAACGCAAATAGCAATCGCTGCCCCCCTTGCGTGACCCAACTTCAGAGCAGCACCCGCGCTTTTCGCCATAAAAACCTGTTCGATAGACAATTCAGCAGGCGAAAACTCGGTGATTATCTGCTCGAGATTGTCGAACAAGACGCCTAAGCGTTCGGGGATCGATGCCTGCACTGGCAGACGTATGACGCCACTGCTGACATAGCTCGCCTTGCCCCCGGCCACATCAACAATACCGAAACCTGTTTTGCGCGAGCCTGGATCAATACCCAGCACGACTGTCATAAGCGCCCTCCCCTTGGCGCTATTCTGAACCAGAAGCGCGGCGGGGTCACATTTTACGAAGGTTTTTTAGAGAGCGTTGAGTACGTCTTCGGGGATATCGGCGTTGGTGTAAACGTTTTGGACGTCATCGAGATCCTCAAGCATATCCACCAGCCCAATCACCGAGCCGGCCCCTTCGAGATCGAGCGTTACCGTAGTACTCGGGATCATGGTCACTTCACCGCCAGCTGGGTTCAAGCCCGCGTCCGTCAGTGCCTGTTTGATACCGGCAAAATCCTCCCAAGCGGTAGTGACATCGATCGAGCCGTCATCGTTGGCAACGATATCTTCGGCACCGGCCTCCAGTGCCACCTCCATGATTTGATCTTCGTCGGCACCGGGCTCAAAAGCGATTGAACCCTTGCGTTCAAATAAATAGGCCACTGAACCGTCTGTACCTAGATTACCACCGCGTTTGCTGAAGGCGTGGCGCACTTCGGCCACCGTCCGATTGCGATTATCGGTCATCACTTCCACGAGTACTGCAACACCACCGGGGGCATAGCCCTCGTAGGTGAGCTCTTCCATGTTGTCGGTATCGTTATTTCCAGCGCCGCGCGCAATCGCGCGATCGATGGTGTCTCTAGTCATATTGGCGCCGAGCGCCTTATCGACCGCCGCTCGCAACCGCGGATTGTCCTCGACGATACCACCGCCCTGCTTGGCGGCCACCACCAATTCGCGAATCAACTTGGTAAACAACTTGCCCCGTTTGGCATCTTGGGCGGCCTTTCGATGCTTGATATTTGCCCACTTACTATGCCCTGCCACGACTATGCTCTCCGTGTAATTCCGTCGTACTGCCTGATTACTGCGCCGGCGTCTCTATCTTGCGCAACCGAATACTCAACTCGCGTAGCTGCTCTTCAGACACCTCACCTGGCGCATCGGTCATCACACAGGCCGCTGTTTGGGTTTTAGGGAAGGCAATAACGTCACGAATAGATTGACCACCGACCATCAGCATCACCAGTCGATCCAAACCAAACGCAAGGCCGCCGTGGGGCGGCGCGCCGTATTTTAGCGCCGACAGCAAAAAGCCAAATTTCTCCTCGGCTTCGGCCTCATCGATGCCGAGTACCTCAAATACCACCTGCTGCATATCCGAGCGATGGATACGGATGGAGCCGCCTCCAATTTCGCTACCATTTAAAACCATGTCATAAGCACGGGAGAGTGCAGAGGCTGGATCCGCCTTCAGCGCATCGAGATCACAAGCTGGCGCGGTGAAAGGGTGGTGCAGTGGCGTCAAACCACCTCGACCATCGTCTTCAAACATAGGGAAGTCGACCACCCAAAGTGGTGCCCAACCTTCCCCCACGGCACCAATGTCCTCAGCAACCTTCAAGCGCAGCGCACCCAGAGCCTCATTGACCACCTGACGCTTGTCGGCACCAAAGAACACAATATCGCCGTCAGCAGCCTCAAGCCTAGTCATCAATGACTCGACCACTGCATCGGGCATGAATTTCAATATCGGCGACTGTAAACCTTCGACGCCGGCACTCAAATCATTGACCTTAATCCAGGCCAAACCCTTAGCACCGTATATAGAAACATACTCGGTGTAGTCGTCAATTTCCTTGCGCGACAGACTGGCGCCGCCGGTCACCTTTAGCGCGGCCACGCGGCCGGCGGGATCCTTGGCAGGACCACTGAATACCTGAAATTCCACTTCCGCCATCAAGTCGTCGATTGAAACCAACTCAAACGGCACCCGCAAATCGGGCTTGTCCGAACCGAAGCGCTCCATCGCATCGTGCCAAGTCATGGTCGGGAACGGACCCAGCTCAACGTTCAACTGTTCCTTGAACAGCGCCTGCACCATACCCTCGGTCAGCGCCATGATGGCCTTCTCGTCCAGAAACGACGTCTCAATATCGATCTGTGTGAACTCAGGCTGACGATCGGCACGTAGGTCCTCGTCGCGGAAGCAGCGCGCAATTTGATAATAACGATCAAAGCCCGATACCATCAGGAGCTGTTTAAACAGCTGAGGCGACTGGGGCAACGCAAAGAAACTACCGGGATGAGTGCGGCTGGGCACTAGGTAATCGCGCGCGCCTTCAGGCGTTGCGCGGGTCAATACCGGTGTCTCGATATCCAGAAAGCCGTTTCCATCCAAATACCGACGGATGCTGGCGGTGATTTTAGCCCGTGCCATCAGCCGTTGTTGCATCTCAGGGCGACGCAGGTCCATGTAACGGTATTTAAGCCGGACGTCCTCACCGACAGAGTGATGTGAGTCGAGGGGAAACGGCGGCGTTGCAGCCTCACTCAGAATTTCTAACGACTTACCGAGGATTTCAATACTGCCCGTGGCCATATTGGGGTTAATAGTCCCCTCACTACGCGCCCGAACTCGACCTGTGATAGCCAGTACATACTCGCTGCGCACTTTGTCCGCCCGCTGGAAGTGCTCCTCAGTATCGGGGTCAAAAACCACCTGCACGATACCCTCACGATCACGCATATCCAGGAAAATTACGCCTCCATGGTCCCGCCGGCGATCCACCCATCCGGTGATCGTGACTGTTTGATCGATATCTGATTCGCGGACATCACCGCAGTAGTGGCTTCGCATAACGGACTCTGTTGTCAAAAATTATCTGCCCGGGATCAGGCAGCGGGCGCAGCATCACTTTTGGTGGATTTGCTGTCGGCTGCTGCAGGCTTGTCGCCACCGGCACTTTTATCCCCAGCCAAGTTTTTCTTGTTACCGGTTTTGAAGTCAGTTTCGTACCAACCGCCACCTGACAGCCGAAACGCCGGGGCACTAACCTGTTTTTTCAGGCCGGCTTTTCCGCAGGCAGGGCAGTCAATTAGCGGCTTATCAGCGATTTTCTGAATCGCCTCCAGCGCATGTGAACACTCAGTACATTGATATTCGTATATAGGCACGATCACCCCTCCAGATAGCGTCGGAACACCCAATCGCAATGTGAGGCCTGTTGGACAAAAAACAAGGTGGCGGAGGGTACCCGAAACCGGCTACTGAATAAAGGCAGGGAGTTACGGCTTAATCCACAGTTTGAGCCGGGAGACTGACTTGGGGAGGGCTCAAAAAAGCGCCGGGAGATCGGCTCCCCCGGCACGGGGCGACAGCACGCTGCCGCCAAGGGTCGATCAGGAATTAATTTGCGAATTCCTTCATCTTCTTCAAGGGACGAATACGCACAGCGGTGCTGGCTGGCTTCGCCTTGAACATGGTCTCTTCACCCGTGAACGGGTTGATACCCTTGCGCGCCTTAACGGCAGGCTTGCGCACGGTGGTGATTTTCATCAAGCCGGGCAAAACGAACTCACCGGCGGCACGCGCCTTGATGCTGCCTTCGATCAAATTCTCGAGGGCACCAAGGACTTCACCAACTTGCTTCTTACTCAGACCGGTGGTGTCCGCAATGGAGCCCACGATTTGAGTTTTGGTCATTTTGGTTTTGATCGCCTTCACGGCCGGCGCTGCTTTAGGCGCGGCTTTTTTAGCGGCGGGTTTTTTCTTGGCTGCTGCTTTCTTTGCCATAAGGGTCTATTACCTGTGTTGTTGTTGACTTTGAGAACTAAGCATCTGGCTAGGCAGCCTAGACTGCGCCAACCAGCAGTGCGATTAAAGATCAGATAACACTACAAAACAAGGGGTAAAACGAAAAACAAGCGCGAGAACCCCTTATTTTTTAGTACCGTCGCTATTTTCCATTTTTTTTCAGGCAGAGGCTTCACCCTTCGACGCTGTGTCAGTAGACTATGCGCCCTTTTTTTGGTTCAGCGATCGCATTATGCGCGCCAGCACGTTCTTACTCTCCACTCTGAAAGAAACGCCCGCCGATGCGGAAATTATCTCCCATCAACTCATGCTTCGTGCTGGGCTCATTCGTCGCGTTGCCGGCGGTATTTACACTTGGATGCCATTGGGGCTTCGAGTACTGCGCCGAGTCGAAACCGTAATCCGCGAAGAGATGAATCGTGCGGGCGCCCTTGAGGTCAGCATGCCGGTTGTGCAACCTGCCGAACTCTGGCACGAATCGGGTCGTTGGGAACAATACGGTCCCGAACTGGCCAGACTCACCGATCGTCACGAGCGCGATTTTTGCCTGGGTCCAACCCACGAAGAAATTGTGACATTCATAGGGCGCGGCGAGCTGAAGAGCTACAAACAACTGCCCGTTAACCTGTACCAGATCCAAACCAAATTTAGGGATGAAATCCGCCCACGCTTTGGCGTCATGCGATCGCGGGAGTTCATCATGAAGGACGCCTATTCCTTTCATGCGGATCAAGCGTCCCTCGAGACCACGTACTGGCGAATGCACGAAGCTTATACCGCCATTTTCAGCCGTTTGGGCCTGGATTTCCGTCCGGTAGAAGCTGATACCGGGTCTATTGGCGGCAGCCACTCCCATGAGTTTCATGTGTTAGCCGACTCTGGTGAGGATGCCATCGCCTTTTCTAATAACAGTGATTATGCCGCTAACGTCGAGCTCGCGGCGGCCTTGCCACTCAATGCGGATGACGCAGCAGAAGCGGCAGATTTGGAAAAATTTGCCACCCCCGGCATCAAGACCATTGACGACCTGGTCTCCAGTACCGACATCGCTATTGAGCAAACCGTGAAAACATTGTTCGTGGAGGGCGAGGACAACACCTTGGTGGCCCTGGTAATTCGCGGTGACCATCAACTGAATACTATCAAAGCCGAGAAATTAGAAGGTGTTGTCAGTCCGCTAACCATGGCAGACGAAACCCGGGTGCGCGCGCAAGTTGGCGCGGGCTTTGGCTCTTTGGGTCCCATTGGACTCAACACACGAATTATTGTCGATCACAGTGCGGCGGCAATCGCTCAGTTCGTGTGCGGCGCTAACGAGGATGATCATCACCTCCGAGGCGGCTGTTGGTCTCGCGATGTGCCCACCTTCGAGAAGGCCGACCTTCGCAATGTGGAGGCTGGCGATGCTAGCCCCTGCGGACAGGGGCGCCTAGATATACGGCGCGGCATCGAAGTGGGCCATATCTTTCAGCTGGGGACCAAATATTCCGAGGCCATGGGTGCCACTGTCTTAGACGAGAACGGTAAGACGATTCCCATGATCATGGGGTGCTACGGCATTGGTGTCACGCGTGTTATTGCGGCTGCCATCGAACAGAACTACGACGATCGCGGCATCATTTGGCCTCGCTCTATGGCCCCCTTTGAAGTGGCTTTAGTACCCTTGAATATGGATAAATCGGCAGCCGTTGCCGAGGTCACCGAACGGCTTTACCAACAGCTCTCCGCTGCTGGGATAGACGTGCTTATGGACGATCGGAAAGAGCGCCCAGGGGTGAAGTTTGCCGAAATGGAACTAATCGGCGTCCCTGTTAGGGTCACGATTGGGGAACGATCTCTGGCCGAGGGACAACTCGAAGTGCAACGCCGCGGTGACGACCAGGCGACCAACGTGGCCGTCGATGACGCGCTCAACCGAATCCGCGACCTACTCGACAGCCTGTAAGCGCGGGCTGCTGGCACTGCTCGCCAGTGGTATCGGCCTACTAGCGCCGATATCAGTAGCCGAAAATCCGCCAGAAGATCTTCGCCGTTTTCTGGCAGCCGAATTGGCGAAAGATACTGCTTTTACGGATCGCTTTGAGGCGGAGGTCTGGTTAGTTGATAGTGCTACGCGGTTAACCCCATTTATGCCCGACTCGGCTACCCGCCTGACATTTTTACGGGAATTGCACAGAGCGAGTCAGTCGAAACAACTACCACCCGAAATCGTCATGGCGCTTATCGAAGTCGAGAGCCGATTTGATCGCTTCGCTGTGTCCAAAGCCGGTGCCCAGGGGTTTATGCAAGTCATGCCCTTTTGGAAAGATACTTTGGGACGACCTCAGGATAATTTACTGCTAACCCGTGTCAATTTGCGCTACGGCTGCGCAATTCTTCGCTTTTACCTAAACCGTGAGTCGGGCAATCTACGCAGGGCGCTGGCAGCCTACAACGGCTCACTGGGCAGCCATACCTATAGCGACAAGGTTTATAGCGCTTGGTCACGGCACTGGCGGACTCAAGACATAAACTGGGACGGCGATAACAGCCATAGCGAGTGACTAATCTGGGTCACATCAAGCAGAGAGACAACATGCGACAGGAAGTGGATCAATTTCTCGAGGAGTATCCTCGCGTTACCATGTTCGAGGCGTTAATCACCGACTGTAACGGTGTCGCACGCGGAAAATGGATTCCGCGCAGCAAGATATACACCGTGTTAGAAAATGGCTTAAAGCTCCCCCAGTCAGCACTGGGTATGGACATTTGGGGCAGAGACACCCCCCGGCTCTCCTATGACAATGGCGATATTGACGGTTACTGCCACGTAATCGAGGGATCGCTTCGACCGATCCTCGGTGAGCGCGGCGTGGATCAGGGGCAACTGCTCATGACTATGCTGTGCGAACAAGACCAACCTTTTATGGGAGACCCCCGGCAGGTACTCGCGCGCGTCCTGTCCACTTTTGAAGCGCAGCAGCTGCTGCCCTGTGTGGCTGCAGAATTGGAATTTAGCCTGCTGCCGGACCCGGGGCACGGGCGTCCCTTGAGAGAGGCCCTGGTCGACAGAGAAAACCTCGGGGGCAACCTCTACGCGCTGGATGAGCTTGACCGGCATGCCAAGATGCTAGAGGCCTTGCGCGAAGCTTTTGAGATTCAAGGCTTGCCCTACGAAGGTATTGTTAAGGAAGCCGCGCCAGCCCAGTTTGAAATTAACATGGCACACAGCACCGACGTGTTGGCGCTGGCCGATCAAATTATTCGCATGCAGCGCGGTATTCGCACCATTGCCAGTCGATTTGGCATGATCGCCAGCTTTATGCCGAAGCCCATGGACGATACCGCCGGTAATGGCATGCACGTCCATTGCAGCGTACTCGATCAGAACGGTCGCAATATCTTTGATAGTGGCGACGACCGTGGGTCCGAGCGCCTGGGGCATGCGCTTTGGGGCTGCATGGATCTCATGGCCGACTCCATGCTGATTTTTGCGCCCAGCTTCAACGCCTACCGCCGCTTTCAGGCGGGCAATCACGCCCCCACCGTAGCGACATGGGGCTATGACAACCGTACCACCGCACTGCGCATCCCCGCCGGCCCATCTGCTGCAACGCGGATCGAACACCGGGTAGCTGGAGCCGATGCCAATCCCTATCTAGCGCTAGCAGCAGTGCTCACGGGTATCGCACATGGCTTAGAGCAGCGGCAAAGTCCGCCCCCCGCGGTTGTCGGCAACGCCTGGGCAATGGAACACGACTTACCGCCACTTCCGACACTGATGGATCTCGCCATCGATCGGTTTATGCATTCCGATCGTTTAGCTCACTATCTCAGCGCGCCGTTTATCGACATTTTCACCGAGAGCAAACAGCAGGAGTTGGACGAATTCCGTCGTCGCGTCACCGATTTAGAATTAGAGACCTACCTCAGAGGTTGATCTCACTACAACGCGGTAACGTAAACGTTTTGGATACAACGACCACAAGGACACAGCATGTCAGCACTTTACGATTTCACCGCAGACCGCGCCGATCATCAGTCAGTCTCCTTGGGCGACTATCGCGGACGGGTATTGTTGATTGTAAACACCGCCTCAAAATGCGGTTTCACGCCACAATACGAAGGTCTTGAAGCTTTACAGCAGAATTACCACGCTCAGGGTTTTGACGTGCTTGCCTTTCCCTGCAACCAGTTCGGCAAACAGGAGCCGGGTACCGAGAGCGAGATTGTGGAGTTCTGCAGCCTGAACTACGGCGCCAGCTTTCCCATTTTCGCGAAAATCGAGGTGAATGGTGCGGGCAGTCACCCACTCTACCAATGGCTGCGAAAACAGGCATCGGGCATTTTGGGAACCGGGTCAATCAAGTGGAACTTTACGAAATTCTTGGTAGACCGCGAGGGCAATGTCGTTAAACGTTATGGTAGCGCCGCCAAGCCGGAAAAAATTGCTGCCGATATCGAAAAGCTGCTCTAAGCGTTCCGCACTCGACGGCGGCGCCTATAATCTCAGCCTAGTGCTCACGGGTTTCGCGGAAGCGAATATCGGGCCAGCGCTCTTCCATTAACGATAAATTAACCCGCGTCGGGGCCAAATAGGTTAGGTACCCACCGCCGTCTTCAGACAGATTGTCGGCGGCTTTTTTTCTAAATTCATCGAGCTTGCGCGGATCATCGGCCTCTATCCATCTCGCGGTATAAACCGTTACCGGCTCGTACACTGCCTCGACCTTGTACTCGTCCTGCAGTCGATAAGCCACCACGTCAAACTGCAACTGCCCCACCGCCCCGACAATTAAATCCGTGCTGTTAAGCGGCGAAAAAACCTGCGTCGAACCCTCCTCTGATAATTGCTGCAAGCCCTTTTGTAAGGCTTTTAACTTCATAGGGTCGCGCAGGCGAATGCGACGAAACAGTTCCGGCGCAAAATGCGGGATACCGGTAAACCTCAGCGCTTCACCGTTAGTAAAGGTATCGCCAATCTGGATGGTGCCATGGTTATGCAAGCCGATAATATCGCCTGATACTGCTTCGTCCACCAGTACCCGCTCACCGGCTTTGAAGGTCACGGCATCCGCAATCTTGACCTCTTTACCGATGCGAACGTGGGTCATTTTCATGCCTTTGGTATACCGACCTGAACAGACACGAACAAAGGCAATTCGATCCCGATGCTTGGGGTCCATGTTGGCTTGAATTTTAAAAACGAATCCGGAAAAAGGCTGCTCAAAAGCATCCACTTTGCGACTCTGGGTGGCTCGAGGCTGTGGCGCCGGCGCCCACTCAACGAAGCGATCGAGCATTTCTCTCACTCCAAAATTACCCAACGCGGTGCCAAAGAATACTGGCGTCAGCTGTCCGGAAAAAAAAGCATCCTTGTCAAAGTCGTGACTGGCTCCGCGAACCAACTCGATCTCATCACAAAATGCCTCATATTCATCAGCCAGAAGCGCCCGCGCCTCCTGGGAGTCCAGACCCGCAATCTGAATATCGGGTGGCAAAACGGCATTGTTGCCCGACTGGTAAACGTGTACGACATCGGTGTAAAGGTTGTAAACGCCTTTTAAAAAACCGCCCATACCGATGGGCCAGTTGATAGGCGCTGCCGCGATTCCCAGCACCGACTCAATTTCATCCAGCAATTCGATTGGGTCGCGAATATCGCGATCGAGTTTGTTAACGAAGCTGATAATCGGCGTATCGCGCAAGCGACAGACATTCATCAGTTTAATGGTGCGGTCCTCGACCCCTTTAGCGCCATCAATCACCATTAGCGCCGAGTCCACTGCCGTAAGCGTGCGATAGGTGTCCTCGGAAAAGTCCTCGTGCCCCGGTGTATCCAGCAAATTGACCACACAGTCGGCGTAAGGAAACTGCATGACCGAGGACGTCACAGAGATGCCTCGCTCCTGCTCCAGTGACATCCAATCCGACGTAGCATGAGGGCCGCGTTTACCCTTGACCGACCCCGCCACCTGAATAGCACTGCCCAATAGCAGTAACTTCTCCGTCATGGTGGTTTTACCCGCATCCGGGTGGGAAATAATGGCAAAAGTGCGCCGGGCACCAATTTCGCGAGATAACTCAGACATGCTCACTCCTTAGGGGAGCGCGATTATGCCAGCAGTTGGCGCTCAAGACAGGCCAACAATTGACGCCCCACGGTCGCCATGTCGGGTTTCTCGGGCGCAATACGCTGGGCAAGCGAGGTGACCTTCAACCCAGCGTAGCCACAGGGGTTGATGCGCTCGAAGGGCTCCAGGTCCATATCCACGTTAAGCGCCACACCGTGATAACAGCGTCCTCGACTGACCTTTAGACCCAGTGAGGCGATTTTTTCACCCTCTACGTAAACACCTGGCGCAGAAGCATCTGGGGCAGCGGCGATATGGTAGTCACTTAGCAGGTTCACCACTGCTTGCTCGATGGCAGTCACGAGTTCGCGCACCCCCATGTGCGCGCGCTTTAAATCAAACAGAACGTAAGCAACCCATTGGCCCGGACCGTGATAGGTCACCTGCCCGCCTCGATCTATTTGTACAACGGGGATATCGCCCGGCGCCAACAGGTGCTCAACCTTACCGGAGATGCCTTGGGTAAAAACGGATGGATGTTGCAGCAGCCAGAGCTCATCCTCTGTATCGACAGTCCGCTCAGCCGTGAAGCGTTTCATGGCTTCAAATGTCGACTGATAATCTACCAGCCCCAGGTGGCGCTGGCGCATTAGATCACCATTGACACGCAACCAGTGGCCATAAGGTCCTGGTGAATAGCCGCCAATTGGTCTGGGCCGGAGGCCTCTATCGTTACTGTAATCGACACAAAGGTACCGGCACGACTGGTCTTTACGGCGATACTCTGACGATCAAAACCGGGGGCATGCCGATCAAATACTGCCAGGATTAGTGCTTGGAAGTTGGGCTGTTCTCGGCCCAGAACCTTAATTGGATAGGCGCAGGGAAACTCAATCTTGGGCGCATCGGGTGGCGTATCGTCTGGAGAGGTCATGGCGTAGTGATCACCCAAACAGGCCGTTTAACCACAGCAAGAAAGCATCCCACAAGCGTGCAAAAAATCCAGCCTGCTCAACGGCATCCAAAGCCACTAACGGTAATTGCGCCAAGATTTCACCCTCGACACTGACGGTCACATCACCCAGCGTCTGCCCCGCCTCAATCGGCGCCCTGAGGGCCTCATCAACGGCGTAGCTGATCGCTGGCGTTTGCTTGCTGCGCGCTGCGGTCAACGTAATATCACTGGCTACACCGACTCGCACCGTATCGCTCAGCCCCTGCCACACCGGCGCAATACCCAACTCTTGCCCCGCTTTCAGGGGGCTTAAGGTCTCAAAGAACCGGAAGCCGTAATTCAACAATGACTTGGTTTCAACAGCGCGCGAGCGGGTGCTCGCACTCCCCAATACCACTGACACCAGCCGCATACCGTTGCGCTCGGCCGAAGCAACCAGCCCGTAACCTGCCACTGATGTGTACCCGGTCTTCAAGCCATCAACGGTCGGGTCCTCGAACAACAGCTTATTGCGATTTCGTTGGGAGATATTGTTGTAAGTGAACGTCTGCTGCTTATAAATGGCGTAACGATCTGGGTGATTACGGATAGTCGCTGAAGCCAATGCTGCCAGATCGCGTGCACTGGTCTCATGGCCCTCGGCCGGTAATCCGTGACTGTTACGATAGTGGGTGGCGCTTAAGCCGAGCTCTTGGGCGTATCGATTCATCAAATCGGCGAACGCCGCCTCGGTGCCCGCAATGTGTTCAGCTATCGCCACAGTAGCATCGTTGCCTGAGGAAATGACGATGCCTTTTTCCAGCTCCGCTACAGTCACCGTTTTCCCAGGCTCAATCCACATGAGGGACGATCCGCTGAACGTTGGATTTTGTGACCACGCGTTGCGGCTTACCGTCACCGAGTCCTCGAGATTAAGTCGCCCCTGAGAAACTTCTTCTGCCAGTATGTAGGCGGTCATGAGCTTCGTAAGGCTTGCCGGCGGGAGGCGCTGGTCGGCCTGTTTTTCGGCAATGACCGTGCCGGTAGCATGGTCAATCAAGATATAGGCATCGGCATTAATCAGTGGGGGATCGGGTACCAAGGGCGCGGCCAGAACTGGCATGGCCATTAATGCAAACAACAAACCCCTGATCATGCCTCATTCTCCCAACTGCGTTATCACCGGGGCGTGATGGTAGCAGCCTCCGGTCCAGCAGATCAAAAATAGCGCATTGGTGGAGACTAGAGCAGCCCCGCGGCCTGCAACTGACGTCGCACTTGCTCCCGCGCTTGCTCTGACTGCAGCGGCCCCACCCGAACCCGATAGACGGTGGACCCACCACTTGAAGCCTGCTCAACCGTTATCGGCGCTTCCAGCACTTTTGCCACTTGCTCACGTACCGTCTGCGCCGACGCCTGATGGGCATAAGCACCTACCTGCAGGTAAACCCCGGTTGATTGCGGACGCAGATCCGTCATGCCGGGGACGTCGATAGCCTCCAGCAGTACCTTTGCTGTTCCCGCGTCGGCAAAACCCAGCTTCAGCGCCGCGCCGTAGGAGAGATCAATAAGCCGATCACCGTGAAACGGTCCGCGGTCGTTAACTTTCACCACTATCTGACGGTTGTTAACCAAATTGGTCACCTTGAGCCAAGTGGGTATAGGCAGCGTCTTATGCGCAGCGGTTGCCAAGTAACTGTTAAAGCGCTCCCCATTCGCAGTTTTGCGACCGTGAAATTTCAGACCGTACCAAGACGCCACGCCCTCCTCGCGATAGCCCTGCGCGCTGCGCATAACCTGATAGCTCTTTCCCAGCACGGTGTATGGGCTGGTATTACCGGCTCGCAGGATTGGAGCCGGGTAAGGCACGGCATCCTGTATGACTTCGGGCTTGACGGCTGGCGGTGCTGTATCGGTGACCTTAGGGCGTGACGCACCTGCACAACCCAACAACAAAGCCGGTAACAGCCATACTAGCCAATAACGCTTCATGACTTCAGGCGCCCGCCATACCCTCGGCAATGAGCTGGCTTAACTGCCAAACACTTAGGGCATACATGGCGCTGTGGTTGTATCGGGTTATGACATAGAAGTTGTGCAGGCCCAGCCAGTATTCATTGCCCGCATCTCCCTCCAGCCGCATTGCCGTTGCCTTGGCATCAATATCGATGGGCTGCTGCGGTGCAAAGCCCAAATTTGCCAACTCTCCCACCGTGCGCTCAGGTTTAAGCTTGCCATCAAACATCGCCGGCTCCGCTGACGCACCAACAGCAGGTACCACCACCGGCTGTCCCGCGCGCCATCCGTGCTCCCGAAAATAATTCGCGACGCTGTATATGGCATCAGCGGGGTTGTCCCAAATATCAGCAATCCCATCGCCGTCATGATCCACCGCATAGTGGTTGTAGCTGGAGGGCATGAACTGGCCGTAGCCCATGGCGCCCGCATAGGATCCTTTCAGGGCTAGAGGATCTTTGCCCGCCTGGTATGCCAAGACCAAGAAATGCTCAAGCTCGCCGGTAAAGAAAGGCGCGCGTTTCGGATAGTCAAAGGCTAACGTTGCCAGCGCATCAATTACACGATAGCTGCCTGCAATCCGGCCGTAATAAGTTTCCACGCCGATGATGGCAACGATCACCTCTGAAGGAACACCTGTGCGCTTCGCGACATCGGTCAAGATCTTCCCATGGGTCTTAGCAAAGTCGACTCCGGCCTGGGCACGTTCGGGTGTCACAAATATTTTTCGATAGTCCCGCCAAGCCTTAGTTTTCTCGGCCGGCCTGGATATCGCATCGAGGATACTCTGCTGTTTCTGCGCCTCGCCTACCACAGCTTCGGCCCAGTCTCTGTCCACGCCGCGCGCTACAGCTGCATCTATGACGGCGGCGGCAGCAGGGCTGGATTCATAGTCGCCGGCAACCGCGGTAGTCACCAGCGAACCCAAAACCATAACCAAAACAAAGGGAACAACGCGCGAAGTCAAAATTCTTCTCCTGTTTGTCTACTGTGACGCCACCCTACATAACACACTGCAAAACTGCGGGGGACCCCCGCGGGTACAAATAAACCTTGTGCTGGCAATCTATCAGCGCGACAACATTCGCCGCTCTGTAGAGATCGCCATCAACAGACCAAAACCCACCATCAAAGTCACCATGGAAGTGCCACCAAAGCTAACAAGCGGCAACGGCACGCCCACTACTGGCAGGATACCGGCCACCATACCCATATTCACAAATACGTACACAAAAAACGTCAGCGTCAGTGCCGCCGCGAGGAGGCGTCCAAATCCCGATTGCGCGTTCAGACTAATCAGTAAACCCCGCCCGATGATGAGCACATAAAGCGCAAGCAATAGCACCACGCCCACGAACCCAAATTCTTCGGCCAATACCGCAATGATGAAGTCGGTTTGGCTCTCCGGCAGAAAGTCTAGATGGGATTGCGTGCCCTCGAGCCAGCCCTTGCCGTTCCAACCCCCAGAACCAATCGCGGTCTTAGACTGAATAATGTTCCAACCGGCACCTAAACGATCAGCCTCTGGGTTCAACAAAGTGAGGATACGCTGGCGCTGATAATCTTTTAACAAGTATTGCCAGGCGGGCCACAATGAAGCCGCAGC
>CAYPPU010000018.1:0-14699 GCA_964412695.1 uncultured Alteromonadaceae bacterium | reverse complement strand
ACACCCACCAGAGGCACCAACACAAGCAACACCAACACGCCTGCGAAGGCCATTGGCCCCAACCTTCGCACGGTATCCGGACGAAACCGGGCCATGATAAGCATCGCTACGAAGGCGATAATTTGATTGCGCAAATGCCGTGACACCGTATCCCAATCAGCATCGGAAGCGCTGTATAGCACCCACAACCCCGCAAACATCACCGTCAATATGGGCAGCAATAACCAAGGATCAATATGCAGCACCTGAGCAACCGATGCTCTGCGGGTGAAATCTCGATCGGTATCTGACAGGAAGCGCGCCGTTTCAGACATCGCTATCACCCTCCGCTAACCAGGCATCCATCACGGCGCGCGCCACCGGATAGGCCGCACTACTCCCGCCGCCATTTTCCGCCAATACCGCAACGGCAATACGCGGCCGGTCGACCGGTGCAAACGCGATGAACCAACCGTGGTTACGGTGACGCTCGTCAATTTCCGTCTCATCGTAAACCGCATCTTGCGCGATACTGATGACCTGTGAAGTGCCGGTCTTGCCGGCGATAGTGTAGGGCAGGTTGCGTCCAATAGCCGCTGCCGTACCGCGCGGCGTATGCACCACATCCATCATGGCGGCAATGACGGTTGCCCAATGATCGGGACTGGCCTCAACTGGGGTTCGCTGCGCACCTCGCACTGCGGCATCCCCAATACGTTTCACTAATGAAGGCTCAAAGCTTGCGCCTCTATTGGCCAGTACGCTCACCGCCTGGGCGAGCTGTATTGGCGTGGCCAACATATAACCCTGTCCAATCCCCGCCGATAAGGTTTCGCCGGGGTACCAAGGCTGCTGGTAGCGACGTTTTTTCCATTCACTATCAGGTATCAACCCATTTTGCTCAGCCGTAGTATCTATGGAGGTGCTCTGCCCCAATCCAAAGGGACGTAATGACGACGCCACATTGTCGATACCCATTCGGCGCGCCAAGTCGTAGTAGTACACGTCGCAGGACTCGGCGATTGCCATACGCATATCCACCTCCGGCGCATGTCCGGTTCCCCGAATGCGTAAAATCCAATCGCGATAGCGGCGAGGATCTCCCGTAATTTGATACCAGCCAGGGTCGGGCACCGTGTCTTCAGGTTTGGCAAAGCCTAGCTCTAAAGCTCCCAAAGCAATCATGGGTTTTACTGTTGATCCGGGTGGGTACTGCCCCTGCACAACTCGGTTAAACAGCGGCACGTCTGGTGAATCTCTCAGCGCACTGTAATCCTGTGTGCTAATACCATTGACGAAAAGGTTACTGTCATAGCCGGGATTAGACACCATCGCTAAAACACCGCCTGTACGTGGATCTAGCGCCACCACCGCGCCGCGCTGAGCGCCCAATGCTTGAGCAGCAACCCGCTGTAAATCCAAGTCGAGGTACAGCTGTAAGTCGGCTCCGTGGCGCGGTGGCTCGCTCTCAATCGTGCGAAGAATTTGACCGTGGGCATTGGCCTCCACCTGTTGGAAACCGAGCTGCCCATGCAGTACCGATTCATACTGGCGCTCCAACCCCACCTTGCCGATATGGCTGGTTCCCTGATAAGCCTCAGCCTCGATATTTTCGAGATCGCGCTCACTGATCCGTGCCACATAGCCAATAACGTGACTTAACAGCTCCGCCTCTGGGTAATGACGGGTCAATTGTGCCTCTATCACAGCGCCATCGAGCCGATGAAGATTAACGCCAAGCTTGGCTATCTCATGCTCGTTAAGAGCAAACTTTAGGGCGACCGGCTCATAGGGCCGACGACGGCGGCGACGCCGTTTAAAATCTTCAATGTCATCCGCTTCGAGCTCAACAAGGGTGCCAAGATCCAAGAGGAGCTGATCCAGCGACGCGGTCTCTTCCAGCACCACACTGAGGCGGTAGCTCGGGAGATTGGTTGCCAACAAGCGGCCTTTATGGTCGGTGATTAAGCCGCGCCTCGGGGGCACTGTTTGAACCCGAATGCGATTGTTGTCCGACTGAGTCAGATACTGCGCATAATTAATAACTTGTAAGCTGTAATAGCGATAAACCAGTGTTGCCAGGAGGGCAACAATCAGCAGGGCCGATACGGTCAAGCGCGTGCGAACAATGGCGTATTCTCGACCGGTGTCACTGAGCGCGTCGCGAAGTGGTGGCATATATCAGCCCCTGTGATAGGGATGCTGAGCATTGATGGACCAGGCTCGGTAGAGCTGCTCAGTCAGAAGGACCCTCACCAGCGGATGCGGCAGGGTAATTTTTCCCAACGACCACCGGTAATGAGCCTCGCGCAAAAGCTCGGGCGCGATACCCTCGGGCCCACCAATCACGAGCGCCGTATCTTGGCCGGTCATCTGCCAGTCGGTAATGTGAGCCGCTAGGTCCTCTGTGCTCACTAGTGCGCCTCGCACATCCAATGCCACAATTTGCTCGCTGGCTTTCAATTGACGACGAATACTTTGGGCCTCGAGCGCCATAAGCTGGTCGGCAGAGGCGCCTTGACGCTTTGCCACCGGGATTTCACACCAACTGAGTTGCCACTCTTTGGGACAACGCTTTTGGTATTCCTTGACGCCTTCGGCTACCCATGCGGGCATGCGTGTCCCCACTGCCAACACGCGAATCCGCATCAGTCAGCCGCAGTGGGATTGGTCCAAAGACGTTCCAGGTCATAGAGACTTCGCGTTGCTGGCTGCATGACGTGCAGCACCAAATCACCAAAATCCACCAACACCCATTCGCCCGCATTTTGGCCTTCCACACCGATAGGGCGATACCCCTCGGCCTTGGCTTTGACGATGACATTGTCTGCTAAGGACTTCACGTGACGTGTCGAGGTACCACTAGCCACGACCAGAATATCCATGACTGAGCTCAATTCCCGCACGTCAATTACCACCGGATCGACTGCCTTGATGTCATCCAACGCATCGAGTACCAGTTCTGTAAACATATCGGGATTAGCAGGTTTGGGCGCGCTCACTGGCAAGACCACTCGGTGGGCTCAGTCAGTAGCTGAAGGGAGATAAATATCATGACGCTTAATATACTCTATTACCGGTGAAGGTAGTAACGAATCGACGGGCGCGCCCGTGAGTAATCTCGCCCGCACCATCGTAGAGGAGATCTCACATAGTGGCTGCTTGAGCCAGGTCACGCCGCCGGCAGCTGAACCAAGCAAGTACTCCGGTTCAGTGACCCGTTGTTCTAGCATTTGAGCCAGCCCCGGGGAGAGTGCTAATGGCGTGTCGCCCCGACGCAATACGGCAAGATGACAAAGGCCTAACAAGTCCTGCCAGCGATACCACTTTTCAAGTCCGGCGAGCGAATCCTCGCCTAGCACGAAAACCAGCGGGGTCTCAGCGCTCAACTCCGCGCGCAATTCAGTCAACGTTTGCCAGGTAAAAGATGAACCGGGCCGCCTGAGCTCTCGCGGGTCGCAGCATAGTCCGGGGTGGTCGGCGCAGGCTAGTGCCACCATCTCAGCGCGCTGCTCGGCCGATGCCCCCGTTTGGGCCTTGAGCGGCGGCACTGCCGCAGGGAGGAGGCGGAGTTGACTGAGACCCAATAGTTGCCGCGCCCAATCAGCGCAGGCGATGTGCCCGCGATGGACGGGGTCAAACGTACCCCCCAGCAATCCGACAGCTGCCGGTGTTTGTGACATCAACGTCTAACGTGCCCGTCACCGAACACAATGTATTTACTGGAGGTTAGCCCCTCAAGACCCACGGGCCCGCGCGCATGCAACTTGTCGGTGGAGATACCGATTTCGGCGCCCAGACCGTATTCAAAGCCGTCGGCAAAGCGTGTCGAGGCATTGACCATGACCGAACTGGAATCGACTTCGCGCAAAAATCGCATGGCGGTGGTGTAATTCTCAGTCACGATACTCTCAGTATGACCCGAGCTGTAACGCGCAATGTGGTCCATGGCTCCCTCCACACCTTCAACCACCTTGATAGACAGAATCGGCGCCAAATACTCTGTACCCCAGTCCTCATGAGTTGCATCCTTGGCAATCACGGCAGCCGCCTTGCGAGCGCGTTCGCAGCCCCGTAACTCAACACCCGCCTCCGCTAGTGCTTGCGCAATCGTGGGTAATTGCTTTGCAGCTGCCTCTGCAACCAATAGGGTCTCCAGCGTGTTACACGTCCCGTAGCGCTGGGTTTTTGCATTGAGCGTAATAGCCAGCGCCTTCTCAGGGTCGGCCTCATCGTCGATATAGACGTGACAGATACCGTCTAAGTGCTTGAGTACAGGTACCCGGGCCTCACCCGAGATTCGCTCGATCAAACCTTTTCCACCCCGCGGTATGACGATATCGATATATTCAGGCTGGGTAATCATGGCTCCCACCGCCGCGCGATCGGTAGTTCCCACCACCTGCACGGCAGTCTCGGGGAGACCCGATGCTGCCAAGCCCTGCGCGATCAGATCACCTAGCAGCGTGTTAGACGCAATAGCCTCTGAGCCACCGCGCAGCACGGCCGCGTTGCCCGCCTTCAAACAAAGACTCGCGGCCTCAATGGTAACGTTGGGTCGTGACTCATAAATGATACCAATGACGCCTAAAGGCACGCGCATTTTGCCTACACGGATACCCGAATCCATCGTGCGCACGTTATCGATGGCGCCCACCGGATCCGGCAGGCCCGCCACCTGCTCCAAGCTGGTAATTAAGCCATCTATGCGGGCCTCATTGAGCGCTAAGCGATCCAATAGCGCCGCCTCCAGTGACTGCACTCGACCGCGGTCAAGGTCCTCAGCGTTGGCCAGAAGCAGCGCACTGCGGCTATCGGCTATACGATCTCGAATAGCCAACAAGGCTGCATTGCGTGTGGCGGCTGACGATGCGGCAACCTGGCGCGACGCCGCGCGCGCAGCCGCGCCAATCTGTTGCATGAGCTCCTGAACTGACACTGTACGCTCTCCAATATCGGGCCCGTATTATAGCCGCGCCCTCACCGGTGCCGCGACACGCGAATTTTTATTGCAAATGCAGTTGACAACGATTCTCACTTGCATAACCATGGGGTCATGTACGTATGTCTCTGTAAAGGCGTGACCGATTCGGATCTTCAGCGATGCGTAGATGCCGGTGCGCGTAATTTTGCCGAGGTTCAGGCCCAGCTGGGCGTCTCCACTCAATGCGGCAGCTGCGAGTGTCTTGCTACTGATATCGTGCACAACCAATTGGCTCAACGCGACCAGGCCCCACGCTTTTACCCTGCTGATCTCGCCGTCGCCTAATTCTCAAATGCCTTTGAGAACCTCTCTGATTCTCAATTAAGGCCATAAAAATCAACGGCTTAATAGAAATCCTCTTGGTGTGAGCCTAGCCTCAGGCTATACTTTTCTCTCTCTATCCATTCAGTAATCCCCGAGGTCTCATGAAAGGCGATCCCAAAGTCATAAGCCATCTAAATACCGTGCTCGGTAACGAGCTGGTCGCGATCAATCAGTATTTTTTGCACAGCAAAATGTTTAAAGATTGGGGACTAAAGGAACTTGCCGACCATGAGTACCACGAATCGATTGATGAGATGAAACATGCCGACGAGCTGGTCGAGCGCATCTTGTTTCTCGAGGGTATTCCAAACCTGCAGGATTTGGGCAAGCTTTTGATCGGAGAAAACCCCAGAGAGATGCTGGAGTGCGACCTTAAATTGGAGCACATAGCGCACGTTAATCTTAAAGAGGCAGTCAGCCACTGTGAGTCGGTGGGTGATTACGTGACGAGGGATTTATTCCAGCGCATCCTCGATGCCGAGGAGGAGCATATTGACTGGCTTGAAACCCAGTTATCGCTGATGGACCGGGTAGGCGAACAGAACTACCTACAAACCGCCATGAACAGCGTGAAACCGGCGGACTGAGGCCGCCGGTGCAGGGCAGTTAGGCGCTGTTGCCCGTGCCGCATACCACTTCTTTGAGCTCTCCACTCTCGTGCATCTCAGTGATGATGTCGCAACCACCGATCAATTCGCCATCTACCCAGAGCTGGGGAAAGGTCGGCCAGTTGGCGTAGATTGGCAAATTGGCGCGGATATCCGGATTTGACAGGATGTCTACGTAGGCGAATTTTTCACCGCACCCCATCAATGCCTGCACCGCACGCGCCGAAAACCCACACTGGGGCTGATTGGGCGATCCTTTCATGTAAAGAATGACCCGGTTGTTGGCGATCTGATCCTTGATCGTTTCCATGATGTCCATTGACGTCTCCTAAGAAGAGGACCTTGGTGCCCTCAAATGCGGCGCTATTGTACTGATAGGGACAGCCCTGCGCCAATGCAAGGCAAAGAGACAGAAGGGCCCTAAGGGTCCGCCGAGCTCGATTCCAACTGGCGCGGTAGCATTTGGGCTTTTCTAGCGCTCGACAGCTGGTATCCTTGCGCGCTTTTCTCGGTCAACTAGTACCCAAAGAGCCGCGTTATGTCCGTCATCATGCCTACCTACCAGCGCCTGCCCGTGACCTTCATCAGGGGAGAGGGATCGCGCGTGTTCGACACATCAGGAAGGGCATATTTGGACGGCCTCAGCGGTATTGCAGTCACCAATTTGGGCCACTGCCACCCCGCCATTACCGAAGCCATCAACCGACAAGCGAGCGCGTTGCTGCATACTTCCAATCTTTACCACATTCAGACTCAAGAACAGTTGGCAACGCGCCTCGCTGACGCCACCGGGATGGAGAAATTGTTCTTCTGTAATTCGGGCTCGGAGGCCAATGAGGCGGCGATAAAGCTGGCAAGGCGTTACGGCCACATGCAGGGCATTGAGCAACCTACCATTGTTGTGTTGGAGTCGGCCTTTCACGGCCGGACGATGGGATCGCTGGCGGCCACCGATGGCGAAACCAAACGCGCCCCTTTCGCCCCGATGCTGCCAGGGTTTGTGCGCGTCCCGCGAAATGACCTAGCGGGGATTGAGGCGCTGAGCTCCGACCCGCAGGTGGTGGCGGTGTTACTTGAGCCGATTCAGGGCGAGGGTGGTGTCTGGACCTTAGACGAGAGCTATCTTGCAGGATTGAGAACACTCTGCGATCGCCACAACTGGCTACTCATGTTCGACGAGGTGCAGTCGGGAAATGGCCGTTGCGGCAGCCTCTATGCCTTTCAACGCCTGGGGGTAAGCCCCGATGTACTGACCACCGCCAAAGGCTTAGGTAACGGCTTTCCCATCGGTTGCTGCATGGCGCGGGGAACAGCGGCCACCGTTCTGGGTCCTGGCGATCACGGCACCACATTTGGTGGCAATCCCCTCGGCTGCGCCGTCGCCCTGGCCGTTTTGGATGTCCTGGAATCTGAGCAACTTTGGCGGCGTGCCGACCCCATTCGTGAAGCTATTTTGGCGGCGGTGGACAACAAAATCCACGATGCCAGGAGTATCACAGAGATACGGGGCACGGGCCTGATGATCGGCCTCGAGGTCAATCTGCCCACCGATCACATGGTCGCCGACGCCCTCGCCCACGGCAGCCTAATCAATGTTGCAGCGGGCAACACGCTGCGTCTGCTGCCACCGCTAACCTACAGCGACGAAGAAGCCCATGAGTTGGGCGCGCTGGTTGCCGGCGTCATAAATCGCGCCCAGGAGAACGCCTCATGAGCCATGTGCGTCATTTTCTTACCCTCAACGACATCAGTGGCGATGAGCTGCGCGGTCTGATAGCGCGCGGCATTGAATTGAAACGATTTCAACGCGAGGGCCAAGCTCACGCCACGTTGCCTGGAAAAGTGCTAGCGATGATTTTTGCCAAGGCTTCCACCCGAACTCGGGTCTCGTTTGAAGCGGGCATGGCACAACTAGGGGGCAGCGCCATGTTTCTGTCGCCCACTGACACGCAGCTCGGTCGCGGTGAACCCATTGAGGATAGCGCCCGCGTCATTTCCTCGATGGTTGATCTGGTGATGATTCGCACCTTCGAACACAGCATCGTCGAGCGGTTTGCCGCCCATTCAAAAGTCCCGGTTATCAACGGGCTGACAGATGATTACCACCCCTGTCAGCTACTGGCTGACATGCAAACGTGGTTCGAACACCGCGGCGATATCGCCGGTAAGCGCGTAACTTGGCTGGGTGATGGCAACAACATGTGTCAGTCCTACATCAATGCCGCTCGGCTTTTGGACTTCGAGTTGGTCATTGCCTGCCCCGAAGGCTACGAGCCAGAGCAGACACTCCTAACTGCCCACAAAGACCGTGTAAGGGTTGAACATGACCCTCAGCTGGCCGTGGTGGGTTCTGATTTGCTTGTGACCGACGTTTGGGCGTCCATGGGCCAGGAGCAAGAGCAGGACACCCGCGCCGACGCCTTGAAAGGCTACCAACTGAATAGAACCCTGCTAGACAAAGCCAACAGCAACGCGCTGTATATGCACTGCCTGCCCGCTCACCGAGATGAAGAAATCTCTTCAGAGCTCATGGACGCCGATAACTCGGTGATTTGGGACGAAGCAGAAAACCGTCTCCACGCCCAAAAAGCGCTGATGGAATTTCTCGTAAACGGCTAAGTCACGGCAGTCTGTGGGACCGCTGCTGGCCATCGCGATGGGGCGGGTGGCAACATTGCCGCCTCATTCAAGCAGGACCGCGTTGCACAGGCAAACATGTTGTCCCCCGAAGCCCCGCTGCAACACCATCACCAATAAATAACGTCGTCGCAGCAGCACCTTATCCACGCCTGAAATTTCATCCACAAGCCTACCTTACAAGGCCTTCTGGGTTAGCGAGCGCTTACATTGGTGTGTTTGAACAGATTTTCCACAGCTTACCCCCCGAAACATGAGCTTGCATTCACGGCTCAACCCGCCTATCTTGGGGTTTGGCGGTGCCATAACCCCCATATATAGGGTTTCCCGTCCAAAATAAGTGCACAGCTCATCAAACAAAGGGCGCAGCACACAAAAACAACGAATAGTGTCATAAGAAGTACTTGGCAAGAGGCGCAGAGACTATGCAACCAGGCGTTGAGACCCCCCAACCCGCACCCAGCAACACCCAAAACACCATCCCCGAATCGGCCAACCCCACTCAACTCAGTGCCACCACACCCGGCCAACTGCGCGTCATCAAACGCAATGGCACAGTGGTGCAGTTTGATGACGGCAAAATATCAGTCGCCATCACCAAGGCATTCCTTGCCGTCGAAGGGGGCACAGCGGCGGCAAGCTCACGCATTCACGAGACCGTTGCCAAGCTGACTGAACAGGTCATGGGGACGTTCAAGCGCCGTATGCCCTCAGGTGGCACGATTCATATCGAAGACATTCAGGATCAGGTAGAACTGGCATTAATGCGCGCAGGAGAGCACAAAATCGCGCGAGACTATGTCATCTACCGAGAAGAGCGTGCACGCGATCGCGCTGCAAAGGCCGCGCTCTCCCCCGAAACACAAGCGGTAGCTAGCGCCATTAATGTCCGCGGTGCCGACGGTCAGCTGGCTGCCTTAGACATTGAGCGCATTCGCACTGTCGTTGCAGAAGCCTGTGCAGGTTTAGAAGACGTGAGCGAAGCAGCGATTATCGATGAGGCCTTGCGTAACCTGTACGACGGCGTTAGCGCCCAAGAGGTGAGCACAGCACTGGTCATCACTGCCCGCACTCTGATTGAACAAGAGCCCAACTACAGCTTTGCAGCCGCGCGCTTGCTGCTAGACGAACTGCGCGCCGAAGGACTGGGCTTTATGGGTGTCGCCGAAACCGCCACCCAACAGGAAATGTCCACCCTTTACAGCCGGGCACTCGATGCCTTTATTAAGCGCGGTGTGGAACTAGAGTTGTTGTCGCCTGAACTACTAGAGTTTGATCTGGCCCGCCTCGGCGCGGCGCTATTGCCCGAGCGAGATCTACAGTTCACCTATCTGGGCCTGCAGACACTTTATGACCGCTATTTTATCCATAGCGACGAAACCCGCTTCGAACTGCCGCAAGTCTTTTTTATGCGTGTTGCAATGGGTCTGTCTATCAGAGAAGACGATCGCAATGCCCGAGCCATTGAGTTCTATCAGTTGTTGTCGTCCTTTGACTACATGAGCTCGACACCAACACTGTTTAACTCAGGCACCCTGCGCTCGCAGCTGTCCTCGTGTTACCTGACGACCGTGCCTGACGATCTGTTTGGCATTTACGGCGCCATTCAAGACAACGCCATGCTGTCAAAATTTGCGGGTGGCTTGGGTAATGACTGGACGCCAGTCCGGTCCATGGGTGCCTACATCAAGGGCACCAACGGTAAGAGCCAAGGTATTGTGCCCTTCCTGAAAGTGGTGAATGACACGGCCGTGGCCGTAAACCAAGGTGGAAAGCGCAAGGGCGCGGTCTGTGCCTACCTGGAAACGTGGCACATGGACATCGAGGAATTCCTCGATTTGCGTAAGAACACTGGTGATGACCGTCGCCGAACCCACGATATGAATACCGCGAATTGGATTCCGGACTTGTTCATGAAACGGGTATTCGATGACGGTGACTGGACCTTGTTCTCACCCAACGATGTGCCCGACCTGCACGACCTGTACGGCAAAGCCTTCGAAGAGCGCTATCAGCACTACGAAGCGCAAGCCGCCGCGGGCGCCATCAAGAATCACAAAACCCTTAAAGCGCAAGCATTGTGGCGCAAGATGTTGGGCATGATTTTTGAAACCGGGCACCCCTGGATGACCTTTAAAGATCCCTGCAATCTGCGCTCTCCCCAGCAACATGCTGGTGTTGTGCACTCATCTAACCTGTGCACCGAAATCACGCTAAACACCAGCGCCGATGAGATTGCTGTGTGTAACTTGGGCTCGGTTAACCTGCCACAGCATATTGAGAACGGTGAACTTAACCTAGAGAAACTGCGCAAAACGGTTAACACGGCGATCCGCATGCTCGATAACGTGATCGACATCAATTACTACTCGGTCCCCCAGGCCGAGCAATCGAATATGCGCCACCGTCCCATTGGCTTGGGCATCATGGGTTTCCAAGACGCGCTCTACAAAATCGGTGCCGCCTACGCATCGGATGACGCCGTGGCCTTTGCAGATCGATCAATGGAAGCCGTTTCGTATTACGCCATCGAGGCTTCAAGTGGTCTGGCGGCCGAACGCGGCACTTACTCCAGTTATCAGGGCTCGCTCTGGAGTCAGGGCATCTTCCCCATTGATTCGCTCAACATTCTTATCGAGCACCGGGGCAAAGACTACATCGAGGTTAACCAAGAGCAGAGCCTGGATTGGGCGGACCTCAAGGCACGTGTTGCCCAGCAGGGTATGCGCAACTCTAACGTCATGGCTATTGCACCCACCGCCACAATTGCCAACATCACTGGCGTATCCCAGTCGATTGAACCCACGTATCAGAACCTGTACGTGAAATCGAATCTCTCCGGCGAGTTCACTGTGGTGAACCCTTATCTCATCCGCGACCTGAAAGAGCGCGGCTTATGGGACAAGGTCATGGTTAACGATCTCAAATACTATGACGGTTCGGTGCAGGCCATTGATCGCGTACCCGCTGATCTCAAAGCCAAGTACGCTACCGCGTTTGAAGTGGAACCCCGCTGGCTTGTGGACTGTGCCAGTCGACGTCAGAAATGGATCGACCAAGCACAATCACTCAATCTGTATATCAACAACGCCAGCGGTAAAAAGCTTGATATTACCTACCGCATGGCGTGGTTCAGCGGTCTCAAAACCACCTATTACCTGCGCTCCCTGGCCGCCACCGGCACTGAGAAATCAACCGTGGAAACTGGGAAGCTAAATGCCGTTTCGTCTGGGGCTCCAGCGCCCGCGCCTGTTCCCAAGGCGTGTTCGCTCGATGACCCCGACTGCGAAGCCTGCCAATAAACCCAACCCAGCAAAAGACGAGGACAACGCATGCTAAATTGGGACGACTACAACAATGACGAGAGCGCTGCTGCGGCCGCCCCCGCCGAACCTGCGGTCGTGGAAGCAGCACTGGAAACCGTTAAAGCCGAAGAAGCCGTTGCCACAGCGGCAGCACCTGAAACGCAGGCTGTGGATACCACAAGCAAAGCCGAAGTAGTTGATGCCGCTGCCGTGGCAGCGGCGGCCGAAGCCGTGGCCAACATGGATGTGGCGGCAGGTTTAGAAGAGCTTGAAATGGGCGCATCACGCGTCACTGTCGACGAGAAGGCCATGATCAATTGCCGTGCCGACCTCAATCAACTAGTGCCCTTTAAGTACGACTGGGCGTGGCAGAAATACATCGATGGTTGCGCCAACCACTGGATGCCTCAAGAGATCAATATGACGGCCGATGTCGCCACATGGAAAAGCGCTGAAGGCTTGAGCGACGACGAACGTCGCATTGTTATGCGCTCCCTGGGCTACTTTTCCACCGCCGACTCACTGGTCGCCAACAACTTGGTTTTGGGGATTTACAGACTGATCACCAACCCCGAAGCGCGCCAGTATCTGCTAAGACAGGCGTTTGAAGAAGCGATTCACACTCATGCCTATCAATACTGCATTGAATCGTTGGGCATGGACGAAGGTGAAGTCTTCAACATGTACCGCGAGATCCCTTCGGTTGCCAAAAAGGCCACTTGGAGCCTGAGCCACACCCAGCATCTGGCGGACCCCAACTTTAAAACCGGTACCGCAGAGGCCGACCAAGCACTACTGCGCAACTTAATCGGTTTTTACTGCGTCACTGAAGGTATCTTTTTCTACTGTGGCTTCACCCAAATTCTGTCTATGGGTCGCCGCAACAAAATGACCGGCGTGGCCGAGCAGTTCCAATACATCTTGCGCGATGAATCGATGCACCTGAATTTTGGTATCGATGTCATTAACCAAATCAAACTTGAGAATCCACACTTGTGGACCGCTGAGTTTAAGCAAGAAGCTATCCAAATGATCTTGGAAGGCACTGAGATTGAGATTGCCTACGCGCGCGACACCATGCCGCGCGGCGTGTTGGGTATGAACTCTTCTATGATGGAAGAGTATTTGCACTTCATCGCAAACAGACGACTGACACAGCTGGGCTTACCTGAGCAGTTCCCTGGCGCTCAGAACCCATTCCCTTGGATGTCTGAGATCATGGATCTTCGCAAGGAGAAAAACTTCTTCGAAACCCGTGTTATTGAATATCAAACCGGTGGCGCACTCAGCTGGGATTGAGTCTCATCCCAAAACCCTCTATAAAAACGGCTCGAATGAGCCGTTTTTTTTTGCCCGCAATATCTCATATCAGCATAAGTAACTAAGGAGAACACCATGGCGCACGGATCCTGTCTCTGTGGCGATATTAGCTACGATTACGACGAGCAAGCGGCCGGGGCATCGGTTCACTGCCATTGCCGCGACTGTCAACGGGTCACCGGATCAGGCAAGGCAACGGTGGTGTTATTTCCCGAGTCAGCTGTCACCATCAGCGGCGACTACAAGCGCTTCAGCAACATCGGCAGCGATGGCTCCCATGTGAATCGCGGCTTTTGTCCCAATTGTGGCAGCCAAATGTTTACCTTCGTCGATGAAATACCCGGCAACGTTTTTATCAAAGCGGGCACTATGGACGACTCAACTTGGCTGGAGGTCGCCATGAACTGCTGGGAGAGTACCGCCAATCCCTGGTCGCCGCCAAACTCCGCGCTCCCAGGAGTAGAGCGCAATCCTGAGCTTTAGTTACAGAACATGGGCAAGCTGGGGTAGTGCACGTCGCCCGCAGCCGTGGCGCGTGCGCACCCCGTGAGATCTAGAGTGGAGCAAAAAATTCAGCGCTCGAACTAACTGAATGCACATGGCCGCGCAACAAGAGGCTGGGCTCTCTGCCCAGCTGCTCCGCGTGTTGCTAGTTGTCGAGAGCGCCCTGCTCAATCCACGCTTCAAACTGCGCGATAAGCTTTGATGGTAGTGGCGGCTGGTGCATAGGCATTCGCACGCCAACCCCACCCACTTCAATGTGGCTACCTCGGAGCTTGTGTATCACGTAGCTTTGCTCGGGCTCTCCAGGTGCAATGCGTAACAGCGCCGGCACTTCAACCGAGGGCTGATTTACCCACGAGGACCAAGCTTTACCCGGCACCAAGGCCATCTTCCCGGGCTCATCGCCGGTAATATGGCAGGCACCACACCGGCGCTTGATGTGGGGCATCAGGTCATCCTGAAAGGACACCGCGTCCGCCCACGCCGGGTCGGCATTTATAACAGCACTCAGCACCACTGCCACAACACCCAGCCTTGTCCCTTGATGCATTAGCTTACGGGCTCAGACCGCAACGCGTGATTCGCCGCGATAAAACCGTAGGTGAGTGCCGGTCCAATGGTACCGCCAGCACCGGCATAAGCATTGCGGGTCGGCGCACAAATACAGTTACCTGCGCCGTACAAGCCCGGAATCGGCGAGTATTGCTCATCCACAATCTGGGCATGCTCATTGGTCATTGGGCCACCATTGGTATCGAGTACACCCGGCGCCAAAATCAGGGCGTAATAGGGGCCAGTTTCGGCCAGCGGGTGGATGGTTTTATTGGGGTAAGGATTCTCCGGATAGGCTTCCGAATAATTGAATGTGCCCCACACTTTGTGCCACTCGGTATCATAGAGGTGCTCACCGCGATCAAAATCGTCATCGCGGCCGTTCCGCGCCTGTTCACCAAAGCGGGCAACGCTGGCCTCAAGATTTTCCGTGAAGCTCGGATCAAGGGTATAGCCGCCGATATGATCAGCCAACTTAGCGATGCG
>CAYPPU010000017.1:9476-41946 GCA_964412695.1 uncultured Alteromonadaceae bacterium | reverse complement strand
CCATCGCCGATAGTGCATTTCGCGTGAAAGCGCTACCGGTAAGTCGCGACTATTTGGCGAGCGAAGATGTGGGACCGGCGTTTCGCGATTATTTAGCCAGCTGGGAGGGCTTCGTGGCCGACTGATGTCTAGCCGTAGTTGGCATCAGCCACAAAAGGATTGGTGGCCCGCTCCCGCCCTAGGGTGGAGTTGGGCCCGTGACCCGGTATAAAGGTGACCTCGTCACCGAGCGCAAATAACTTATCGCGGATGCTGCTCACCAACTGCTCATGATTACCCATAGGGAAGTCGGTTCGGCCAATGGAGCCTGCAAACAACACATCGCCAACCCAAGCCACTTTTTGAGGTTCGTAGAAAAACACGACATGGCCGGGGGTGTGCCCCGGGCAAAAAATCACCGATAGCTCCGCTTCGCCCACGGTAACGGTGTCGCCCTCGGTTAACCACCGATCCGGCTCAAAAGCATCGGCATGGGGAAAGTTAGCCATCTGACACCACTCGGGCAGCTTA
This sequence comes from uncultured Alteromonadaceae bacterium, assembly GCA_964412695.1. Taxonomy (GTDB): domain Bacteria; phylum Pseudomonadota; class Gammaproteobacteria; order Pseudomonadales; family Halieaceae; genus Luminiphilus. The sequence goes on along the minus strand of CAYPPU010000017.1, from coordinate 41,436 downwards.
TCAATCCAGAACCGATCGGGCTCAGCCGGACCCTCAATAGGTACACCCAGTTGCTGGCGCAATACATCACTGCCCGCGCAATGATCCATGTGCCCGTGGGTCAATAGAATCTTCTCAACGGTGGCGTCCATTTGCGCAACGGCCGCCAAGATTCGCTCAACATCACCACCGGGATCGACTAGGGCCGCTCGCCCAGTAGCCTCACATTTTATAACCGAGCAATTCTGCTGGTAGGGCGTCACAGGGACGACGGTTACGGCAATGGTCATGGAACGTCCTTAATTCAAATTCAGTGTCATTATCGCGGCTTCAGATCAGGCGGGCTCCGCGTTACCCGCCTCGAGGTCGTTATAGATGACCTCATTCAGCTGGCCCTCGCGATAGGCGACAATGGTGGAGACAGTGGCATCTCCGGTCACATTAACCGCGGTGCGAATCATATCCAACAGTCTATCCACCCCAATAATCAAAGCCACCCCTTCCACCGGCAGGCCCGCTTGCTCAAGTACCAGTGACAGCGTGATCAATCCCACGCCGGGCACGGCAGCCGTGCCAATAGACGCCAAGGTCGCCGTTAAAATGACCATTACCAGCTGCATAGCGGTGAGATCAACACCGTAAACCTGAGCAATAAATACCGTCGCCACGCCCTGCATGATGGCGGTGCCATCCATGTTAATCGTGGCCCCCAACGGCACGGCAAAACCCGCGACACTTTTAGGCACACCCAGGCGATTCTCCACGGTGCTCAGGGTGACGGGCAGGGTTGCGCCGGAGGAGGCGGTACTAAAGGCGAAAGCCCAAACTGGCCGCATCTTGCGTAACAGCACCAGCGGATTGAGTCCGGTCGTCGCTTTTATAAGTACTGAATAAACCACCACGCCGTGCAGGATGAGCAAGCTCGACAGGGTGAGAAAATAAGCCGCCAGCTCCCAGATTGTGCCAATACCCATGGTGGCAAATAACTTGACCAACAGTGCGAAAACGCCCCAGGGCGCAAGCTGAATCAGCACGCCCACCATTTTCATGACCACCGCCTCCATATCGCGAAACCAGGCTGCCATGCGCTCGCCGGCCTCCCCGGCTCGGGTCAAGGCAAAGCCCACCAATAAGGCAAATACAATGACTTGCAGCATCTCGCCCTTGGCCATGGCTGCAAAGGGGTTGGACGGGAAAATATTGAGAATGACGTCAGTGAGCGGGGGGGCGGGCTTGGGCGTAAACCCTGTAGCTGCAGCCACCTCCAATCCCTGACCAGGCTGCAGCAAGCTGGCACCGGTAAGTCCCAGCGAGACGGCCACAGCGGTGGTCAGTAAGTACAACACAATAGTGCGGCCGGCAATGGCACCCATGCGCGCACTGGCGCCCAGCGAAGTCATACCGCAAATCAGCGACACCAGCACCAAGGGCACCACCAACAACTTCAGAGAGGCGATAAAAATCTTACCCACAACATCGAATACGCCCATCACCAGAATATCGTGAATAACGTGGTAAGCACTGCCCTCGCTGTTGAGCTTCATTAGCAGCACTTCTAAACCTGACCCCAGGACAATGCCCATAGCCATGGCCACTAAGATGCGATTGGTCAATGTCATTCAACGCGCCTCACACTGGCCAGGCACATGACTTTTCACCGCGATATCAGCGCAAGCATTGCAGTCCGAGGCATAAGTGGTTTGAGAACCCGCGTGTAACTGAGCGCAGACCGGCTGATAGACCATAGTACAAACCCGCGGCCGCGGTTCAGCACAGATGGTTGCGCCGGCGGTAACTGCGCCTCCCACCCCCAAAGTGGCGCAGCCACTCAGTGCGAGGAATATTACGGAAACAGCCATTTTAAACACGATGTAACGCTTCCTTAGCTCAAAAGATTTCGGACTGCGGGCACAGAACCCTTGCCACTGTAGCAGTTTTAGCGGCGGAAATTGATGCCTCGTTGACATCGGCGGCCTCGAACTTAGCGCCGACTACTGCGCAAACAAGGCCGCCAGTACGGCGTCTCGCTCACCCACCAAACTGCGCTGACGCGCAGCGATGGCGCCGAGATCGGGCAAGGGCTGCAAAACCGACAGCGCATCGGCCAGGCGCTCGCGTGTGATTATGCTGGCCGGCGGCAACAACTCTGCCATGCCCTGCATATCGTCCATCTTGCCCCAGCAGTTGAGCGCCACATCACAGCCAGCAGCCAGCGCCTCACGCGCCAGCTCGGGTACGCTCCCGGACAACGCCTTCATATCGAGATCGTCGCTCATCAGTAGACCGTTAAAACCAATTTGCTCCCGGATGACCTCGTGAATCACTGTAGGGGACAGGGTCGCGCAACGCTCTGCATCCCAGGCGTCGTAGGTAATGTGCGCTGTCATGGCCATGGGTGCGTGGGCCAGCTGTTGAAACGGGGCTACGTCTTGGGCCAGCTCCACGCTAGAGGCGCTGACACGAGGGAGTGAGGCATGACTATCGACCTGCGCACGGCCGTGACCGGGAATGTGTTTTATCACACCAATCACGCCCGCCTTGGTCATACCTTCAAGGACTGCAGCGCCCATTGCGGATACAACCTCAGGAGATGCACCAAAGGCTCGATCACCGATAACGTCATGGGCGCCTGAGACCGGGACATCCAGCACCGGCGCACAGTCAACGGTAATCCCCACCTCAATCAAATCCAGTGCCAATGCTTCGTAATTACAGGCAAGCGCATAACAAGCGCGCTCGGGATCAATTTGGTAAGCGCGGGAAAATTGCGCCGCCGCCGGGTAAACGGGCCACTCGGGCGCGGAAAGGCGAGCGACGCGTCCGCCCTCTTGATCTACCAAAATCGCAATATCTGATGCCCCACTGATCTCCCGCAAGCTATCAGTGAGTGCGCGAACCTGCTGCCGATTTTGAATATTGCGGCCAAATAAAATGTACCCTGCAGGATTTACCTCGCGAAAAAACTGTCGCTCATCATCGGTGAGTACGGTGCCCGCCAAACCCAAGATAGCAGGGAGCATTTACTGCGACGCCTCACCGGCAAGCGCCTTCAGCTCGCGCGGTCGCAACAAGAACGTAAGCTCACCGCAACCGCGGGTAACTGAAGACCACAGATCCACTTGCAGCTGCAGTTCAGCCCAAGCCGCAGTGGGTAGATTATCGAGCCCTGCCGCGGGATCGAGCCAATTAATCAAGTCCGTCAGACCAGGGTTGTGGCTCACTAAGACCAGAGAATCCATTGATCCCGGCTGGCTGTGTATCCAAGCCACAAGGCACTGTGCCGAGAAAGTGTAAAGCGCGTCTACAGTGTGACAAATGGGCAACTGATTGCCTCGCCAACCGACCAGCACCCCCTCGGCAGTTTGTTGCGCCCGCGTCGCCGGACTGACATGGAGTGTTAGCGTCGAGTGGCGCTCAGAGATAGCGCGACCCATCTGCGGTGCGTCGCGTTCCCCTCGTGCATTGAGAGGTCGCCGCTCATCTGAAAGCCCGGGATGATCCCACGACGACTTTGCGTGGCGAAGCAAAAATAGGCGTTTCACGGCCAAGACCTCATGCGCAAGACTCAAGCGAACACGGATTTTCGGCAGCTAACATAACGTGGGTAAAACGATCGAGAGACCGACAGAACTGCGAGCCCGCTCGCTTCGATCTCCAACCCTCCATCAAGGCAGCAAATCAAACAGCAGCTTAATTTTGCCTAACGTTAGAACATCGCCGGGGGACAGCTCGTGGCGATCCACCCGCCGGCCATTAATCATAACGCCATTGGTAGAGCCCTGATCTTCCACATGCCAGGTACCACCGGATTGGACAATGACAGCGTGACGGGTCGACACCGTTGATTTATCGATGCAAACAGCTGCATTGGGATCCCGGCCCAGGGACCACTGCGGAGCCGCCTCTGATTTCAGCAGATAAATCTCTTGGCCTGCGGCATCCTGAAGGGACATCAACGCCGCCACCGCATGCGGTTGCTTAATACCTCGATGCTTAAGCAATTCCTGAAGCATGGCGCGATCAGCGCTGACATCGGGCGCACCACTCTCAAATGCCTCGTAATCCTCGCGGCTCCAACCTCCGGGCATGGCGTACTGGCCGCGGAAAGTAGTCGAATCATCTGAGGATTCATCGAGCACCGTAGAACCGGTTTGATCGGGTAAGTGCGCACCAACAAGCGTAGACTCCCCTGTCATCGTGTCATCTAGCACTAACAGGCTGATATTGCCCAAGACGATCAGCTGACCGGCTCGCAGACGGCCCCTAACGGACATCCGGCCATCAATCTTGACGCCGTTAGTGGAATTCAGATCTTCAATTTCCAGCCCTTGATCACCGCTCACCACGCGCGCGTGGCGCCTAGACACTTCGCTGGAATCCAGAGCGATGTCGCAGTCGTCGTCACGGCCTATTAGCAAGCCGTCAGCCAGGGGAAATTCTTGGTTTGTCTCGATGTTTCGAAGACGCAATCGCGTGGTCATTAATCTCGCCACCCCCATCACTTATCTACGGGATGAGTGTAACGGTTCATAACCGCTTGCGCTTCACCCAATCTGAAATAGGTGATACTTCTTTTTACCCAAACGAACAATGAAAAAACGCCCGTGGAGCGCCTTGGTAGAATCAAACACAGCGTCGGGCTCAGCATTTTGTGCAGCATTAAGTGCATCGCCATTCACCCAAACAGCACCGCGGCCAAGAGCATCTTTCACCTGTTTGCCCGAAGGCGCCAACCCTGCCTCACTAAACAACTGGGTGAGCGTCTCGGGCAGACTCGCCGGATCAATCGTTGAGGTGGGTAGGCCGTCGAGACTCAACTGTTGGCAGTCGTTCTCTGATAGCTGTCCCGCATCACCGCTAAATAGGGCCGCAGTAATGCGCTCAGCGGCCAGCAAGCCGTCTTCACCGTGGACCAGTTTCGTTACCTCACGCGCCAATACCGACTGGGCCTCCGGACGACCCTCGCGCTCGGCGTCGGCTGCTTCAACGGCGGCAATCTCTTCAACCGAGAGAAACGTGAAATAGCGTAAGAATCGGTAGACGTCGGCATCCGCTGTCGCCAACCAGAACTGATAAAACGCATAAGGCGACGTTTTACGACTATCCAACCAAACAGTACCGGCCTCAGTCTTGCCAAACTTGGTACCGTCGGCCTTGGTAATTAAAGGCATGGTGAGGCCGAAAACCTGTCCGCCGTGCAACCGGCGGGTCAAATCGATACCGCCCGTGATATTGCCCCACTGATCGGAACCGCCAATTTGCAGACCACATTGGTGCTGTTTATACAGTTCGGCAAAATCCAGTGACTGGAGGATCATGTAAGTGAACTCGGTAAAACTGATACCCGAACCTTCGCGCTCGATGCGCTGCTTCACCGACTCCTTTTGAATCATGCTGTTAATGGAAAAGTGTTTGCCAATATCGCGCAAAAAGGTGAGCACATCGAGGTTTTGGGTCCAATCGAGGTTATTCACCACTTGCGCCGCGCTATCGCCCTCGAAGTCGAGGAACTGACTCACCTGCTCGCGAAGACTTTGGGTCCAGCCGGCGACTACATCTGGTGTATTGAGCTGGCGCTCACTGGCCTTAAAGCTGGGGTCGCCAATGAGGCCCGTGGCACCGCCAACTAGTGCTAGTGGGCGATGGCCCGCCAATTGGAATCGACGCAGCATCAATAACGGCACCAATGAGCCTATGTGCAAACTGTCAGCCGTGGGGTCAAAACCGCAATATAGGGTCCGCTGTCCGCCGTCTAACCATTCGGCAAAAGTGTCTTCACCGGCGACCTGGAATACCAGGCCCCGGGCTCGCAGATCCTCTAATAAGGCACTGGACATAGTAAATAGCACGGTTACGTTGAATTGGGCCGCGGATTATCCCACATCGCGTCGCGAAATGGGCTCGCGACAGACCTAAAGCGAAGACCGAGGCCGCTGCGGCGTTTTGACGGGATTTGAACTCGCGTATAATTGCCTGCACATACTCGCCCGACACGGTGATCCCGCTGTTTAAACACCCTCGCCAACCCGCTCGCGGCGCCACGCCCAATACGCCCGAGCATCACTCTCCGCTGATTCCCCATTGGGCGAGCTTGGCCATTGCGGGGGGCCTGCTGTTGGTGATCACAATGGTGGCTTCAGGCCCCCAAGAAGCCGCACCTCTACGCGATGATGACCTGTCGGTTAGCCCGCTGGATGGCGAACTGATGACTTCAGTTGAGTCTCTCCATCCCCCCGATCCCGGTACTGTCGAGGGGCTTGGGAATACCGCCGACAATGACACGAATGCTGCACTTGGGTTGGCGCCTGAGGCATTGCCATGGCAAGAGCAAACAGTCCGCAATGGCGACAATCTCTCGCTCATTTTTTCGCGGGCGGGATTCAGTGATCGCGATGTCTATGAGGTGACTCGCGCCGATGGCGGCAAAGCGTTGCGAAGGATTCACCCGGGACAGGTTATTGCCTTTAGGACTGCTGCCGACGGCAGTCTTGATCAAGTGAAGTACATTGAATCGCGACTGCGCTGGACAACTTTTACCCGCCGCGATGGCAACTACATCAGCGAAGTCACCGAGCGCGAGACCGAACTACGCGAACAAACGGCATCGCTCACCATTGAAAGCTCGCTGTTTATCGCGGGCGAAAAAGCGGGTCTCAGTGGCAAAACCATTATGGATTTGGCCACTATTTTCGGCGGCGTTATCGACTTTGCCCTCGACCCCCGCGTGGGCGACACTATCGAACTGGTCTATGAGGAGCAGTACCTCGACGATGAAAAATATGCCGACGGTGCCATCGTCGCCGCCGCCTTCACCAATCGCGGTGAGACTTACCAAGCCTTTCGCTATACCGACCTTGAGGGGGATACCAGCTATTACAATGAACTGGGCGTCAGCATGCGCAAGGCATTTTTAAAGGCGCCCCTAGATTTCACTCGGGTTAGCTCCAATTTCAATCCCAACCGTTTACATCCCATCTACAAGACCAAGCGACCGCATCGCGGCACAGATTACGCCGCGTCACGGGGTACACCCGTCTATGCCGCGGGCGATGGTAAGGTCATTGAAGCCGGTTACACCCGAGCCAACGGCAACTATGTTTTTATCCAGCACGGTGAAACGTTTCGCACCCACTATCTGCACCTGCACAAGCTAAGGGCCAAACGTGGTCAGCGCGTCCAGCAGGGCGACATCATCGGTACGGTGGGCTCCACAGGTGCCGCGACCGGACCTCATCTGCACTATGAATTTCTGGTCAATGGTGTCCATCGTAATCCTCGCACTGTGCATAAGCTCTTACCCAAGGCTCGCTCGCTGCCAAAAACCGAATTGGCCCGTTTTGAGTCGCACATTGCCAACCCGCTGGAACAGTTGGCCTCCCTGCAACAACGCACCCGCCTTGCACTGCAGTGAACTCGCCAGACTATTTTCTTGGCCTCATATCGGGAACCAGCCTTGATGGTGTAGATGCCGCCATCTTAGCGATTGAGGGCGATAAGCTAACGCTGGTCGCCAGTCACGGTGAGTCCTATCCAACGCCCCTGCGCGATCAACTTCGCCGGCTCTGCCAACCGGGGAACGATGAAATTGAACAACTCGGTAGCGCTGACAGAGAGGTGGGCCGCCACTTCGCTGCCGCAGCGCAAGCCGTGATAGCGCGCGCTGAAATGACAGCTGATCAGATCACAGCTATTGGCAGTCACGGACAAACCATCCGGCATCGGCCCTCGGGTGAAAATGCCTTCACCTTACAAATTGGTGATCCGAACACGATTTCCGAACTCACCGGCATCACCACAGTGGCCGATTTTCGCCGTCGGGATATCGCTGCCGGTGGCCAAGGTGCGCCGCTGGCACCGGCATTTCACCGCGCCGCTTTCGCGACAGCCCACGACAATACCGTGGTAGTCAATGTCGGTGGCATTGCCAACGTGACACTGTTCACCGAAAACGGGGACACACTGGGTTTTGACACCGGCCCAGGAAACACCCTACTGGATGCATGGATTCATCAACATCAGGGTCGGGACTATGACCGAAACGGCGACTGGGCCCGCCAGGGCAGCGTGATTGATGACCTGTTGGCCGTGTTTCTGGCGGATCCCTATTTCTCGACCGCCGCGCCCAAAAGCACAGGGCCCGAATATTTTAGTCCGCACTGGCTGGAGCAAAATTTGAGTGGCTTTGGGGATCTCAAGGCAAGCGATGTGCAGCGCACGCTACTCGAATTGACCGCGAAAACCATTGCCGATGCGGTTGCCACGTCACCCGCGACGCAGCTGGCAGTCTGTGGTGGCGGAGCCCACAACGCACTTCTTATGGAGCGTTTGACGGCGCAACTCCCTGCGATAGCCGTAACGGACACCGGTGCATTGGGCATTCATCCTGATTGGGTTGAAGCCGCCTGCTTTGCTTGGCTTGCAGCCGAAACGCTAGCAGGCAGGGCGGGCAATGAGCCGGGCGTGACAGGTGCTCGAAACTACCGGGTACTGGGTGCGATTTATCCGGCGTGACGCCGGACGGGACGGGCTTAAATAGAGAAGGAGGCGCCGCAGCCACATGTGGTGACGGCATTGGGGTTGTTAACCACAAATCGGGAGCCCTCAAGCCCCTCGCTGTAGTCCACCTCCGATCCCACCAGATACTGGTAGGAGAGCGCATCGACCAGCGCGGTGACGCCGTCGCGCTGGATCACCCAATCGTCTTCGGCGGTGGTCTCATCAAAGGTAAAGCCGTATTGAAATCCTGAGCAGCCACCGCCAGTGATATAGACGCGGAATTTCAGTGCGTCATTGCCCTCGTCATCCAACAACGCGCGCAACTTACTCACGGCATTATCCGACAGGCGAATTTCATTGGGATCGAAGGCTTCAACAACCGTCATGGCTGGGGTTCCGGCAAATAACGTGCAGACTCAATTCTAGCTGATCTGCGGGGCACGCTCGTACCCCACTGCATCAACCACTGATTAAACAGCGTCCTGACTCGCGCGCTGCTCGCGCTTCATGGCCAGGTCATCGGTGATCTTGGCTACGTGGCGCAGACCGCCATTCACTTTACAACCGACCGCCATTTCAATCAGGTGGTAGTAAATATCGCCGTCGACCTCAGCTTGATCAGCCAGTTCCAAACGCTCGGACGAATGAACATCACCCGTCACCGCGCCGTTAATCATGGCCGAGGGCACCCGAATTTCACCTTCAACGCGGCCACCATTGACGACGCGCAGCATGGCTTCTTTACCGGGCTCAGCACTAATGGAACCTTTCACTACGCCCTCAACATCGAGGTTGCCCGAAAACTGAATATCACCTGTAACGACCGCGTCCGGGGCGATCAGGGTTGTGCTGCCTTGTACACTGGTCAGCGGCTTAGATTCTTTACGCAACATGGTTTTGCCTCCCGTTGTGCGTGCCAACTGCAAGTTCTCACCCGCAAGGTCCTTATTGTGCGCGCATTGCAGACCAATCAAATTGGGCTTGATGCGCCGAGGTTCGGGGTTTAGAAATCGCAGCGTCGAGCACCAATGCCAAGGGCTCAAAGCCCTCGGGCAGACGAATTTCCCCCTCGAAACGCTGAAAGTATCTGAAATTTAAGGTAAATGCATCCGAAACCCGCGATGTATCGAGCTCAGAAAGGGCAAATTCACGGCTTTCACCGTCCAATTCGCCTTTGAGTACCCCCCTAAGCTCGCCGCGGAACAAGCTCTTGCCACTACCGCCCTTCTGCACCACCAGCTGATAGCGCCAGAGCCGATCGCTGTCGCTGACACTAAACACTGGCTGGCGCAGTATCACGTCCTCGTTGGAATCTTCTGGGGCAATCACTTCGCGATAGAACGCTAACTCTCGTTGTAACTCATCGATACTGCCGCGGCTTTCAGCAAGCTCCACTCGAAGCTGTTCCAAGGTATTGCGATCAATACTGCGCTGAGACTCCAACAGCGTAATCCGATCACGCAGCCCATCCTCTTTGTGATTCATGGGTTGCAGCTGCCGCGCACCCTCTGTGTAACCCCACCAAAAAGCCACCGCCACCGCCGTAAGCAACAGCGCCAACAACGCCAGTATCCGGCGCTGACTCGCCCTCGGATGCTCGCGCCGGATAACGGTTCGATGATGATGTCGGGACACAGGGGTTCTCGGGGTAACCGTTATGGCAGTAAGGCGATACCGGAGAGTCCTGCGGTCTCGTCAAATCCGAACATAAGATTCATGGCCTGCACCGCCTGACCAGCGGCACCTTTCACCAAATTGTCGATAACCGCGGTCACCACGACCGTATCGCCGCCTTGGGGCACGCACACCGCCAACTGACAGGTATTGGCACCGCGTACGTTACGCGTCTCGGGGCTTTGACCCGCCGACAGCACATCCACGAATGGCTCATCGCGGTAGCAGTCTTCAAACAAGCCCTGCAAATCGACCGACGCATCTGTAAGCCGAGCAAATAAGGTCGAGTGGATTCCTCTGCTCATTGGGACCAAATGGGGGACAAAGGTGAGCCCCACGGACCCATCTGTCATGGCCGAGAGACCCTGCACAATCTCGGGTAAGTGCCGGTGACCCGAAACGCCGTAGGCTTTAAAACTTTCCCCGGCTTCGGTCAGCAAGTTGGCCACCTTGGCCTGCCGGCCGGCGCCACTGACCCCCGAAGCGCTGCTGGCAATCAACTGCGACGGGTCAATGACACCCGCCTGCAACAACGGCATAAACCCCAATTGCACTGACGTGGGGTAGCAACCGGGGCAGGCCAACAGCGTCGCCGCGGCAATTTGGTCGCGATTGCGCTCGGGCAGCCCATAAACCGCACTGGCACAGAGTTCAGGGCTGGTATGCGTCTCGCCATACCACTGCTCCCACACGGCGACATCGCGTAGCCGATAATCCGCTGACAAATCCACCACACGTACCCCTTGGGCTATCAGGGAGGGCACAGATTGCATCGCTACGTTATGCGGCGTGGCGAAAAACACCACATCACAGGCCACCAAATCGCTCTGATCGGGATCGGTAAAGCACAATGACGTGCTGCCGCGCAGGTTGGGAAACAGATCATCAAGGCGCCGGCCCGCCTCACCTCGAGAGGTGATAACCGATAGCTCAACTTGAGGGTGACGTAGCAGTAAGCGCAGTAATTCGACGCCCGTGTAGCCTGTTCCTCCGACGATTCCTACCTTGATCATGGCTTGTCCCCGCGGCCATTGTGTTTCAGGATCGCAACTGTCTCATTTTCAGACGGAGCCGTCATGCTTTGGGTACAAGCTCTTCATGTGATTTTTGTCGTTTGTTGGTTCGCCGGTTTGTTCTATCTGCCGCGCATATTGGTTTATTACGCGGCCAGCGACGATGCCGGCACCCGCCAAACACTGGCCGTGATGGCACGCAAACTCTATCGCTTCGTAACCCCCTTCATGCTGCTGGCAGTGGCTATGGGGCTTTGGCGGCTGAGCTTTCAATGGCAGTACTACCTGAGTGCCACGTGGATGCAAGTCAAGCTCGCGGGCGTGGTGTTTTTAGTGGGCTATCACCTGCAGTGTGGCCGCTATGTGGGGCGTGTGAACCGTGGCGAAGATGACAAGACCCATGTCTTCTACCGATTTTTCAACGAGGTGCCGGTGCTGTTTTTGTTCATGATCGTGATCATGGTTTACACACGGCCTTTTGGCTGAAGATTCACCGATGGGGTGTATCTGGACGCTTGTCCTGTAATAATCGGACAAATATCCGACAAAGTGATGACCATGTCCCGATCTGAAGAGCTGTTCGAACGTGCCAAACGCACCATCCCCGGCGGGGTGAACTCACCGGTTAGGGCCTTCAAAGCCGTGGGGGGGACCCCGCGTTTTATGCAAAGAAGTGACGGTGCCTACTTATTTGATGCCGACGGTAAGCGCTATATCGACTACGTCTTGTCCTGGGGCCCGATGATCATGGGGCACAATCACCCCGAGGTGCGCGAAGCAGTTTGCCGCATTGCCCAGGATGGGCTGAGCTTTGGCTGCCCCACGGAAATCGAAATAGCGCTAGCCGAGACCATTACACGGCTGGTGCCCAGCATGGAACTGGTGCGAATGACCAGCTCGGGTACCGAGGCCACCATGAGCGCCATCCGGTTGGCCCGAGGCTTCACCGGCAGGGATACCATCATCAAATTCGAGGGCTGCTACCACGGCCACTCAGATTCATTACTGATTAAGGCCGGATCAGGCGCGCTCACTTTTGGAGTGCCCAGCTCGCCCGGCGTACCCGATGTCCTAGCACAGCACACCGTCACCCTGCCCTACAACGATATAGCCGCTCTCGAAGCCGCCTTCGCGGAACTTGGCGATAGCGTGGCCTGTGTCATCGTGGAACCGGTGGCGGGGAATATGAACTGCATTCCGCCCGTCGATGGCTATCTACAGGCCCTGCGCCAACAGTGTAGCGCCCACGGGACGGTACTCATCTTTGATGAGGTTATGACCGGTTTTCGCTTTGGTACCGGGGGGGTTCAGGGCTATTTAGGTATCCAACCCGATATCACCTGTTTGGGCAAAGTCATTGGCGGCGGTATGCCCGTGGGGGCCTTTGGTGGCCGCCGGGATATCATGGAACAAATTTCACCCCTAGGGCCGGTCTACCAAGCGGGCACGTTGTCGGGCAACCCGGTGGCCATGGCGGCGGGCTTGGCCACGATGAATATTATTAGCCGCGACGGCTTCTACGACGATTTATTCCGACACACCACCGAGCTGTGTAAGGGCATGCAAGCCGCCGCCGATGACGCGGGCGTACCGCTGACCACGAACCATCTAGGCAGCATGTTTGGCGTGTTCTTCACCGAGGAAGCCCAGGTGACCCAGTACCATCAGGTCATCAACTCCAATGTCGAGGCTTTTAACCGCTTCTTTCATTTAATGCTAGATGCCGGTGTCTATCTGGCACCCGCCTCTTTTGAAGCCGGTTTTATGTCCTCGGCCCACAGCGACGACGATATCAACGCTACCATCGACGCCGCTAAGGCCGCGATGCAGTCACTTTGAGTTCCCCTCTGGAGATCGCCCCATGAGCACAGCCCGCGGCCCCTTCCCCACCACCCGAATGCGACGCCTAAGGGCGCAACCCTTTTCACGGGCCCTAGTATCGGAGTCGGTGCTCACCCCGGCAGATTTGATTTACCCGGTATTTGTTCTGGAGGGTGAAAAGCAACGTGAGGCGGTGCCCTCAATGCCTGGCGTGGAACGACTCTCGATTGATTTGCTGTGCGAGCTCGCTCGAGAAGCAGTTCAACTGGGTGTACCGGCCTTTGCACTGTTCCCGGTGGTGGGCCAGGAGCAGAAGTCGCTACTCGCTGAGGCAGCCTATGACCCCGATGGTTTGGTGCAGCGCGCAGTGCGTGCGCTCAAAGCTGAGGTGCCCGAACTCGGCATCATGACTGACGTGGCGCTTGATCCCTACACCACCCACGGTCAGGATGGCATCATCGACGACAGCGGCTACGTATTAAATGACGTCACCACCCAGACGTTGGTTCGCCAAGCCTTATCCCACGCCGAAGCCGGAGCCGATTGCGTGGCACCTTCGGACATGATGGACGGTCGTATCGGTGCCATTCGCGCGGCGCTGGAGGCAGACGGCCATATCAACACCCTGATCATGGCCTACTCCGCCAAATATGCCTCGAGCTACTACGGCCCGTTCCGGGATGCAGTGGGCTCGGCAAGCAATATCAAAGGCGGCGACAAAAAGACCTATCAGATGGACCCCGCCAATTTAAACGAGGCTATCCACGAGTGCGCCCTCGACCTCCAGGAAGGCGCGGATATGATCATGGTGAAGCCGGGCATGCCCTATCTCGACGTGGTACGTCGGGTCAAAGACACGCTGCAGGTGCCCACCTTTGCCTATCAAGTGAGCGGCGAGTACGCCATGCATCAGGCCGCCTTCACCAACGGCTGGCTGGATCGCGATGCGGTGACCCTCGAATCACTGCTCGCCTTTAAGCGTGCTGGTGCCGATGGCATCTTGACCTACTTTGCCCTCGATGCCGCGCGGCTATTGGCCCAACGTTAGGCCACTACTCTGCGTCGACCCGCTGCCATCCCTGCCTTAGTGAGCCTGTGGCTCGCTCTGCTGGCAGCGCCCGGATTAATACAAAGTGGCAGGGTCAGCGCGGAGAACCACGCCACTGAACCCGCCAGCGCAGCCGTTGCCGGTAGTGCCGATCGCTGCCAGTGCCTGTGGCAGGGTAGCTTTGCCGAGGTGGCACCCAACGCTGACTTAGTCATTCAAGGACAGGTCAGTCGGCTCCGAGGCAATGCCGCCGACGTCGCCGTTGAAAATACCTTGCTAGGGCCCGACTACCGCGATCAAGTTCGAGTCTGGTTGCAAGCCAAAGATTACTGCCGCCCCGAACCGGAGCTGTTCCCGGAAGGCAGCCGGTGGATACTGGCACTTGAACGCATCAGAGAAGTCCCCCCCGATGGTTTCGATCCATCGACACCTAATATCAGTTACGGCCGGGTGGATGACTTTTCATTATCAAGCTGTGGTGGCTTTTACCTTGCCATGCAAGGCGATACGGTCACCGGTAATCTGATACCCGGCGCGCCACGTTGGAATCACACCCCAAAAATGTCACCGGTGCTGAGCGGTTGGATTGCCAAATACCTCGCAGGCAGTGCCACAGTGGCGGATCTGGTCAGCGCCAGTGAAGTGGACCCGGCCCTGCAGCAACTCAAACTCGATACCCGCAGTTTTCTGCGCGGCCAGGAACTGTGGATCGATGAGGACGGAGCCATCCAAGAGCCGCGGTAGAAGACAGGCGCTTTAGGCGTTCAACAGGGGGCGACGAATCGTCTCAATCATTTCATCGATCATCATCAGCGATAGCCCCCAAACACGATCTTGACCCCAGCGGTAAGAGTCAGACTCCACGCTCGTACCCTTCCACTCCCAGAGATGAATTTCACGATTATCGTCATTGGCCAGAAACGACACCGGAATCCAGACCGTGCCATCGACCTCTGCGTTAGGCGAAAACGGCGGCGGGTCGTCTAAATGAAACACATACGGTTGCACCAGAATCTCGGGACGATCGGGTCGCCACCCGGTGTTGACCAATCCCAACTGACAAATCGGTGTGTGCGCCGACAAGTCCAAACCCAGCTCTTCCTGGGTCTCTCGCACAGCGCAAGCCAAATCACACGGATCGGTCTCGTCGCGGCGCCCGCCGGGAAAGCCCATGTGCCCCGACCAAGGATCACCAGGGCGCTTAGCGCGGCGAATCATGAGCATATGGGGCTCACCGGCCTGCTCTGTCAGCACAATGGCCACCGCCGCACGGCGTGCGGTTTTACCCATCACTGTGGCGGGCACTTGATGACGTTTCAGCCGAGCAATCAGCTCCGGCAGATCTAAGATCATGGGACTTTCCTGTCTGAGACCCCAGGCAGCTTTGTCCAAGGAGTCGAGGTTAGAATGCCTAGTTTACACATCAAGGACGACCCATTCATGAGTCATCGCCCCTTTACCCTGGCGCGAGCTGGCGGAAAAGATCTTCCGCTGCTGATGACACTCATTGCCGAATTCTGCGACGTCGACCAACACCCCTTTGAGCCTCCGCGCATCGAACACGCATTGGTGCCGCTACTGGAAAACGACCAGTACGGTGAAGTGTGGTTAGTTCAGCCGGCGCTGGGATATGTGGTGATCACCTGGGGCTATAGCCTGGAATCCGGGGGACGGGAAGCACTGATTGACGAGATTTATCTGCGCCAGCGAGGTGAAGGTCTAGGCTCGGCGGTACTTGAGCAATTGCTGCCGCAACTCGCTGAACGCGACGTGCGCTGTGTGTTCTTAGAAACCGAGCGGCATAACGCCCAGGCCAGGCGCTTCTACCATCGCTTGGGGTTCGCCGAGGACGACTCCATTTGGATGTCTCGCCGACTCACCCTCTCCGGCGTTAACACGGTGGATCTATAACACCGCCAATGCTGGTATTGCGACGAAACCAGCCCGCCACCGAATATCGCTGCCGCCGGGCGGGGCGCACCTCATGGGGAATGCGCTCTGATAAGAACAACACCACCGTGCCACGATGAGGCTCGACTGTGATCGCATCAGTCCGCTCTGGGTAGAGTATGAGTTCGCCACCGGCCTCCGGGACCCAGTTGTTATTTAAGTACACCACCAGCGAAACACGGCGAGCATCAGTGTCCCTAAAGGCGTCTAGATGTTTGGCATAGAAGTCGCCGCGCCGGTAGCGTGCGAAGTGACATTCGAAATCCCACAAGCCCAAAAACAAGTGCTGGTTCAGTATCTGGCGTAATGCCTCGGCCCAGCTAAACCAGTTCTGCAGCTGCCCATCGAGTGGATCCAGCCAGGCGATATGATCGCGACGAACTTCTCGAACACGACTTCTGTGGTCACCGCGACCCACTTTTGCCGGCCTAAATCGTTTGGCATAGCTCGCCCGTGCACAATCGAGGTCAGCGAGCAACAAGTCGGGTATCATAGCGGGGAGCACGCTGTAGCCCCGCTCAATCAAGTCGTGACAAATATCGTCAACGGGAAGCCATGCAACAGCGCTGGCTGGCGGGGGCAGATTGGTCACGGTGTCGGCTATTCAAGGGGCGTGTGCTTGTTTACACCCAAACACCGCGCCCGCGCGCGCGGAAAATTACCGAGAAGGAACACTTTGTGAAAAAGTATGCCGCCTACGCCATTGGCGCCGCCCTGGTTGATACCGAGCTTGAAGTCAGCGATGAACAACTGAGCGCCATGAATGTCGAAAAAGGCATGATGACCCTAGTTGATCAAAACCGGCAGGCCGAGCTACTTGCTCACTTGAGCGATCACATGGTGCGGGCCAGCCACGCCTCTGGCGGCAGTGCAGGAAATAGCATGATCGCTACCGCTTTATTTGGCTCGCCAACCTTCATGAGTTGCAAAGTGGCTGACGACCCCGATGGTGACATTTACCTGGCGGATCTCGAAGCCTCGGGAGTGACACACAGCCTAGACGGGAAACGCGGCGGCGGCACCACCGGCAAATGCATCGTTTTAATCACCCCCGATGCCGAACGCAGTCTAAATACCTACCTTGGGGTGTCCGAAACGCTGTCAATTGACGAAGTTGACGCCGACGCCATCGCCAACAGCGATTGGGTTTATTTGGAAGGCTATTTAGTGACTTCACCCACGGGTCACGCTGCGGCGATGAAAACCCGCGAAATTGCTGAAGCCCACGGGGTGAAAACCTCGGTCAGCTTTTCAGACCCCGGCATGGTGACCTACTTCCGAGACAACATGGCCAGCCTGATGGGTAAGCGGGTCAATTTGGTGTTTTGTAATGAAGTCGAGGCACTTGAGTGGGGTCAAACCGATTCGCTAGATACCGCTATCGAGGCCATTAAAGTGGTCGCCGACAGCTTCGTGATTACACTGGGCGCGCAGGGTGCCATCACTTTTGACGGTGACAATCTCGAACGCATACCGGCGCACAAAGTTGAGGCCATCAACACCAACGGCGCCGGTGATATGTTCGCCGGCGCGTTTTTGTATGCTTTATCACGGGGCGAAAATTATCGTCGCGCGGCCGAATTCGCGGTACGTGCCGCCGGAGAAGTCGTAAAATACTTCGGACCGCGTCTGACGGCGGCAGGTTATCGTCAGTTGCGTACCGAATTTTTTGGGGATTAGAGGCATCCCGCCGACTGCCGTCGGCGGCTTTGGGGAGAAAACCATGACCGACCAAGACGTCAAACCCGAGATCAAGGACGATCCGCTGTATCAGATGTTGCGCCACGAGGACGTGGATAGCTTTAATGCAAATCGCGACAGCTTGGACACTAACCAGCTGCAAAGCGGTGACTACCGCGGCCGCGATTTGCGCAAAATGAATGCCCGTGGCCTGAATTTTAGCAACGCCTATTTCCGCAACGCCGATTTATCCGGCATCGATTTTCGGGAGACCAACTTGGAAGGTGCGAGCTTGATGGATGCCAAGGTCTCTGGCGTCTATTTCCCCGATGAATTGTCCCCCGAGGAAATTCGGCTCTCAATCGATACCGGCACGCGGTTGCGCTACCGTCGATAAGATTGTCACGACAGCCATGCGCATCCTGTTCGCTCTACTCGGCGCCCTTTGTTTTACCGCCGCGCCCCTGGCACAAACGGGTCTCGCCAGCTTAAACCAGCAGGCGAATACGTTTCTGCCGGTCGAGGAGGCCTACCCCCTTAACGTTGAAACTACCGACGACAATATCCGCCTGCTCTGGACCATTGCTGATGGCTACTACCTGTATCAACACCGATTCAAATTTAGCCTGTCCGATCAACAAGGTGACATCGCCCTAGACGTCGATCTACCTGCCGGCTTAGCAAAGCAAGATGAATTTTTTGGAGACGTCGAGGTCTACTACAGCTTTGCCGATGTTCAGCTAACCGCCCAGAGGGCGTTCGGGCACGCCCAGTTGGTGGTGACCTCCCAAGGCTGCGCCGACGCCGGGTTGTGCTACCCGCCCCAGCGGCAGACGTTTGATGTTAAGGGTTCTTTGAGTGCCAGCTCGAGCACATCCATCGATAGTCCGGACGACGCCACCCTTGATTGGGTGGCTCTACTCATGGCCATGGGATTCGCCCTGCTGGGCGGGATGATTCTGAATGCCATGCCTTGTGTTTTTCCTATTCTCTCACTGAAAGTGTTGTCTTTTGCTCAGGGCGACAGCCAGCGCCACCATCGCCATGCTTGGTGGTATCTGCTCGGGGTGGTGGTTAGCTTTTTATCCGTGGCCACTGTACTCATCGCCCTGCAACGCGCCGGCAGCATGATGGGCTGGGGATTTCAGCTGCAATCTACCGGCTTCGTATTGGGACTCGCGTATTTATTCACTGCCATGGCGCTGTCGCTATCGGGAGTGACCCATTTCGGTGCAGGCCTGATGAATATCGGCAACCAGTTAACCGGGGGCGGCGGCAATCGCGCTAGCTTTTTCACCGGAGTGCTGGCCGTCGTGGTGGCCAGTCCCTGCACCGCGCCATTCATGGGAACCGCGTTAGGATTTGCCCTAGGGCAGCCACCCGCCATTGCGCTCACGGTATTTACTGCCTTGGGTGTCGGCATGGCACTACCTATGGTGCTATTAAGCTACAGCGCCCGCGTGCGCGGCATTCTGCCAAAGCCCGGCGCCTGGATGGAAACCTTCAAGCAACTCATGGCATTCCCGCTTTACGCCACAGTGGTTTGGTTACTGTGGGTTGCGGGTCGGCAATCGGGAATCGATACCGTAGCCGCAGCGTTGGCCGGTCTGGTTCTTATGGCGCTGGCACTCACCGTCTATGGTGCCTCACTCCCGCGCAAACTGGTGGCACTTGCTTGCCTAGCGCTGGCTGTGGCATTGGCAACGGTGCGCGGGGAGGTCAGTCGGGATACCGCTGTGGTGCCCGAGGGCACCACAGCCTGGTCAGAAACTGCCCTTGCACAATTGCGCGCTAACGGCACACCGGTTTTTGTTGATGTCACCGCCGACTGGTGCATCACCTGCCTCGCCAACGAGAGCGCCGTGCTGAAGACCGACGCGGGCTTGGCGGCCTTCGATGCCGCCGGGGTGGTTTATATGATTGCCGACTGGACCGACTATGATCCCGCTATTGGCGCCTTCGTAAAGAGTCACGGTCGCCATGGCATTCCGCTTTACGTCATGTACCCTGCAAACGGCGCTGCGCCATTTCTTTTACCGCAACTGCTAACTCGGTCGCTGTTACTCGACGCACTCGAACGCGCGACCCTGTAAGCAAACACTGATCATTGACTCTCTGGAGAAATATCGTGCCAAGAAGCCATTCACATCCTCCTACCCTCGGCGCTGTTGTCGTCGCCTTGCTATCCATTTCAATAGCCGCCACCAGCCTAAATGCCTCTGCCGAAGTTGTGCTTGAGGACTTTTGGATTCGCGCTATGCCACCTGGCCAACCCATGGCAGCGGGCTACGGCGCTATCGTCAACCGTGGCGACAAGCCCGTCCAGATCACGGGGTTGAGTAGCAATATTGCTCAACACGCCGAGCTTCATAGCAGCGTCCATGATAATGGCCGCGTGCACATGATGCCGATGACATTGGCACCACTGGCACCGGGCGCACGAATCGAGCTATCGCCAGGCGGTGACCATTTGATGTTAATGGGTGTTACGCAAGCACCGCAGATGGGTGGCAAGGTAGAGCTCTGCATTTCACTCACGGACACAGACGTCTCTGAAAGCAGCCAGGCTTGTCATGAGATACCCGTGTTGCAGAAAGCCCCCTCTCAGGGCGAGGATTGAACAAGTAATGTTGGTGTGTTGCCGCCCAATCTGTCCGATAACGCACCGACAACAGGTATAGCAATGAATTGGCTGACGAAAGTCCAAAAGTTTTTACAGCAGCTTCGGGATTCGCTGACGCTCAGCGGCATCGTGGGCGACAGCGCCCGCTGGTGGCCCTGGGCCTCGGGTCTTTTGGCAATTTATGCCTTGGCGGTCTTGATATTTGGCGTGATGTGGAGTCAGACCCCCGACCAGTTCGATGTTCGTGAGAATGCTCGGGAGCACGCGGCACGCCATCAGCAACAGCCAGTGCCTGGCAGCGCAGTCACCGCCAGCTTGATGCAGGTGATTGCTACCCTGCTCGATAAACCCGGTGGCTATTTGCACAACGACATCACGCCCCCAGGACTGTTTTTGGACAACATGCCCAACTGGGAATACGGTGCACTGATTCAGTCTCGGGACTTGGCCCGGGCGCTGCGCGAGACCTTGAGTCGCTCCCAGTCTCAGTCGAAAGAAGATGTCGATTTAACCCTAGCCGAACCTCGAATTAACTTTCAGTCCAATAGCTGGGCGCTGCCCGCCTCTGAAAGCGAATACCGCGATGCCTACCGTTATCTAGATGCCTACCTAGCCAGACTCCCGCTGCGTGACGAGAAAGGGTCACAGTTTTATGCCCGGGCAGACAACCTCTCCAGCTGGTTGAGCATGGTTGAAAAGCGTTTGGGCAGTCTGTCTCAGCGTTTGTCAGCAAGCGTGGGCCAACGTCGCATCAACACCGACTTGGCAGGTGACCCCACAGCAGTCAGTGCCACACAGGGTCCCAGCGAAATGGAAGTGCGCACGCCCTGGTCGGAAATCGATGATGTGTTCTACGAAGCCCGTGGTGCCGCCTGGGCGATACTACATTTTTTGCGCGCCGCCGAGGTCGACTTTGCCGACGTGCTGGCCAAGAAAAATGCACAGGTTAGTCTTCAGCAAATCATCCGAGAACTGGAGTCGACCCAGAGCACCGTGTGGAGCCCTATGATTTTAAATGGCTCAGGATTTGGTCTGTTTGCTAATCACTCGCTGGTGATGGCCAGCTATATTTCTCGAGCCAATGCAGCCTTGATTGATCTGCGAGAGCTCTTAGCCCAGGGCTAGGCCACGCGCATCACTGACGTGCCGCGTCGACTAGCCCAGATGAGCACGTGAAAGCATGGTGTTTGAACGAGAATGAGGGGGCGGCAGTATGCCAAGCCTGATTGAGGGCGACTCGCTCGAAAACGCGAACCGCGGGTACTTGCCATGACTTCGCAGGGAAGCACAATACGCACTACAGCGCGGTAAACCGTCCCTCTAGCAGCACCCACTCCTCAATTTGATCGGCTATCTGGAGCTGACACTCCGGGGCATAAACGTCGATCAATGCTTGAGCCTGGGGCTCGAGTAAACCGGCCATCAACAACGTACCGCCGGGCTTTAGCAAGGCTTTGATATCGGGCGCCAAACTGGCCAGGGGTCCCGCCAAAATGTTAGCGACTAAAACGTCGGCACTGCCCTGCCAAGCAGCCACTTCCGACGTGCCGGGTAGACTCAGGACGAAACGCGCAGGATCAATACCATTGGCCTCGGCGTTGTTGCCACTCGCCGTAATGGCCTGCGGATCATTGTCGACACCCAGAGCGCGCTCTGCGCCCAACAGCAGTGCGGCAATAGCCAGAATTCCCGTGCCGCAACCGTAATCGATCACTTTTTGACCCGTTTCGGAGAGGCGATCCAATGCCTTTAAGCACATAGCAGTGGTGGGGTGAGTGCCACTACCAAAAGCCAGTCCCGGATCGAGCCTGAGATTGACGGCCGATGGATCAGGCGGTTCGCACCAGCTGGGACAAATCCACAGACGCTCACCCATGGCCATGGGGTGAAACTGGTCTTCCCAAGCACGCACCCAATCTTGATCGGGTACGTATCGTGCGCTTTCATCGCGGTCACTGATGAGGTCTTGGGGCACCCTGGCAAGCACGGGGCTTAGGTCGCGTCCCGCTTCAAACAAGGCAACCACCTTTACCTGCTGCCACAATGGCGTTTCACCTGGGCCTGGCTCCAGCAATGGCTCGTCGGCGTTGTCCTCTAGCGTGACCGCCAGCGCACCTTCCGCAAACAGCCAGTCTTCTAGCGCTTCAACCGCCTCTTGTCGACTGTCAAAGCGCAGTTCTTGCCAACCCGCCTCGGTCAACGCTCGTGTTCCAGCTTGCTCTCCAAGTAATGGATGCTGACGCCGCCGGCACCGAAGGAGGTATCAACGACTAACTCACGATGCAGGGCCGCATTGGTACGAATACCCTCAACCACCAGCTCATCTAATGCCTGACGCATTTTGGCCAGCGCAATGTCGCGGGTGTCGCCGTGGGTAATCAATTTACCTATAAGACTGTCGTAATGCGGCGGAACGGTGTACCCACTGTAGAGATGTGAATCCACGCGCACACCCGGACCACCCGGTGCGTGAAAGGTTTTCACCTTACCCGGTGATGGCATGAAGGTTCGGGGATCCTCCGCATTAATGCGGCACTCAAGTGCATGCCCGCGGAACTGCACATCACTTTGCTTGATAGAGAGTTTCTCGCCGGAGGCAATCAGTAACTGCTGACGCACGATATCGATACCGGTAATCATCTCGGTGACCGGATGCTCGACCTGCACGCGGGTATTCATCTCGATGAAGTAAAAGCCACCGTCTTCATACAAGAATTCAAAAGTGCCCGCGCCGCGATAGCCCATTTCGATACAGGCACGCACGCAGGATTCACCAATCTCATCACGCAGCTTGGGATCAATACCCGGCGCCGGCGCTTCTTCGAGGACTTTTTGGTGACGGCGTTGCAGCGAGCAATCACGGTCACCCAGATGAATAGCATTGCCCTGGCCATCGGCGAGTACTTGAATTTCAACGTGTCGGGGACGCTGCAGGAACTTCTCGATATAGACCACCGGCGAGCCAAAGGCGGCTTGAGCCTCTGACTGGGTAACCTTAATGGAGCTCAGTAACACCTCTTCGTTATGCACCACACGCATACCGCGACCGCCGCCGCCGGCGGCAGCCTTCACGATAACGGGGTAACCAATGTCACGGGCGATTCGTAGAATCTCGTCGGGATCGTCTGGAATTTCACCTTCCGAACCCGGCACCGTGGGCACACCGGTTTTTTTCATGGTTTGCTTGGCAGAGACCTTGTCGCCCATCAAGCGAATAGTGTCGGCAGTGGGGCCAATAAAAACGAAACCGCTCTTCTCAACCTGCTCGGCAAAATCAGCGTTTTCTGACAAAAAGCCATAGCCAGGATGAATAGCATCGGCCCCAGTCAATTCTGCCGCACTAATAATAGCGGGCGCGTGCAGATAACTTTGGGGGGATGGGGCCGGTCCAATACAGACCGACTGATCGGCCAGGCGCACGTGTTTCAGTTCACGGTCGGCAGTCGAGTGCACAGCAATCGTCTCAATGCCCAGCTCTTTACAGGCGCGGAGTACCCTGAGGGCGATTTCTCCACGGTTGGCAATCAGTACCTTCTCGAGCATGAATGTAGTTTCCTTGGTGTCGAGCTTACGAAGCGGGCCGTTAGACGATGGTGATCAGCGGCTGATCAAACTCTACCGGCTCGCCGTTTTCCACGTGGATCGCAGTCACGGTGCCCGAGCGATCGGCCTCAATTTGGTTCATCATCTTCATGGCTTCGACAATGCACAGTACGTCGCCGACGCGAACGGTTTGACCAACTTCAACAAAAGACGCGGCGTCAGGGCTGGGGGCACGATAAAACGTTCCCACCATCGGCGATAACACCGCATTACTGGTATCAACACTGGCTGTCTCGGCCGCCGGTGCCGCCGCTGGGACCGGTGCGGGTGCCGCAGCTGGCGCCGCCATGACAGGAGCCGGTTGCGGTGCCATCATCGCAACTTGGCCCATGGCCGAGGCCGCCACCGCGTGGCTATTGCGGCTAATGCGGACGGATTCTTCACCCTCTTTGATCTCGATTTCGTCAATATTCGACTCTTCGAGCAATTCAATCAGCTTCTTAACTTTACGGATATCCATGGTGTGCGCCCCCCTTCAGGCAACAGGATGTGACTTCAAATACTCCAAAGCGGTGTGCAGTGCGCAGTCATAACCGTAACTGCCCAGACCGCAGATCACGCCGACCGCGAGATCAGAGAAATAACTGGTGTGTCGAAAAGGCTCTCTAGCATGTACGTTAGAAAGGTGAACCTCGATGAAAGGAATATCGACCCCGGCCAGGGCATCTCTTAAGGCCACGCTAGTGTGGGTAAATGCCGCGGGGTTAATCAGAATAAAGCGGGTGCCGTCCTCGCGCGCGGCGTGCACCGCTTCGATAAGCTCAACTTCGGCATTGCTTTGGAGGCTGCGCAACGTCACCGACGCCGCCTGCGCTGAGGCCTGCAAACGCGCCTCGATATCAGCCAAAGTTTCGCGACCGTAGATTTCCGGCTCTCGGGTCCCCAAAAGGTTAAGATTCGGGCCGTTTAGCACCAATATGTCGGACATCGCGTCATTTCCCCCCACGATCGGCTCGTGGTCCGCCTATAACTACAGTGTTACCCGAATAACCCTGTAGTGTCTAACAATTTGCCACTTTTGGCATTTTTACCGGCAAGATCGCCGAATTTATCCGCAAACTTTTCCGCATCATCGCAAATTGATCAAAAAACGACCAAAAACCTTTAACCACCCCCACCTCAGGTGTACCATGGCGACCTTTCCGCAAGGACCCCCCGGACGTGTCAGCAAACGGCTTCACAATAGGATCGCTCTGTGTCCCCAACGCCGTGGTGGTAGCACCCATGGCCGGGGTCAGCGACCTGCCGTTCAGAGAGCTATGTCTGGAGCTCGGTGCAGGTCTGGCAGTTGGGGAAATGCTCACCGCCGACCCGACACTGCGGGCGTCTCGCAAAACCCAATTTCGCAGCCGTCAGGGCAATGAGCGCCTGCGTTCCATCCAAATTGTGGGCAGCGATCCCGAGCCACTCGCCGAGGCGGCACGCTACAACGTCGAGCAAGGTGCGGACATTATTGATATCAACATGGGCTGTCCGGCGAAAAAAGTGTGCAAAAAAGCGGCCGGCTCGGCGCTTCTGGCTGACGAGCTTCACGTCGCCCGCATTCTAGAGGCCGTGGTTGAGGCCTCGGCAGTACCGGTCACGCTCAAGATTCGAACCGGGATCAATCCAGAGAACCGTAACGGCGTAGCCATAGCGCGCATTGCAGAAGCTGCCGGCGTGCAAATGCTAGCCGTGCATGGTCGCACACGCGCCGATCGGTTTTTGGGCAGCGCTGAATACGACACCATTGCCGAGATAGTCAGCGCCGTCGACATTCCCGTGCTAGCCAATGGCGACATAGACAGCGTCAGCAAAGCTCAAGACGTGCTCGCCCATACGGGCGCTTCGGGCATTATGATCGGGCGAGCCGCGCAGGGTCGCCCCTGGCTGCCAGGCCACATTGCGCGCACACTAGGCGGGGAAACCGTGGAGACGCCCAGCGCTTCTCAACAGTGCCAATGGGCTCGGCGTCATCTGAGTGATTTACACGCATTCTATGATGCCTACCTAGGCCTTCGTATTGCGCGCAAACATATCGGCTGGTTTCTCGACGGCCTGCTGAGCGATAGTCACGACCACCCAGTGTTCAGCAAACGTCGCTTCAATCAATTGACGCACTGTGACGAACAACACCAATTCCTGCGTGCATTGAGTGAATACCTTGAGCAGTGCACACCCTTTGAACTGGCCGCGTAATACCCATGCAATATACCCCCACCACCGACCCGCTGATCAAAGCCAAGACCCCTCAATCGGATGCGCCGCAACCGCTAAGACAAAGTGCCGAGGAGTCCATCGGTTACTTTCTTAAGGCATTGGATGGCGAACCCTGCCGTGACTTACACAGTATGGTCATGGCGCAAGTCGAGGAACCTTTGCTACGCGCCGTCATGCAGCACACAGCGGGCAACCAGAGTCGTGCCTCGGAAATGCTGGGACTAAATCGCGGCACCTTACGAACCAAACTTCGTCAATACGGACTGCTATCCAGTCCTGCATCTTCACCAGCCAAAAGGAACTTTCGATGAGTGATGCCAGCCTGGCACCCGTTCGCCGCGCGCTAGTTAGCGTCTCCGATAAAACCGGCATTACCGAATTTGCCAGCGCCCTTGCCGAGCGCGGCGTAGAAATCTTGTCTACCGGCGGCACCTGTAAATTGCTGCGCGAGGCCGGCATTGCAGTGACCGAGGTTTCCGATCACACCGGTTTTCCCGAAATGATGGATGGTCGCGTAAAGACGCTGCACCCCACAATCCATGGCGGTATTCTGGGCCGGCGCGGCACCGATGATGCGGTCATGGCCGACCACAATATCGCGCCCATCGATATGGTTGTGGTGAACCTGTACCCGTTTGAGGCCACCGTCGCCAAGCCGGACTGCAGCTTAGAGGACGCCGTGGAAAACATCGATATTGGCGGTCCCACTATGGTCCGCGCCGCCGCCAAAAACCACCGCGACGTCACCATCGTGGTCGACGCTGGTGACTACAACTGCCTGCTCGACGAACTGGCCGCAAACGACGGCTGCACACGCTTGGAGACGCGCTTTGATCTGGCCATCAAGGCCTACGAGCACACAGCCGCCTATGACGGCGCAATTGCCAACTATTTTGGCCAGCGCGTAGGCAACGGCAGTGCCGCCTTCCCACGCACCTTTAATTTGCAGCTCCGTAAAGCACAGGAAATGCGCTACGGTGAAAACCCGCACCAGCAGGCGGCGTTTTATGTTGAGCGCAACCCCGCCGAGGTCGGCATCGGTTCCGCGGTACAACTTCAGGGCAAAGAACTGTCCTACAACAACGTTGCCGATACCGACGCGGCACTGGAGTGCGTTAAATGTTTCGAGGAGCCCGCCTGCGTTATTGTGAAGCACGCCAACCCCTGTGGTGTTGCCCTTGCCGATAACCTCAGCGATGCCTATCAAAAGGCCTTTGATACCGATTCAGAGTCCGCTTTTGGTGGCATCATTGCCTTCAACCGTCGCCTTGATGGCGACACCGCGCGACGCATTGTCGATCAACAATTTGTTGAGGTGATTATCGCACCGGAGGTGGATGACGCCGCCATCGCCGCTGTGGCCGAAAAGAAAAACGTGCGCCTGCTGAAGACCGGCGCGTGGTCATCACCCGTGCCCGCCCGCGACTTTAAGCGCGTTAACGGTGGCCTGTTGGTGCAAGATCGTGATGACGGTCAGGTGAGTCGTGACGCTCTCAGCGTCGTTACTGAGCGACAACCCACCGAACAAGAGTGGCAGGATTTGCTGTTCGCTTGGAAGGTCGCCAAATTTGTGAAGTCCAATGCCATTATTTACGCCGCCGATCAGCGCACCATCGGTGTCGGAGCCGGCCAGATGTCTCGAGTGAACTCAGCGCGGATCGCCGCCATCAAGGCTGAGCATGCAGGTCTTGAGGTAAAGGGCGCAGTGATGGCGTCCGACGCATTCTTTCCCTTCCGCGACGGTATCGATAGCGCCGCTGAGCGCGGCATTGCTGCCGTTATTCAGCCGGGCGGCTCGATTCGCGATGAAGAGGTAATCGAGGCGGCTAACGCCGCGGGTATGGCGATGGTATTTACCGGCATGCGCCACTTCCGACACTGATTTTTAGTTAGGACTTTGTCATGAATATTTTAGTGGTAGGCGGCGGTGGCCGCGAACATGCGCTGGCTTGGAAACTGGCACAACCCGATAGCGTAAACACCGTTTTTGTAGCGCCGGGTAACGCCGGTACCGCGCGCGAACCCAAACTCGAAAATGTGCCGCTGGATGTCGGCGACTTCGCGGGCCTTGCGGAGTTTGCGGAGGGTCATGATTGCGGTCTCACCGTCATCGGCCCAGAAGCACCCTTGGTGGATGGCATTGTCGATTTCTTCACCGCTCGAGGCCTGCGTTGTTTTGGCCCCTCAAAAGCGGCTGCACAACTGGAGGGTTCCAAAGCCTTCACCAAAGACTTTCTCGCTAAACACCAGATCCCCACTGGGGCCTACGCCAATTTTACCGAGTTGGAACCGGCGCTTGCCTATTTGCGCGAGCAGGGCGCTCCCATTGTGGTGAAAGCCGATGGTCTAGCGGCGGGTAAAGGCGTGATCGTGGCGGAGACCCTGGCTCAGGCCGAGGCAGCCGTCACCGATATGCTGTCAGGCAATGCCTTCGGCGATGCCGGCTGTCGCGTGGTCATTGAGGAGTTTCTGGCCGGCGAAGAGGCCAGCTTTATTGTATTAGTGGATGGCAGCAATGTCCTTGCCATGGCAACCAGTCAGGACCACAAACGTATTGGCGAGGGCGACACTGGCCCCAACACCGGCGGTATGGGCGCGTATTCACCGGCCCCGGTGGTAACCGACGCGGTCTATAGCCGAATCATGGCTGAGGTAATTGAGCCCACAGTCGCCGGCATGGCCAAAGATGGCATGCCCTTCACCGGCTTTTTATACGCGGGCCTCATGATCGATGCCGACGGCCAGCCCAAAGTAATTGAATACAACTGCCGCTTTGGTGATCCCGAGACCCAGCCCATTATGATGCGCTTGCAAAGCAATCTAGCGGATTTATGCAACGCTGCTATCGACGGCAAGCTGGATCAGATTGAAGCCCAATGGGATCCCCGTCCGGCGCTTGGTGTGGTACTGGCCGCCGAGGGCTATCCGGGCAGTTACCCCAAAGGTACCGCCATTGAAGGACTAGACAGCGAGTTCGGCGCCGATGCCAAGGTGTTTCATGCCGGTACCGCCTTCAAAGATGACGCTGTGGTCACCAGCGGCGGACGCGTACTGTGCGTAACGGCCGTGGGCGAAAACATCAAAGCCGCCCGGGATGCGGCTTACGTCGCAGTGGATCATATTAACTGGCCCGGTATGACGCTAAGGCGCGATATTGGTTGGCGAGCGATAGCGCGCTACAGTGAGGATTCTTGATTCACACGTCTCAAAGCGAGGCTTAATCCATGGCATCACGACAACTAAGCCCATTGGATCGTTTGCTCACCGAAGCTGATACGGTTTTGCGCACCTTGTCACGCCGCGGGGCGAACGCGGAACGGCCGTCGCCCGCCGAAGGCCATAGCGAGTCAACCTTATCTGAGGGACAGCGACGTCATGTCGCCGGGTTGATGCGGGTTAATCATGCCGGTGAAGTGTGCGCCCAAGCGCTATATCAGGGTCAGGCCCTAACCGCCAAAGATGCCGGCACACGTGCCGAAATGACCGAGGCCGCTCAGGAAGAAATCGACCACCTGGTGTGGTGCGAGCAGCGGCTAGAAGAGCTGGATGCCCGGCCGAGCCTGTTAAATCCGTTGTGGTACGGCGTGTCGTTTGCGCTGGGTGCTGCTGCAGGCGCCGTGAGTGACAAGGTCAGTCTCGGCTTCGTGCACGCCACTGAAGAGCGCGTGGCGAGCCACCTTCGGGATCATTTGAAAGCGCTACCCGACAGCGACCGCAAATCGCGTTTAATTCTGCAGCAGATGCTGGCGGATGAAGAACGTCACGGTGAAAATGCGCTGAAAGCTGGCGGTGAGGAATTTTCCCGGCCGGTCAAAGATGCCATGACCAAAGTGGCCAAACTGATGACCACCACAAGCTACTGGGTCTAATCGCTGCCAAATCTCCGCAAAGCCCGCCTAGCCCGCCTAGCCCGCCTAGCCCGCCGAGAAGTCTTGCAGATCTATTGAGTCAAAATGGCCGCCGTATTGCTGCGCTCTTCAGGCACCTGTTACCCGTACATCTCGGTTAGGTGACTAACCCTTAGCCCGCGTGGGTCAGTCTAAGCCTGCCTCAATAAGCCCGAACCTTGCTCAACATAGCGCTTTACTTGTTGTGAACAAGTGACATACTGACCCCCATAACAACAATGTTTTGCCCTGGGTTTCGGGACCTTTTATGCGCGGTAATTACGCAAAGACACACACCGTAGCGAACCAACACAGTGGTCATCGCGCACCCCTACCCACCTCCCTGTTTTTACTGCCCTAATCTGTTATCGGGATCGCGTTATGCTCACATCGGTTAAGCCTCAAACCATTATCAGAACAGCGAACAACACGCTTCAGCATCTCGCCAAGATAGCTTCACTTGCTGGACTACTGACTTGGGCGGGCAGTGCCTCAGTTTACGCTGAGACCGGTTGGCCACTGGTAGCGGGTGCCCCTGGCGGCGGCCATTTCAGCGAGGCCACGCAGATCACGCCGGAAAATGTCACCGAACTCGAGGTCGCCTGGACGCATCGCTCGGGTGATTTTCACGAGGGCACCAATTTTATAAAAGGCTTTGATACCGACGAGCCGCTGCAATCGTCGTGGCAGGCAACGCCCATCCTCATTGAGGACAAACTGATTGTCTGCACGCCCTATAACCGGATTATCGCGGTCGATGCAGCCACCGGCAAAGAGCGCTGGTCCTACAAACCCGATATTAACTTCGACGGTATTCCCATGCCGCGCTGTCGTGGCGTGACCCAGTGGCAGGATCCAAATCTTGCTGCGGGAGAGGCCTGCGCCACGCGGGTTATCGCCCCACTCGCGGATGGGCGCTTGATTGCACTAGACCCCCATACCGGCGAGCGCTGCCCGTTTGGTAAGCATGCCGAACTCAATCTGCGCGAGGGATTGGGCGACTTTAGACCCGGTGAGTACATGCTTAATACACCACCGGCCATTCTGGGCAACTTGGTGATTGCCGGTGGTACCGTGGCCGACAACGTCAATACCGACGTGCCTAGCGGTGTTGTGCGCGCCTACGACTTACAGACGGGAGAGCTGGCATGGAAATGGTTGCCGGTGCTGCAAGGCGACAGCGAAGCCACGGCCTCCGTTGAAGAGACATCAGCTGAAGCCGCTTCATCCGAGTACTTGCGTGGGACAACCAACGTCTGGTCCTTTATCTCGGTCGATGCCGAGCTCGATTTAATTTATGTACCCACCGGTAATACCTCACCTGACTACTACGGTGGTCACCGCAACGGTTCAGACTATTACTCGAGCTCGGTGGTGGCACTAAAAGCCGCTACCGGCGAAGTGGCCTGGCATTTTCAAACCGTGCACCACGACATTTGGGATTTCGACGTACCCGCACAACCCACGCTGTTTGATTACCAAGCCGACGGCAAAACCGTGCGAGGCTTGGCCCAGCCCACCAAACAGGGCTACGTATTTCTTCTGAATCGTGAGACCGGTGAGCCGCTATTCCCAGTCCATGAGCAGCCGGTTCCTCAGGGTACGGTGGCGGGTGATTACACCTCACCCACCCAGCCCGTGCCGGAGCGCCCCCGAAACTTGTTCGAAGTACCTGGGGTCGCCGAAAAAGTTTGGGGGCTAACGTTCTTAGACAAGGGCATGTGTGAAGACACACTCAGTCAATTGCGCTACGAGGGACCGTTCACGCCTGCCAGTGAGGAAGGTGCACTGCATATGCCCAGCGCTTTTGGTGGCCAGAACTGGGGCGGTCCCGCCATTGATCGTGATCGTAATGTGTTAGTTGTAAACACCTTACACGTAGGCAGTGTCATCCAAATGATTCCGCGCGAGCAATGCTCGTCGGACAAGTTGCCCGAACCGGTGGCCCCAGGTGTGTTCTTAGATGAGCCCTCAGAAGGCACCCCTT
>CAYPPU010000017.1:0-9376 GCA_964412695.1 uncultured Alteromonadaceae bacterium | reverse complement strand
CCCGAACCGGTGGCCCCAGGTGTGTTCTTAGATGAGCCCTCAGAAGGCACCCCTTACTGTAACCGTCGCTGGCTGGGGTTCGTCTCCCCTTTCGGTGCACCCTGTACACCGCCGCCTTGGGGCACGTTGGCGGGCATCGACTTGGTGACCGGCGAGGTACGCTGGCAGGTGCCTTTGGGTACCACCCGCGACAAAGCCCCCTTCCCATTCTGGTTTATTAAAGGCGCACCCAACATGGGCGGACCGGTGGTCACCCGCTCGGGCCTCACGTTTATCGGCGCGACCACCGACCACTATGTGCGCGCATTTAACACTGATACCGGTGAGGAAATTTGGAAAGCGCGGCTACCCACCTCAGCTCACGGTTTACCGATGACCTATCAATTGGCTAATGGCCGCCAGTACGTGGTGGTATCCGCGGGCGGGCACTCAGCACTGGGCACCCCGCCCGGGGACCACCTAATTGCCTATGCGCTGCCTCAAAACTGACATTACCCTTTCTTTTAACTTCGCGTAACACAACGCTTGAGGACATTGTTATGAGTCAAAAAGGAATCTACACCACCCCCGAGGGTGATCTGCTGGCCAACACAAACGAAATGGATTGGCTCGATGTCGGCGGCGGTACCCAGTTCAAAATCTTGCGTCTTTGTGAAACCACCGGTTCCTGGGCGCTTTATGTACACATGGACCCCGGCGCACGTTTCCAGGCCCATCGCCATGAGGGTAATGGCCAGTTTTTTGTCACCAAGGGCGAGTTGATTTATGACGTGGGCAGAGCCGTCCCGGGCACCTACGGCTATGAACCGGTTTTTGCCGTGCACGTTGATGCTTACTGTGAAGTAGAAACCGAAATGCTGTTTTTGGGTCAGGGCGCCGTCACCTATTTTGATGCAGACGGAAACGTCGATTATGTTTTTAACGTCAAAATGCTGCAGGAGGCCCAAGCCGGTACCCACGCATTAGATATCGGTACGGACTGAATCGACAGACCGTTATGGCGGCAAGCGTTATTTGGGTTCGGGATGAAACCGTAGTCCGCGTAAGACCGAAGTTCAGTCGCCTAGCCCGTGCGCTAGCTGAAGCTCTAGACAAGCTAGAGACCCTATAAGGCGCTACCGACGAGGTCCATGGCTGAGGCCCCACTCACTTTGGAGGTAAATCATGACCCATCACAGCGACAGTGCATTCACGCCCGAAGAAATGCGGCGACTGCGCCGACTCATTGACGAGGACGATATCCGCCGATTAGCCATGCTCTACGCTCAGTATATGGACCATGGCTATTTAGAGCGCATGCGTGACATTTTCACCGACGATATCGTGTGCGAATACGGCCCCTATGGCGAGTGGGTTGGCTTGGATACCGTGATTCATAATTATCATGGTGTCAAAGAAGACCTTGGCGGCAAGCCCTTCGCTGCCATGCACTCAGCAGGCAGTACCCATTGGATTGAATTTATCGATGCCGATCATGCGGTGGGCCGCCGACAGTTGGTGGATTTGCTACTCACACGCGAAGCCGATGAAAACCCTATTCTCTGGCTCGCGCTCTACGACGAACAGTACCGACGAACCGATGCCGGATGGCGTATTAGCCGCACTAGCCTGCAATTCTTTTGGCCAGAGCGGCACATCAGCGGCGATTTCCCAGGAGACTTTCCGGGCCCGCTACCGCTCTAGCACACCGGTGGACCACCGCCCTCAGGTAGCCACAGCCAGTGATCCCTAGAGAAGGCACTGGAGTAGTCCTCCGGTACTGGCAATATTTTGATACCAGTCTGCACAAGCGACTTTCTTAGATGCTTATTTCAATACTTACGGCGAAGAGGCTTTGGTGCCCTAGCGACCTTTCACCGGCGCGCTTTCATAACTACATCTGACGCCGATAATATAGCGAGAGATCCAGCACCTTTGTTAGCCACAGACCAAACTACAAAGGCCATACAAACGCTCGGCCACGGTTTGACCATGCGCTTACAAAGCGTGGCACATTGAGGTTGGTCCTTAGCGCGAGATCGCAGCAATGTATAACTCATCAAGATTGCGGCCAAAAAAACTGGGCTGGTACTGGGGCTCAGGACGGTGGGCTACCGGGGAAAAATGCTGGTAGCGCTGAAACAACCCCGTAAACGCGCTAATTAACTCCCGTCGGGCAAGGGCTGCGCCCACACAGACATGACGCCCCATACCGAAGGCCAGGTGACTGCCCGGTTTGGCTCGATGTAAATCGATACGCTCGGCATGGCTGTGGCGCTCCTCGTCGCGATTAGCAGCACCAAAGCGAACACTGAGTAGCTCACCGCGTTTCAGTGCCACCCCAGCCAACTCGGCATCCGCCGCGCACTCCCGAAACATACCCTGAGCCGGCGACTCAAGACGCAAGATCTCCTCACAGAGGGTGGGTATCAATTCAAGATCATGACTCACGGCGTTCATCGCCTCAGCGTCTTCCAGCAACAAACGCATACCCGAACTGATCGCCGCGGTAGTGGTCTCGTTACCCGACGCCAAAAGATCTATGGTGATGATAGTCATCAACTCTTGCATATCGAAGCGATCACCGTGCTCATCGCGGTAGCTTAAGGCCTCGCTGATAAAATCATCTCTGGGGGTTTTTCGCCGGGCTTCGATCATCTCAGCGAAGTAGTGTTGCATCTCCACCACTAACCGGGCGCATTCAAGGCGGCGCTCCCGAGACGCCATCATGCTGAAAGGCTCAACAATGGCATCAGACCAGAGCTTGAACTGCGTCATATCGCCGTCGGGGACACCCATAAGGTTGGCGATTACCATCATGGGAAAAGGGTGGGCAAAGTCGCGCACGAAAGCCACTTCACTGGGGTCTTGCCACTGGTCCAATAAGTCCATGGCCACGCGATCAATCATAGGGGTAGCACGGCGGATACGCTCCACTTTAAATAGACCCTCTAAAAACCCACGCACTTTGGTGTGGCGCGGCGGATCACTGGTGGAACAAGACGCTAGGGGTACCCAGCCTTCATTCTGATAAATATCTAAAATTTCTTGATCAACGCTACCGCCATCGGCCAGCGCCATGGGGCTGACACCACTCAAAAACAGATCGGGTTGCCGCAAGGTTTCTCGAGCCGCGGCGTCTGAAACCACCAAGTGAAAACCGGTAGAGGGCATTTTGTGCACCGGGCATTGCCGCTGCTGTAGGGTCTTGTACAAATTGTAGGGTTGACGCTGGACCTCAGGGTCCATTAGATCGGGCAACTCATCCTCTGACATGAGGTCTACCTCGCTCTCAACTCGTCTGTGCGGGAATAGCTCAGACCACCTTGGTGGGCAAGCACACCTACTTACCCTCTATAAACTCCGCCACACTCGCCAAAAACTGCGCTGCCTGCGCACCGTTCACCACCCGATGATCGCTACCCAACACCACGGTGACACGTTGCTGTGGAACAAAACTCGCCGACGCTTCATGCCACACCGGTACAGTCTGCACACGCCCAACCGACAACACCATGACCTGAGGCGGCGTTACCATGGCGGTGAAATCATCAACGCCAAACATGCCCAAATTACTCACCGCAATTGCCGCAGGCTGCACATCAGTTGCTGTCAATCGACCTGCTCGAGCGCGTTCAACAAGTGGCGCAATGGCGTCTGCCAACGCCTCATCGGCAAGTGATGTCACCTGCGTCAGTACCGGCGCGGCGACAGCGCCGTCTTCGCGGGCCACGGCCAACGCCACGTGACTGCCTGAGACCGGTGTTACGGCATTACCATCAAACTGCACATTGAGCTCACGATGCGTATCTAGCGCCGCCGCCACGCTTTGGGTGATAAGTAGTGTTAACAGTCCCGAGGCGTTAGGCAGCGAATTACGCAACGATTCTAAGGCGGGGCCAACATGAATCTGCCGCCGAACGTGATAGATCGGTACCGTTGACTGAGCGTGGCTGAGGCTCGCCGCCACTTTTTGCTGAGCAGCGGTAAACGCCTGGCCGGAAGTAGCATCGCTAGCACCACCGGTGCTGCCTTGCGCCAAGGCTCGATCAACATCTTCTTTGACAATGCGTCCACCGGGGCCGGTTCCAGTCACTGCCGCGACAGTAATACCGGCTTTATCGAGCTTTCGACGTAATGCGGGCGCAATACGCACTTCGCTTTTCGTTGCCGGGGAATCGTTAGCCGCGGCGGTCGCCGGCATAGCGGAGTCAGTGCTATTTGAGGCAACACTACCGCCTTGGTGATTGCGGATAAATTCCTCCAGCGCCTCGTCGCTGTAATCACCCAGGGCAATCACGCCAATCAAGGTGCCGACACTGTGCTCCTCACCCGCCTCGATCAAAATACGAGCCAGGGTGCCCGATGCCCGCGCCTCGAAGCTGTTTACAATTTTGTCGGTTTCAATATCAACCAGTTCATCACCGGCGGTCACCGCATCGCCCGCCGCGCAAC
The DNA here is from genome assembly GCA_964412695.1 of uncultured Alteromonadaceae bacterium. Classification (GTDB taxonomy): domain Bacteria; phylum Pseudomonadota; class Gammaproteobacteria; order Pseudomonadales; family Halieaceae; genus Luminiphilus. The sequence goes on along the minus strand of CAYPPU010000017.1, from coordinate 4,942 downwards.
GCCACTCGACGATACGGCCGTGAGTCATCTCAATGCCCCATTTCGGAATAGTGACAGCCTCAAACAACTTACTCACTCGCAGAATCTCCCTTGACCGCCATCGCGGCGGGCGCAAACACCAACAAGGCATTACCGGGAATACGGCCGCCAAACTGATAGCCCGAGTTCACCAGCAGATGTCCGCCGGACAACACCGGTCCATCCGACTCAATCGCACCGCCCTTGGCGATATCGCCGTTAACTGAGGTGAATCGATCAAAGGTATTGAACTCCCAAACGACTTCACCGGTTGCACTATCAAAAATACGTAAAATCCCGTCAAAGCCACCGGCGATAACGTGAGTATCGGTTGTGGTGATCGCGGCCGACATACCGGGATCACAGGCAAAATGCCCCTGCTCCTCGCAGCGATTTTCATTGCGCGCATACCAACGCAGCTCGCCCGTCGCCGGGTCTAAGGCATGAATCCCCGGGAACGGGTCGCCCACGGAATCACCAATAAAATCGGTATCAGCAATCGCCGCAAACAAGGTTTCACCGTCGGTGCTCATACCCCAGTGCACACCTCCGGCATAGCCTCCACGCCCCAGCTTGCGATGCCATACGATTTCGCCTTGGTTATCTGGATCCAGTGCGTAAACGTCGCCGCTCTTTTGACCCACCAACAGCCGTTCAATGTCGCCGGAGCGCCATAAAATGGTCGAGGCACCAATATCCAAATCGGGGCCGTTTTCTTCCGGGCAATTGGCGCCACCGCCAATAAAACAGGCCATGTTCCAAGCATCACCGCCCAACAATTGCTTACGCCACGCGACCTGGCCATCGCTTAAGCGAAAGGCAATGACCGCGTCACTACTCTCTGACGCGGGCGAGGTGTAAGCCTCTCCTGTGCCAACGTAGAGCATGCCGCGCTCGGTATCGATGGAAGGGGAATTCCAAACTGGGGCACCGGAGGGGCCAAACTGCGGCGCACCCTCGGCATTCAGCTCGCCCGTCGCCGCAGGCTCATCGGGCATCACAAATCCGGTCCATAGCTTTTCCCCGCTGACTAAATCGAGTGCAGCAACACCACCTCTAAAGGTGCAGCAGGGGTACCCTGGATCGGCAGCGGTCGCCCATTCAGAGGATGAAATGGGCACATAAACTCGGCCGTCGTGCGTCTTAACCGCACCCGTAATAGTGGCGTCGGCATGAGTAGCAACATCGCTTATCCAGACCTTCGCGCCAGTGCGGGCATTAACGGCGTGGACACGCGCTTTGAAATCACCAAAAAGCAAAAGCGGATCGGCCATACCGGCCACCGTCGCCACGGTCGGGCCATTGCGAACTTCATAACCCGCCGCGTAGGTCCAACGCGCACAGCCCGTTTCTAAATCCAGATTGTAGACCGTGCCGTCCTGAGAGCCCATGAAGACTGCGTTACCCACAACAAGCGGTTGAGAGCGCGCGCGGGTAGCACCTGGGTAAGCAAAGGCCCACTTTAATTGAAGTCGCGAGATTTGATCGGCCGATAAGGTGTCGGCCGCCGCGCTCACATGCCGATAGTTGCGAATGCCACCACCCCAATCGGGCCAGCTTTCCGCGTTTAGCGTAACCGGTGCAGTGGCTGGGTCGTCGCACATCAACACCGGTACGGATTCGGTGCCAGAGGACTCACCGATGAAATGCGCTATCGCACTGCGCTCATCGGGCGAAAGCTTAGCCGCTTGACGCTGCATGGCGCCCTCGTTCATGACTTTCAGCAGCGACTCGGGGGACATCATGCTAAAGGTGATAATGTGCGGCGCACGCGGGACTGAACCGTTGTGGCAAGTGGCACAATTCTCAGCAAAGAGTGCTGCGCCATCGGCGCTTTGATCAGCAGCCCCTGGCACCGCTGCTTGTGCGGCCACAGACCCCCAAGCAGTAAGGCACGCCAGCGCGCCGGCTAAAACTGAAGTGTTCACATCATTCCCCACTGTTTTTCACTGTCGTTATTGTTATCCCATTTCGGGTTGCCGTCTCGGGTCACGATGAGCGGCCCAGACAGAACGCCGGATTAATAATCCAGCGTTGTCTTGATGGCCGCCACGATATCCTCGACCGAGGGCACGTATTGGGCTTCCAAACAAGGTGTCGCCGGAACCGGCGTATGCGGTGCCGTCACTCGCCGCACAGGGGCATCGAGATAATCGAAACCGCGTTCAACCGCCATGCCCGCCACTTCTGACGCCATACTGCAAATCGGATTAGCCTCATCAACCACCACCAGGCGTCCGGTTTTGGACAGACTATTGAGAATACTGCCCTCGTCTAATGGCGACAGGGTACGTGGGTCGATCACCTCAACACTTATGCCGTCGCCCGCCAACTGCTTGGCCGCCTGTTCGGCAAACAGCACCATGCGAGACATCGCCACAACGGTAATGTCACTGCCTTCTACCACGGTACGTGCTTGTCCAAACGGGATAACGTAATCCCCCTCTGGCACCTCGCACTCCTCGGTATAAATGGCCTTGTGTTCGCAAAACACCACCGGATCGTCCTGACGAATAGCTTCAGCCAACAAGCCTTTGGCATCGGCCGCGTTGGAGGGCACCACCACTTTAATGCCGGGTATTGCCGCCAATAGCGGGTAAAGAATCTGCGAGTGCTGAGGGCCCGTGCCCATACCCGCACCAATCATGGTGCGAATCACCACCGGCGTGCGCGCCTGCCCACCAAACATATAGCGAAATTTGGCAATTTGATTTAGCAACTGATCCAAGCAGACGCCTAGGAAATCGACGAACATGAGTTCTGCCACGGGACGCAAGCCCGTCAATGCGGCACCCCCTGCTGCGCCAATGATGACCGATTCGGTGATGGGCGTATCAATGACCCGCTCTAATCCAAACTTCTGAGGCAGGCCCGCGGTAATACCGTAAACACCGCCCTGATCGCTGGCGACATCCTCCCCCATTACTATCACGCGATCATCACGCGCCATCTCTTCATGGAGGGCAAGATTGATGGCTTCTCGAATAGACATTCGCATTAGCGCAACTCCCCCTCGTAGTTAACATACACATTGGTAAACAGCTTATCGGGCGTCGGGTCGTCGGCCGCCAAGGCACGCTCAACCGCTTTGTCCAAGTCCTCTTGGATCTGCGCGTCAATCGCTTGAATAGTCTCCTGGTCCAAGGCTCCGGCACGGGGGTCGGCCAGGAAGCGCGGCAAGGGGTCACCCTCAACACGTTGACGCTGCATCTCTTCGGTATCGCGATAGGCCTGGGCGTCACCTTCGAAGTGTCCGTAGTAACGGGCAGAGAGCGCTTCGATCGCAGTGGGGCCGCCGCCATCACGAGCGCGAGTAATGGCCTCCGAGCAAGCCGCGTGCATGGCAAAGAAATCCGAGCCGTCCACTACCACCGATGGCATGCCATAGGCACCCGCGCGCTCGGCAATGCGGCCATTAGGCTTGGGGTTGCGGGTAAACTCGGCATAAAAATTATTTTCGTACATAAAAATCATGGGCAGGTTGAGTACCACAGCAAGATTTAAGGACTCAGCCACCGTACCCTGATCCGATGCGCCATCACCAATGAACGCCATGGAAACACCGCGATTTTTTAGAGTCTTGGCCGTGAGTGCGGCACCGGCGGCAATCGGTGGTCCGCCTCCTACAATCGCGTTTGCGCCCAACATGCCTTTTGACATGTCGGCAATGTGCATAGAGCCACCTTTGCCGTTACAAAAACCGTCCTCTTTACAGGCCAGCTCTAACATCATGCCCTCGAGATCACAGCCCTTAGCAATGCAATGGCCATGGCCGCGGTGGGTACTAGCGATGTAGTCGCCATCGTTCATATCTAAACAGGCGGCTACCGCAATGGCCTCTTGGTTACGGTAAATATGAATGAACCCCGGAAACTTACCCTGCTGATATTCGGAACGCATGCGCTCCTCAAATTCCCGAATGCTCTTCATGAGACGGTAGGCTTTAGCCAGGGTCTCTTTGGTGTACTCCATGGGAACCCCCTCCCAAAACTGTAAAGCAAAAAAAGGCCCCGTGTGGGGCCTTTAGCGTGTGTCTATCTTAGAAGCTGTAGCCGATTTGAATACCGTACTCACGTGGCGCCCCAAAGCGAGTGAAGTTCCAAAGGGTCGCAACGGGGTTGGCCGAGACACGGTACCGCTCATCAGTCAGGTTCTTACCGTAAACCGAGATCTCGAGGCCCTCAGCTGCGGTATAGGTCACGTAACCATTGACCAGCGTACGCTCTTCCAGCTGGGTGTTAGCCTTTTGCCGGATGACCGGCGCGTCGACAGTACCGCCCTGGAAGTTAGCCGGGAACGAACTGGTTTGGGCATCGTCCTGGTAGTGCATATTCAGGTTATAGGTGATGGTGGCACCGCTAGCCAAGTCTTGGAAGTAAGTCACGCCCAAGCCATAGTTGAGCTCAGGAGAGAACGGTACCTCAAGACCACTGAGGTCAGGGTTAATTTGACCACCTGCACCAGCGATACCTAGATCGGCAGGGTTGATGCCCGGTCGGTATTCGTCGTACTCATGATCGAGCCAGCCCAAGTTGCCGTCAATACGGATGTTGTCGGTTACCGCCCACTGCATTTCAATTTCGATGCCCTGCGCGGTCGACTCACCCACGTTAACCGCCTTGGTTTCCTGGAAGGTGTTACCCGCGGCGTCTTTAATGGTAACCACGGTGTCACGCTGCAGACTGTCATAGGTGGTGTTGAAGTAGGCAGCGTTTAAGCGTAACCGACCGTCAAGCAAGTCAGACTTGATCCCCACCTCAATGTTTTCATTCTCTTCCGCATCATACGGCGAGCAGGATGTTGGAGAGCCACACGTTTCAGAGAAACCACCAGCAGTAAAGCCGGTGGCATAGCTGACATAGGCCATGATGTCATCGCTGAACTTGTAGTCCGCTACCAAACGGTAGGTGGTTTTGGTCCAGGT
>CAYPPU010000016.1:0-42619 GCA_964412695.1 uncultured Alteromonadaceae bacterium | reverse complement strand
ATGATGCTGGGGCTGTTTGCCGTCATGTGGTTTATCTTGATCAGGCCGCAACGCAAGCGCCAGAAGGAGCACGAGGCCCTGATCGCCGCCCTAGGGAAAGGTGATGAGGTGATCACTGCCTCGGGGATTCTTGGCAAAATTGTGGGCCTGAATGACAACTATGTGACGGTTAATGTGGCACCCAATGTCGACTTAAAATTCCAGCGCATGCACGTGCATGCTGTTCTGCCCAAAGGCACGTTAAAAACAGTCAGTGCAGACTGAGATTGCTTACCCCCCGCGGGTGACGCTAGCGCAGCGGCCTACGCCGCTGCAATTCCTTCCCCGCGCCACAGCGAAATGGGGACAGGGGCGCCGTCTGTGGATCAAACGTGATGATCTGACCGGCGCCGTCACCAGTGGCAACAAAATACGCAAGCTGGAATTTATTGCGGGCTACGCCCAATCTGAGGGATTCGATACCCTGGTGACTTGTGGCGGAGCCCAGAGTAATCACGCTCGCGCTACCGCCGCCGTAGCGGCACATTTAGGCATGGATTGTGTCCTCATGCTCCGTGGCGAGGAGGGTGCTCTGGAAGGCAACCAATTGCTCGATCGCCTACTGGGTGCCGAAATAGTGCGAATCTCGCCGAGGGAATATCAACGTGATTTCGATGCGCTATTCGATCAACTACGTCATCGCCTGATCAGCGAGCGTCGCAAGCCTTTGATGATTCCCACTGGCGGCTCAGACGACCTGGGTATTTGGGGCTACGTGGCTGCGGCAGAGGAACTCGCGCGCGACTTCGATGAGCATGAACTTGTGGATCCTGCTGTGGTGTGCGCCACGGGTTCAGGTGGCACCCAAGCCGGACTAACGCTGGGTATGGCAGTGCACAAGCCTAGGGTGAAAGTGACCGGGATGGCAGTCTGTGACAGCGCCGATTGGTTTCAGGAAAAGGTAGCGACAGATATCGCTGCCGCACAACGGCGTTGGCCACAGTTTCCGGCAGTTCCCTACGAGGCCCATACGCTCGATGACTACATTGGTGCGGGTTACGGCATTGCCGACGATGCGGTCTATAGTCTGATTGGTGAGATGGCGGCGCTCGAGGGCGTGGTTTTAGACCCCGTTTATACCGGGAAGGCGTTTCAGGGTCTGATTTCAGAGCTGGGAGGTGACCGTTTGGGGGCGGCTGAAGACGTGGTGTTCATTCATACCGGCGGTGTTTTTGGCTTGTTCCCGCATGCTCGACAGTTAGATAAATTTTTAAAGTAATCGCTAAATAATTGTTTTAAATAGGGTTAAAGGGTATTGATTATGCTGGCAACCATGGTCGCGTCGGTTAATGAAATCCTGTGGGGGCCAGCCATGCTGGTGCTGTTATTGGGCACCGGGGTATACCTCACATTAGGATTGAGAGGTTTGACACTGCGCGCCGTTCCGCGTGCGTTTAGTCTGTTATTTGGTGGCTTTCGCGGTCAGGGCGAGGGGGACATTAGCCCCTTCAGGGCCTTGATGACCTCGCTGTCTGCCACCATCGGCACCGGCAATATCGCCGGCGTTGCAACTGCCTTGACCCTGGGAGGGCCGGGGGCTTTGTTTTGGATGTGGGTAACCGCCTTGTTTGGTATGGCCACGAAATACGCTGAGGGTGTGCTCGCAGTGCGCTATAGAGAGCAAGACGACCGCGGTGGTTTCAGTGGCGGGCCCATGTATTACATCCGCAACGGCTTGGGCAGTCGATATCGCTGGCTGGCGACAGCTTTTGCACTGTTTGGCGGGATGGCCGGTTTTGGTCTTGCGAATACGGTGCAGTCAAACTCGGTTGCACAAGTCCTTAGCGACAACGTCGGGGTACCCTGGCAGCTTACGGCCGTGGTACTGACGGTTCTGGTTGGCGCGGTCATTTTGGGAGGCATTCAACGGATTTCAGCGGCAGCCGCGGCCTTAGTTCCCAGCATGGCAGTGGCTTACGTTGTGATGGCATTGTTGGTTATTGTGACAAATCTTAATGCCGTACCCGGCGCATTTCAGACCATTTTCAATTCGGCGTTTAGTGGCGCATCGGCTGCGGGTGGCTTTGCTGGAGCCACGGTGTGGGCAGCGATTCGGTTTGGCGTTGCCCGGGGTATTTTTTCTAATGAGGCGGGGTTGGGTAGCGCCCCCATTGCGCACGCGGCAGCCCAGACCAACGAACCGGTAGAGCAGGGCATGGTTGCTATGTTGGGCACTTTTATCGATACGCTGGTGATCTGTACCATGACCGGTTTGGTGATTGTGATTACCGGCGTTTTGGATTCAGGCGTGTCGGGCGCGAGCTTAACCGCGCTTGCATTCACCACGGCGATTCCCGGCGGTAATTGGGTGGTCACGGTGGGCGTGGTTTTATTCGCCGTCACTACGATGATCGGTTGGTCATTTTATGGAGAGCGCTGCGTGGTCTACCTATGGGGAACGCGAGCGATTTTACCGTTTCGTCTGCTTTGGATCGCTGCAATTCCAATGGGTGCGGCGACAAACATGGTCGTGGTCTGGGCGCTAGCTGATACCTTGAATGCACTGATGGCAATACCTAACTTGATCGCATTACTATTGCTGTCACCGGTGGTGTTCAGTCTAACGCGACAATACTTCAATAAGCAGGTAGCGCCGGTGGCGTGAGTGCCCAACCATGACGGATTATTCTCCCGACAAGCTGGTTATTGCGATTTCATCACGGGCATTATTCGACCTAGATGATGCCCATCGCGTATACGAGGAGCATGGCTTAGATGCCTATGCGCAATACCAAATCGCCAACGAGCAAAATCCGCTAGATCCCGGTCAAGCCTTTGCGGTCGTTAGAAAGTTGCTGGGACTCAATGACTTCTTGGCTGACCCCCTCGGTGTGGAGGTGGTATTGCTGTCGCGTAACAGCGCTGATACGGGGCTACGCATTTTCAATTCGATAGAGCATTACGGGCTCCCCATTACCCGGGCGGCATTTTGTGGTGGTGAATCACCCTGGCGTTACATTAATGCCTTTGGCTGCCAGCTATTTTTATCAGCCGAAGCAGCGGACGTGAGAAAAGCCTTGGAGAATAACGTTGCTGCGGCGACATTGGTGTCGCGACGACGCTCCGAGGGGGAATCCGGTCAGCTGCGCTTTGCGTTTGATGGTGATGCTGTTTTGTTCTCCGATGAGGCCGAGCGTGTTTATAAGACCGAGGGATTGGCAGCTTTCGCGGCCAGCGAGCAGAGGGCACGTCATGAACCGCTGCAAGGAGGCCCTTTCAAGAACTTTTTGGCCGCCCTGCAGCGACTGCAAGCTGCGTTCCCAGCGAGTGAGGCACCGATCCGCACGGCCTTAGTCACCGCTCGTTCGGCACCGGCCCATGAGCGGGTCATTAGAACCTTGAGGGCGTGGGATATTCGAATTGATGAGTCGATCTTCCTCGGTGGCCTCACTAAAACAGAGTTTCTTCGAGCCTATCAGGCCGACGTATTTTTTGATGACCAGCAGACCCACTGCAACTTGGCGGCCGATCACGTCACAACGGGTCACGTGCCTCATGGCGTGGCGAATCCTGATCCTGAGTTAGAACCAGAATAAAAAATTAAAAATTTATACCCAAACTACTAGATTTTGCCTCTAGGGACAGGCTATGTTGGGCACACGCTAATAACCTAGGGGAATAACGATGAAGCTACAGCAGCTCCGTTACATCTGGGAAGTCGCCCATCATGACCTTAACGTTTCGGCTACGGCACAAAGTCTTTATACCTCGCAGCCGGGCATCAGTAAGCAAATTCGGTTGCTCGAAGATGAATTGGGTGTGGAGGTGTTTGCCCGCAGCGGTAAGCACCTGACCCATATCACCCCAGCCGGCGAAGTCATTCTAGAGCTCGCTGGCGAAATGCTGCGCAAAGCGGACTCTATTAAACGTGTCGCACAAGAGTTTTCCAATGAACGCAGCGGTTCGTTGTCGATCGCAACCACTCATACCCAGGCGCGCTATGTCCTGCCGGGCATTATCAACAGTTTTATCGGCGAGTATCCGGACGTGTCGCTGTCGATGCAGCAGGGCACACCCATGCAGATTGCTGAGATGGCGGCTGAAGGCTCCGTAGACTTTGCCATTGCTACAGAGGCATTAGAGCTATTTTCCGATTTAATTATTTTGCCTTGTTATCGATGGAATCGATGCATCGTGGTGCCCAAAGACCACCCCTTGGCCAAAGCTGATCGACTGACGCTAGAGGCGGTCGCCGAGCACCCCATTGTGACTTATACCTTTGGCTTTACCGGTCGCTCCAAGCTCGATGATGCCTTTAACTCCAAGGGTTTAACCCCCAAGGTGGTATTCACTGCCGTGGATGCTGACGTCATCAAAACCTATGTCCGCTTGGGTTTGGGTATCGGCATTGTTGCTGGCCTGGCGTACGACGAGGATTTGGATAAGGATTTGGTAAAGCTGGATGCGAGCCACTTGTTTGCCAGCAGCGTTACCAGTCTAGCGTTCCGACGCGGCACGTTTTTGCGCGGGTTCATGTATGACTTTATCGCTGAGCTTGCGCCGCACTTAACTCGGGACTTGGTTCAAGAGGCGCTGTCTCGGGCCAGTCCGACCGATCGCCATGATCTTTATGCCCATATTGAACTGCCCGTCTTTTAGCCGTCAGGCGGGTCAAATTCCAGGGCGTCCATAAACACAGCCACCTTATCCAAGGTTTCTTGGTATTCCATGTCGGCGTCTGAGTCGTAGGTAATACCTCCGCCCCCCCAGCAAAACAGAGCGTCGTCAATCGCCTCTAGTGTGCGAATGGCAATGCTGGACTGCAGCCAATCCTGGCCCAAGGCAAACACACTGCCACAGTACGCGCCGCGATCAGCGCATTCTAGTTCTTGAATAATTTCGACAGCGCGTCGTTTGGGGGCGCCGGTAATGGAGCCGCCGGGCGAGCAACCCAGCAATAATTCGCCAAGACTCACTTTCGGCGACAAGCAACCCTCAATTCGACTGACCAAGTGATGTACGTTGGCATAGCTCTCAAGCTTGCATAGCTCGGGGGTAACCACAGTACCTGGCTGGCAATAGCGCCCTAGATCATTGCGTAAAAGGTCGGTAATCATGATGTTTTCAGCACGGTCTTTTGAAGACTCCAGCAAGTCTCTGGCAGCGGCGCTATCTGCCTCGGGCGATGCGCCGCGGGGACGCGTACCCTTGATGGGTTGTGTCACCACGTGATCGCCGTCAACACTCAAGAACCGCTCAGGTGACATGGACAATACGCTGTGCTGTGGGTTTAACCGGAGGTAGGCTGAATAGTTGCCTGGAGCAACATGACGCATTCGCTGGTAGGCCTCAAAGGTGTCACCGGAGAATCGGCTGCTAAATCGATGGGCGTAATTAACCTGATAGCAGTCGCCCGCTGCAATATAGCGCCGAATAGCTTCTATAGCACCACGGTATTCCTGCGCGCTTATGTCGGGATGGAAGGGCACATCCAGGGAGAAGGGCGGCTGGGGTTCAGATGCGATCGAACCTGAGGTCCGCACAAGGCGATCAGCCAACTGCTGTCCTTTGGGATCGCTATCGTCAGTTACCAAATAGGCTCGCCTATCGTGATGATCTTGTAGCACATAGTGCCGATAGACTGCCGCCTGCGATTTGCCGGGTGATCGGCCATGACATCCCAATCCGCGAGCCCCGGTATCGAAGCTCAACAGCCCAAGGGCTAAGCTACCCGGAAAAGCGTTTAGTTGCGCCTCAACCTCTCGTATCCAATCCATGGGATCCGAGGTGTTTTGTGAACAAACATGCACGCTTTCAGGCAGCGCGGCAATGATATCGTATCGCCCTGTCGTCGCCGATGGTGCATCGTGAGACGTCGCCAAAACCTGCCCGAAAGTGCTCTGATATCGGCTCTCGAGTAGCGCGAAACCGGGTAGATCGGCTAGCTGAACCCCGTGGCTGGAGCAATCACTGGCATAAACTAGGGAATAGACGCCCTTTATCGGCAACTTCATGGGTTTTTAATGCACTTAGCGACAAATTGACAGCGACAAGCCATTCGCGGACACTTGCGTCTCCGCAAAGTCTGAGCCCAGTTCGCCGCCTCGATGCATATCGTTTGATCCAGGGGCGGGGCGGGCACAAGCCATTGAGAAGCATTCATGTCAGAGATTGATCATTCAGAGTCCGATGCGGCTCAAGCATCCACTGTCTCAACGCCATTCGCAAGTCTGAGCAATCCGTTTGCGCAGGTTGATCATGCCTCAAATGGGTCGAGCGGGGCGGTTTCACCTTACGAGAAAACCCTTATCAGAGGGCGTGAGCTGCAGGCCAGGCCCTATGAGTCGGCTGGCGAGCGCAATATCCAGCGGCAACATCTAAAGAATCGCATGACGGTGTGGGAGCGCATTCGCTACCTCGCGGATGGCGAGCCACAAGTGCTATACCAAAACTGGGGTCCGAACCTAGACGGCGCATCCCTGGTTACCGCAGTGATTCAAATCGACGGTAGAGACGTTGCTATATACGGACATGACTTCACCGTACGTGCGGGCTCGATGGACGCGACCAACGGTAAAAAATTGGCGCGACTTTTTGAGTTAGCAGCGAAACGCAAGATCCCATTGGTGGGCCTCAATGATTCTGCAGGTGCTTATATTCCTGCCGGGGTGGGTGGTCTTGACGGCTATGCGGATGCATTTACGGCGCTTCGTAAGATCTCTGGCATAGTTCCCAGCATAATGTGCATGTTCGGATTCAATGCCGGCGGCGGAAGCTACTTACCTAGGCAAGGCAGCTTCTTGATTCAGCCCAAAAATACGTTCTTTGGCCTGACCGGTCCCGGTGTTGTGAAATCCGTGCTGGGCGAAGATATCACCCCCGATGAACTGGGCGGTCCTGGCGTTCATAGTCAAACGGGTGTTACCGATTTTGTGGTTGATGATGAGGTGTCGGCCCTGCGCAAGGTCAGAGAAATTTTGCGCTATTTGCCCGACTCCCATGACAGCGCGCCGCAGTTTCAATCGAGCTCGGATCCAGCAGATCGTCAGACGCTGGATATCGACATCCTTTTGAAGAAGGCATTCAATTCTCCGACCGGTTTTAATACCCCGGTTGATATCACAATTTTGATTCAGCAATTGTGTGATCATGGCGACTTCTTGGAAGTGCAGGCAGAGCGCGCACGCAACACCATTACCGCTTTTGGACGCATGGGGGGCAATGTTGTTGGATTTGTGGCGAATAACTCTGCCGTCGCTTCAGGCCAGATTGACATCGACGCGGCTTACAAGAACGCGCGTTTCATACGCTTTTGTAATCTCTACAATATTCCCGTGATGTTCCTTGAAGATACAACGGGCTTCCTGCCCGGGAAGGAGCAGGAGCACCGAGGAATCGTCCAAGCGGGGCGCGCCATGCTCGACGCTATCGTTGATTTGCGTACGCCGCGTTTCTTGATCTTGGTACGTAACGCCTTCGGAGGTGCCTACGCCAGCTATAACAACTACCCAACCGGGGCGGATTTTGTTGTGGCCTTACCCACAACACGTGTGGCCGTTATGGGTCCCGCAGGCGTTGAGTTTGTCTATAAGGAAGAGCTGAAGGCGATTCGCGGTTCACTTAAGCAACGTATTGCGAGCGAAACCCAAGCGCAGATCGCACAAGGCTTAGGTGAGGCGGATGCTCGCTCAGCTGCTGAGGAGCTCGTGGCCGCCTGGAGTAAGCGTGCTGAGGCAGAGCTGGCTCAGCGGTACGAGCGAGAAATCATGAACCCCGATGAGGCCCTGAGCTTGGGGTCGGTATCCCAAATTGTAATGCCAGAGGATCTTCGCGCTGTGCTTGCCGAGCATCTGGCGTTTTGCTTACGACACTACACACCTGGACCGCTGGAAAGTACGCAGCGCGAATTCCACTAAGCGGTCTTTTGGAGATTATCCCCGTGTCCAACGATTTTTATCTCAGTAATCCTCTTATTCACCGCGACCGCCGGCTCGGCAAGCAGGCCTCTGCCTGGGTGCAGTCTTTTGATTGCAGCCACGTTAGACCGCTTATTATCTGCCGCGGCCCCATTCGCAAGGAGGCCATGGATGTTTTTAGTGAAATGGGCATTGAGCACTATGGCATTTTGCTGTCTGAGAAGGACTCTATTGTTTATCCGAGGGCGCTAGCTCCCGAGTTGCGCTCACTAACCGACCCATCACGTGTGCACCGCGTTCCCGATTACACTGGCGCCTCTAAGGAAGAGCGACTGCAACGAATTGATGACATTATCGAAATAGCCCATCGAAACGGCTACAACGCTATTTTTGCCGGCTATGGCTTCATGGCAGAAGACGAGACCATGGTCGCGGCCATGGAGGCTGCAGGTTTGAATTTCATCGGCCCCTGTTCGCGTACAGTTCGCCAGGCCGGACTCAAGGATGAAGCAAAGCGAACAGCGTTGGCCGCTGGTGTGTCAGTCACGCCCGGCATCGATAACGGCACAGCACGCACGCTAGTCAAGAAACACGGCAGCGCCAAGGCCCTGAAAGCCCTGTGCGACGCAGAGGGTCTAGAGGTTGAGGCTTCGTGCTTTGACAATGAGGACCTAGAGGCCATTGCGGACCACGTGCTCGCCGCCTCTTATCGCAAGGGTATTGATCTTTATACAGTGGACGAGCTCTCTCAGACGCTTACGGAAGCAGTTGAACAGATTAATGCCGAGTATCCAGAGAATCGCGTTCGCCTCAAGGCTATCGGTGGCGGTGGCGGAAAAGGGCAGCGCATTCTCGGCCTGGGAGAGGCCGCGCGCACTCCAGAACTGGTGCGAGAGATCCTGAACGAAGTCAAGGCAACCGGCGTCGGCGACAACAAAAACGTGCTGGTGGAGCTCAACATTGAAACCACGCGTCACCAAGAAATACAGGTGATCGGTAATGGTGACTGGTGTATTACCCTAGGTGGTCGAGACTGCTCACTTCAAATGCATGAGCAAAAACTACTAGAGGTATCTGTGACGCATGAGTCGCTTGTCGCTGCCAATGAAGAAGCGAAGGCTTGCGGTGATGACCAAGCTGCTCTTGTGCTGGCGCAGGACATCAAAACACTGGCGACCATGGAGGAAGAAGCGGCTCGTTTTGGTCAGGCGGTCGGTTTGGATTCGGTGTCAACTTTTGAGTGTATCGTCGATCGAGATCGCCATTTCTTTATGGAAATGAACACGCGTATTCAGGTTGAGCACCGAGTGAGTGAGCTCTGCTACGCCATGGAATTTACCAATCCCGCAGATGCCAATGACCAGTTCGTTGTCGAATCATTAGTAGAGGCAATGGTGTTGCTGGCAGCACACGGCCCTAGACTCCCTGAGCCTAAGCGTATTCCGAGGTTCATGGACAGTGTCGAAGCGCGTCTAAATGCTACCAACCATGCACTTCAGCCAAGCGCCGGTGGTCAGATTCATTATTGGTCTGACGCCATCGAAGGCGAAATTCGCGACGATCAAGGTATCAGTTTGCATAACCCCGATACCGATGTGTTCATGAATTACACCTTGGCTGGGGCATACGATTCCAATATCGCGCTATTGCTGACCGTAGGTGAAAACCGGTTTTCAAGCTATGAACGCATGGCGGAGGTTCTGCGTGCCACTTCCTTGCGCGGCAGCGACTTGAACACTAACCTCGAATTTCATTACGGCTTGGTGAATTGGTTTCTTGGGCGGACGGTAAACGCCCGACCTACCACCAAGTTTATCGTTCCCTACCTTACGGCTGTCGGAGAGCTGCGTCGCGAGGCTGAACGTGTCGACCTTGATGTTGCTTGGCAGGAGCTCATTCGACAACGCACCGGGGCTTGCGAACCTCAGCAGAGCAAAGCGCTACTTGAGGTGCTGCAGCGAAAACAAAGTCTGCTCATGCGTCCGTTACAGCGCCTACTTGAGCAACCACATCTACTGTCGGGCTGGTTAAGCGTTAACCGCGATGCATTCGCCTTCGAGGATGAGCGGATATCGTGGGCGGAGAATCCGATCGACGTGCTCACAGATACCTATCACTTTCTCAAACTCGATTGGTCTGAGACGGCACCTGCCGCTAACGTTATTTGGGACCACGATCACGGCATTTTATCGGCCGCCGAAGATTTCTATTGCGATTTACAGCAACAACTCGGTGCTCAAACCTGGGCCGAGCTTAAGGCGACTCTTGCTGGTAAGTGTCCTGAGCGATTTGACGAGGTAGCCTGGGCAGAGATTCGCGCAGCGCATATCGGGTTCCAGGCGGGCATGGAAATGCTCGAGTTGTTACCCGCGATGGCCCGTTTTACCGGCTTCTATGAGCTGAGTGTTAATGCTGACCTCACGATCGCGATACCTGACCGGTTACTCAATCCGGAACACCAGTCAGCCATGGCTAAATACCTGGCGCCGCCACCGGTGGCAAAGTCCGATGAGATCGTTGCAGTGAGCGGCGGCATGTTCTATGGCCGTGAAGCACCAGAAGCACCGCCTTATGTGCAGACTGGAGATCACTTTGAGGCTGGTGATCCGCTTTATATTGTTGAGGTCATGAAGATGTTCAACAAGGTGTATGCACCTTTTGCCGGTACCGTTGACGAGGTGTTAGTCGAGGGTGATGGGGTCATTATTGCCAAGGGCCAAACATTATTCCGCGTCAATCCTGATGAAAAGGTCGAGATTGAAGACCCTGCAATTGCGGCCGCTAGACGACGTGAGCACACGCGTGAGCTCATGGGAATGTTTCTCTAAGCACGATTCAAGCAAGGATAGCCTTAATGATTACTGCACTAGACCACATCGCGATCGCGGTTCCCGATCTTGAGGGCGCCATCAAGCGCTTCATGGAAGATTTTGGGCTCACATTCGAAGGCACAGAGGACGTTCCTGCTGCGCAAACCAAAACCGCTTTTTTCCCCCTGCCTCCCACGAGTATTGAGTTAGTGCACCCACTCGACGGTGGCGGCCCTATCGCCAAGTATTTGGAGAAGCGCCCCGGCGGTATTCACCATCTTTGCTTTCGTAGCGATGATATTGACGCCGACGTCGCGCGCTTACGCGAGCGCGGCTATCAGTTTCTGTCGGATGCGCCTTCACCCGGAGCCCATGGAGCGAAAGTCATTTTCATTCATCCTAAGAGCTGCGACGGTGTACTCATCGAAATAAACCAGCCCGGCGACGACGGGCATCACTGAATACTGATTTTCACCTAAAGGTGAGTGAGGTTAGAACGTGACCATTTATGACAAGTCAGAGGCCACCGTTGAAAACTGGTCGAAATTGGTGGAGAGCCAGAGCAAGGGGCTAACACCCGACGATTTCACCTGGCACACCCCTGAGGATATTCCGCTCAAAGCGCTCTACACGGCGACAGATACTGAGGCGCTTGAGTACACCAACACAATGCCAGGGATGGCGCCTTACATTCGTGGGCCTCAAGCGACAATGTATGCGGGCCGCCGCTGGACTATCCGTCAGTACGCTGGCTTCTCGACAGCGGAGGAGTCCAACGCCTTTTACCGCAAAGCATTGGCGGCCGGCGGCCAAGGTGTCTCTGTCGCCTTTGATTTGGCCACCCACCGAGGCTATGACTCTGATCACCCGCGCGTCGCTGGAGACGTGGGTAAGGCTGGGGTAGCAGTAGACTCAGTTGAAGACATGAAAATCTTGTTCGATGACATTCCATTGGACAAAGTGTCCGTGTCAATGACCATGAACGGCGCGGTGTTACCGGTCTTAGCGGGCTACGTGGTAGCGGCGGAAGAGCAGGGCGTCTCTCAGGACCAACTGTCGGGCACCATTCAGAACGACATCCTGAAAGAATTTATGGTGCGTAATACCTATATTTACCCACCCGAATCTAGCATGCGCATCATTGGCGATATTATTGCGTATTGCTCGAACAACATGCCGCGGTTCAACACTATTTCCATCTCGGGCTACCACATGCAAGAAGCCGGTGCGAACGCGGCGCTTGAGTTGGCATATACCCTCGCGGATGGTCGCGAGTACATCAAAACGGCGATTAATGCCGGTTTGAACATCGATCAGTTTGCTCCCCGTCTGTCATTTTTCTGGGGCATTGGCATGAACTTCTATATGGAGATTGCCAAAATGCGCGCGGCTCGATTGTTATGGGCTGAGATTGTCGAAGAATTTGGGCCCGAAAATCCAAAGAGCTCGATGCTGCGGACCCATTGCCAGACATCAGGTTGGTCATTAACCGAGCAAGATCCCTACAACAACATTGTCAGGACCACTGTCGAGGCCATGGCCGCCGTTTTTGGCGGAACCCAGTCGCTGCACACTAATGCCTTGGATGAGGCGATTGCACTTCCCTCTGACTTCGCGGCACGAATTGCTCGCAACACCCAGCTTATCCTGCAGGAAGAAACCGGTATTGGACAGGTTATCGATCCGTGGGGAGGCTCATACATGATGGAGAGCCTGACCAACGATATCGCTGACAAGGCACGTGAGTTGATTGCCGAAATCGAAGGTCTGGGGGGTATGGCGAAGGCCATTGAAAGCGGCATACCTAAGCTGCGCATTGAAGAGGCAGCGGCACGCAAGCAGGCTCGTATTGATCGCGGCGAAGATGTCATCGTTGGCGTGAATAAATATCAGCAAGATACTCAAGACGCTGTTGATGTTCTGGAGATCGACAACGACCAGGTGCGGGAATCCCAGTTGGCACGTTTGGCTATGATTCGCGAACAGCGCGATCAGGCCGCTGTTGATGCTAGCCTGGCGGCTCTGACTCAAGCAGCAGGAAGCGGCGAGGGTAATCTATTGGCACTGGCCATCGAGGCCACCCGTAATCGTGCGACAGTGGGTGAGATCTCTGATGCCTTGGAGGCTGAATACGGGCGTTTTGTCGCCAGCGCGCAAACTGTCTCAGGCGTCTACGGAGCCGCTTATGCCGAAGATAGCAATTGGAAGCAAATCGAAGTGGATATTGAACAATTTGTAGAGCGACACGGCCGACGACCTCGACTTTTGGTGGCCAAAATGGGCCAAGACGGGCATGACCGCGGTGCTAAGGTTGTGGCAACGGCTTTTGCTGACGTGGGCTTTGATGTTGATTTATCGCCCATGTTCGCCACCCCCGAAGAAGTCGCACGCCAGGCGATCGAAAATGATGTGCATGTGGTCGGGGCTTCAAGCTTGGCGGCTGGCCACAAAACCCTGGTACCCCAGCTTATTCAGTGTCTAAAAGATCAGGGAGCCGAAGACATTATTGTCATTGCTGGTGGTGTGATTCCTCAGCAGGACTACCAGTACCTGTACGACAATGGCGTTACCTTGATTTTTGGTCCTGGCACAGCTATTCCTGACGCCGCGCGGAAAGTTCTCGACGCGATCAACGCAAAGGTGGATTGAGGCCATTCATGGCAACGCGTGTGGCTGCCTCAGATGTTCTTGCGGGAGAGCGGCGCGCCCTCGCCAAAGCCATTACTTTAGTTGAAAGCCAGCGCCCGGCTGACCGAGAGGCCAGTCAGGCGCTGCTAAATGAAGTCCTGCCTTCTACAGGCAACAGTCTCCGGATCGGAATTACGGGTGTGCCCGGCGTTGGAAAATCGACGTTTATAGAGGCCTTTGGTCAGTTTTTGATTGCACAAGGCCATCGAGTCGCTGTGTTGGCGGTTGATCCCAGCTCACCCATCGCTGGCGGATCGATTCTTGGTGATAAAACACGCATGGAACAGTTGTCGCGTGACGAACGGGCTTTCATCCGACCGTCTCCGGCGGGCAATGCGCTTGGCGGGGTGGCCCACAAGACTCGCGAATCATTATTGCTTTGCGAGGCCGCGGGATTTGATGTCGTTTTAGTAGAAACTGTGGGCGTAGGGCAATCAGAGCATCTAGTCAGCGGCATGGTGGATTTTTTCTTGGTCCTGATGCTGCCTGGGGGTGGTGATGAGCTACAAGGGATTAAGAAGGGGATATTGGAGCTCGCTGACGCCATTGTGATTAACAAAGCCGACGGGGCGAGTGCAACACTTGCGCAGACCACTCGGCAGCACTACCAATCGGCAATGCATCTGCTGAGTCATCCAGGGTTTTGGGATCCGCAAGTACTGACATGCTCGGCACTACGGAACGAGGGTATCGACACTATCTGGGAGATGATGTCGGGTTATCGTGAGCAAGCGCTGGCGAGTGGGGCGCTTATGCAGAGACGTTCTGAGCAAAACCTGGCCTGGATGCAACAGTTGATTAACGAGCTATTGTTGGCGCAAATTCACGGTCACCCAGCAATTAAAGCGGCATTGCCCGGGATCAAACAGCGGGTTCAGCATGCCGAGCAGACTCCCATGGCCGCAGCGCTGGAAGTGCTAGCGCTTAGTAGAGACTACCAAGCATGATGATGCCTTCATGTGCAGCGGCGTCCCACCATAACTAGCAATGCGTTTTCATCCCCTCGAACGACTTATCAACTTGTATGACGGTTATCGTCGGCATATCAAGATCGATCAGCTAGACCTGGTGCTGGCACAGGAGCAAGGCCAGTTATATATTTTCCAGTCGCGCTGCCCACATAGAGGCCAGCCGCTTGAGCAAGCAGCTATCAACGATGGCCGGTTAGTTTGCCCGTTGCACCAGTATGTATTTGACCTAGGTTCAGGCGCTCAACAAGAGCGGCTTTGTGCCGCACTGACAATCTGGGTTCCGATTTATGAGGGCAACCAAGTAGGTATTGCCGTGGAAGATCCATGAGTCCCTTTGGCTTGGCTAGTTCGCCGCTGCTCACCGCGGCTGAGAGTCGGGCTTTAGATCAAGCGATAGTGCGTGATCAGGACCTGACTGGCTATGACCTGATGGTGGCGGCTAGTACCGATATTTTTTCCGCCATCCGTGATTGGCGGCCTAGCCTTGGCACGTTGTACATATTCTGTGGCACCGGCAATAACGGTGGTGATGGTTGGGTGATAGCACGACTAGCGCGAGAGGCCGGCTTGCGGGTGCAAGTTGAGCTGGTCGGTGACGCAGCTCGCATCACAGGCGATGCTGCGCAAGCCCACGCAGCCTACCTCGATGCTGGAGGCATAATATCTGAATCATCGTTCTCGTTGGACGGGCTCAATGCTGACGATGTGATTGTTGATGCCATTCTCGGAACGGGACTACGTGGGCAAGTTCGCGAGCACCAACAGCGAGCCATCGAGCGCATTAATGCCGCTAGGGCTTCAGTTGTTGCAATTGATTGCCCGTCAGGGCTCAGCGCAGATACAGGAGCTGCGCTGCCCCAGGCTGTGCGCGCAGATATTACGCTCACGGTAATCGCGTCTAAGCAGGGTCTATACACCGGGGATGCTGTGGATGCGGTTGGCGAATTGGTTTACCTACCGGTGGTGTCAGCGCAGACTCAAATTGCGGCGCTTGATCCGAAAGCGGAGCTTCTCGAGCTGGCACTGGACGTCGCTGGCTCAGATAGTCGCCGTGCCCGTCATCCCGCTTTCATTCATGCAAAACGTGCCAGGAATAGTCACAAGGGCCAGTTTGGTCGCATCCTGGTTGTAGCCGGGAATACGGGTATGGCGGGAGCGGCCATCTTGGCTACCGAGGCGGCACTTCGCAGTGGAGCCGGTCTGGTTAGCCTGGCGAGTCGGGCTGACACGGTATCGACGGTGTTACTGCGACGTCCTGAGGTAATGGCGCATAACGTGACGCACGCATCTATTCTTGCCCCCTTGTTGCAGGCTACAGATGTGGTTGTTGTGGGTCCGGGACTGGGTCAGGATGATTGGGCGGCGGGGCTATTGGGGCAGGTATTAGATGCGCGGATACCCACGGTTATTGACGCTGACGCCTTAAATCTCATAAATCAGGTCGCGGGGGAGCAGTCACTGCACTCGGGTTGTATTTTGACCCCGCATCCGGGAGAGGCAGCGAGCCTACTCGGACTCTCAACCCGCGAGGTGATGGCCGATCGATTCCACGCTTGCCGCATGTTGGCTGAGCGCTGGAATGCGGTCACTGTCCTTAAGGGGGCGGGTACCGTCATCGCTGAAGCCGGTGGTCAACGGGTGGCGGTCTGCCCCTACGGTAATCCCGGCATGGCCACAGCCGGCTCGGGTGATGTGTTGGCAGGTATCATGGGGACCTTGTTGGCTCAGGTACACTCGGCCCCTAGAGCGGCGGCCCTTGGCTGCTGTATACACGCCATAGCTGGCGACCGTGTCGCGGCCAAGCGGGGCATGGCAGGGCTTGTCGCTGCTGATATCATCGACGAGCTGGGCCCCCTTATGGACGCGGTTACAGCGAGTTAACCGGTGATCAGTGCGCCCAGAGTGTCTAGCTGATCCAGGAGGACGCGTTCAAGCTGACTGGCGTCGGTCAGGGAAATCCAGTCACCTTGACACAGCCTCATTAGTAAAGGACAACACGCCAGAGGCGCACTAAAAGCCTCACCAAAGCAATACACTTCCAGCTCGGCATTACATTCGCGCCAGGCAACGCGAGCGCTCGGCGACAGTTGAACGACACTGTTGATCGATAGCCCCTCAGCATCACTTTCGACTGCGTTTTCACCCGTCTCAGTCACTAATCGACCAAGCCAGCTACCGTCGTCCAGTGCAGTCAGTGCATTGCTAAATGCAGTGCGCGCATTGTCTAGCTGGCGGGCGGTAATTTCACCGGGGCGTTGTCCGCTATCCATGCTATCGCCATCCTCTAACAGCAGGGTGGTGTCGAGCTGTTCCAGCGCCTGGTCTACTCGTCTAGCCATGACGTCTGCCATACTGGCGGCGCGAAAACCCAATGAATAGGTGATGCATTCTCCCTCTGCGATACCCCAATGTGCACGCCCAGGCGGGACGTAGAGAACGTCGCCCGGCTCGAGTACATATTCCTCGGTGACATGGAAGTCCGCTAGCAGACTAAGATCGCGGTGTGCCTGTAGCGGCGTTTGGTCATCACAAAATTGCCCCAAGCGCCAACGGCGATGGCCTGCCCCCTGTAAAAGAAAAACGTCATAGCGATCAAAGTGGGGGCCGACGCCGCCCCCGTCAACAGCGTAGCTCACCATGACGTCATCAAACCGCCAGCGGGGCAGAAAGTTAACTAGATTCCGCAGTGACGCTACTTCAGGAAAGTAATGATCGACCTTTTGCACTAACAAGGTCCATTGGTCACCGCGATCGTAGGCTTCAGCGCTGAAAGGTCCGTGCTCAAGTTGCCAAACACCTTTATCACAGCTGATGATGCGACTCTCGACTTCCTCTTCTAACGCCAGACCAGCCAGCTCATTGGCTGACGGGAGAGTCGCTAAATTTACGGCGACATTGGGTATGACTAGAGGTTGTTTCTGCCAGTACTCGCGCAGAAACGTTTCTCGATCAAAATCGGGACCCATAGCTGGGGGGTTAATGCTTGATCGCGCGAGCCTGGGCGACAGCCGAGCCGACATAGTTAGCAGGCGTGAGTTCAAGCAATGCGGCACGTGCCTCATCGGGTATGTCCAATGTCGCTATAAACGCCGCTAGCGTTTCCTGGGTAATGGCCTGGCCGCGCGTGAGCGCCTTTAATTTCTCGTAGGGCTCCTCAATACCGTAGCGCCGCATTACCGTCTGAATGGGTTCGGCTAACACCTCCCAGGCTCGATTGAGGTCTCCATCCAGTGCGGCGGCGCCAACCTCAAGTTTACCCAAGCCTTTGAGCGTTGATTCGTAGGCCAACAGGCAGTAGCCAAAGGCGACACCCATGTTGCGCAGTACCGTACTGTCGGTCAGGTCACGTTGCCAACGCGATACCGGTAACTTTTGGGCCAGGTGTTCCAGCACCGCGTTCGCCAACCCCAAATTGCCCTCGGAATTCTCAAAATCAATCGGATTGACTTTGTGGGGCATCGTCGAGGAACCCACCTCGCCCGCGATGGTTCGTTGCTTGAAATAACCGAGCGAAATGTAGCCCCAGACATCGCGATCAAAATCGAGCAAGACCGTGTTAAATCGTGCCAGCGCATGGAACATTTCTGCCATGTAATCATGGGGTTCAATCTGGGTGGTGTATGGGTTCCAGGCGATCCCCAATGACGTCACAAACTGCTCGGCAAGCCCGGCCCAGTCAAGGTCAGGGTAGGTCGCTAAGTGAGCGTTGTAGTTACCGACAGCGCCATTGATTTTGCCCAGCGGTGCTATCGAGGCGAGGCTGTCGTATTGGCGTCGAAACCGCGCCACAACGTTGGCAAGCTCTTTGCCCAGCGTGGTCGGACTCGCAGTTTGCCCATGAGTTCGCGATAGCATGGGCTGATCGGCATGAGTCACTGCCATATCGGTCAGCTGCTCAATAACAGCGGTCATGGCTGTCTGCAGCACGCTGATACCATCCTTTAGCATCAGTGCGTGAGAAAGGTTATTAATATCCTCTGAGGTGCAGGCGAAGTGCACAAACTCCGAGGCGGCAGCGAGTTCGGTATTGCCAGCCGCTCGTTGCTTGATGAAATATTCGACCGCCTTAACGTCATGATTGGTGGTCGCTTCGATCGCTTTCACTGCCTCGGCGTCAGCCTCACTAAAGTTTGCCACCATGGCATTTAGCAAAGCCTGGGTTTCAGGGCTGAAGTCTGGCAACTCGGGAATGCCCGGGTGGGCCGCCAGACACTGCAACCAGCGCACTTCAACCGTCAAACGCCGGTGAATAAGGCCAAATTCACTGAAAATGGGGCGCAGCCCTGCCACTTTGGACTGATAACGGCCATCAAGCGGCGAGAGAGCGGTGAGTGAACTTAGCGACATGTCGTCTCCTGTTGCGGCATAAGGGAATGGCTTTTCGCAGGCAGGAGCTTAGCTGACACCGAGCTCTCTCGCCAGATCCAATGCGATCGCGCGCACGCGGCCGCGTTGCAAGACCAATTTCCAGCGACGCCCCCCCAGCTGATGCCAGAGAAAACCGGATCTGACTCCGGCCAGCAGTAGGGCCCGGATGACGTCGGCATTTTTGTTGTCTTGGAGATGCTGCGCGCTGCCAGTGACCTTGATGCGAAAGCGTAATGTGCTTAGCGTGTCGCTGTAGATCGCCGCGAGGTTTCGGCAAACATCATCAACGTGGCCAGCAAAATGGTTGGCCTTGTAGTGGGCGTGTTGCAATCGGCTGTGAACGACTTGCTGCATATCGGGTCTTCGACGAAAGTGTCCCTCGAGGTGCAATAGTGCCAATGTATAGCGCATGGTCACACTACTGATGTCGTCGCTCTGCGAGGCCAGGCCTGCTGCTAGGCTCTGCAGCCCTAATTTCACTCCTTGGACATTGCCATAGACCTCATCGACCCCTGGTGCATCGAAGCTAAACAGCGAGCGCACAGAAGCCTCCAAGAAATCCAGCGGGTAACTTCCCGTTCGAGAGAGTTGATCCACGATGCGTGCAGCCTGAGCGACGCCAGCCAAGGCGATGGTTTGCTGTTCGATCAATGAGCGAGGCATTACCAGGCGGCCTCTATGACGCCACCACCCAAGCACTCATCATCACGATAAAGCACCAGTGATTGGCCGGGCGTGATTGCGCGCTGTGGCACGTCAAACTGTACGTCAAAGCCAGAATCTGTCGAGATTACATGACAGGCCTGATCGGGCTGCCGATAGCGCACTTTGGCGGCACAGCGAAGGGGTAGGGAGGGAGGCTCGCTTATCCAGAATAAATTACCAACGTGCAGCTGTGTTTTTAACAGCCCGGGATGTTGATTGCCCTGACCCACAATGAGCACATTACGCTCGAGGTCTTTCTCCACGACATACCAGGGTGCCTCGGGACGATGTGCCAGTCCACCAATGCCTAGGCCCTGGCGTTGACCGATTGTGTGGTACATCAAACCCTGGTGCTCTCCAAGGGTTTCACCTTCGGTGCTTTCAATTGACCCCGGTTGTGCGGGTAGATAAGTCTGCAGAAAATCTTTGAATCGACGTTCACCTATAAAACAGATGCCAGTTGAGTCTTTTTTCTTTGCTGTGGCCAGGCCGTGCTGCTCAGCAATGGCGCGGACATCGGGTTTATGCAGATCGCCAAGAGGGAACAAAGTTTTAGCCAGCTGCTCAGCGCCTACCTGGTGAAGGAAGTAACTTTGATCTTTATCGCCATCAAGTCCTTTGAGCAACACTGTGTTGCTTTCTCGCAAGCCCGCTCGAGCGTAGTGACCGGTAGCGATGTAATCGGCGCCTAGGTGCAGCGCATAGTCTAGAAAAGCTCGAAACTTAATTTCTTTGTTACAAAGAATATCAGGGTTAGGTGTTCTGCCATGGCGATATTCCTCGAGGAAGTGCTCGAACACGTTGTCCCAATATTCCGCCGCAAAATTGGCACTATGGAGCTTGATACCTAGTGTGTCCGCGACAGACTGGGCATCCGCTAGATCCTCTTTGGCTGTGCAGTACTCAGTGCCGTCATCCTCCTCCCAGTTTTTCATAAACAGGCCTTCGACGTGGTAGCCCTGTTGCAACAGTAGGAGCGCAGCAACGGAAGAGTCGACGCCGCCGGACATACCCACAATGACATGCTGTTTAGTACCAAAAGTCATGCATGAGCTACCAGCGAAAGCGAGCCTATATCGCCGCAAAGAAATTGTTCGATTGTTTTTAGGACCATGGGGCTTCGAAGCCGAGATTGTTGCTGCTTCAGCTGCTCTAGCGTTAACCAGTGAGCCGCAATAATACCCTCATCGAGGTGAGCGTCGGAAATGGGGCCAATCGGCTTGGCCACAAAACTGTGACGCAAGTAAACTGTGCCATTGTCGGTGATGTGTCTCGCCACGCCCAGATAGCCGGTGAGCTCGACCTCCCAGCCGGTCTCTTCACGGACCTCCCGTAACGCGGCCTGACAGAGCGACTCGTTGGGCTCTAAGTGTCCTGCAGGCTGATTGAACACCGACTCCAGCCGATCATCGGCGACTTCTTCAACGATTAAGTAGCGATCGTCGTTGTAGACCACTGTTGCCACCGTCGCGCGGGGGCTCCAACGTTGTTCATTCATGTTGATGTGCTCCCAAGGCTTCCCGACGATGTTCTCCGGGCTCCATTCCATTCAGCTGCCAGTCGCCAATGGCCGCTCTGATTAAACGCAGGGTAGGCAGTCCGACTGCCGCGGTCATGCGGCGCACCTGCCGATTCTTGCCTTCGTTAATGCAGATCTCCAGCCAACTATCGGCAACGGTTTTACGAAATCTCACGGGCGGGTTGCGAGGCCACAGCGTCTTCGGCTGCTCAATTTCGCGCACTTTTGCTGGCCGTGTTTTGCCATCTTTTAAATCAACCCCCCGGCGAAGTCTGTCCAGCACCTCTGTGCTAATGTTTCCCTCAACTTGCACCCAATAGGTTTTCCAGAGCTTGTGGAGCGGGTTGGCAATACGCTGCTGCAAACGACCATCCTGTGTCAGCAACAGTAGTCCCTCGGAGTCGTAATCGAGTCTTCCGGCAACCCGAAAATTAGGGGCATGGAGGTAATTAGCCAAGGTCTCACGGGGACGCGACACCGTTAGGTCACGGTCTGAAAACTGGCTTAGAACCTGGAACGGTTTATTCAGCAGTATTATTTCCGACACAGTCGGAACCTCTCTCATTTGGTGGTAGACTCCGCTCCGGCCAAAAGCCACCCACACCCCTAAAAATTGCACCAAGCGGTTGAATCGACCGCCGCCAGAAGGGGTTTGCGAATAGACATTTTACCCAACTGAGCAAGGATCCAGACCATGGCGTACAAGCACATCAAAGTACCTGAGGTTGGCGAGGTTATCACGGTCAACGCCGACAACAGCCTCACTGTACCCGACAACCCCATTATTCCCTTTATCGAAGGGGACGGCATTGGCGTTGACATCACGCCGGTGATGATTGATGTCGTGGACGCGGCGGTAGAAAAGGCCTATGGCGGTAGTAAGAAAATCTCCTGGATGGAAATCTACACAGGTGAGAAGGCCGCAGAGCTCTACGAGGGTGATTGGTTCCCCGAAGAGACACTGGAAGCCATCAAAACCTACTCAGTGGGCATCAAAGGTCCGTTGACTACACCTGTGGGCGGCGGTTTCCGTTCGCTCAACGTGGCATTGCGCCAAGAACTGGATCTGTACACCTGTTTGCGCCCGGTGCGCTGGTTTGAGGGCGTGCCCTCGCCGGTTCGCAGTCCAGGTGATTGCAATATGGTGATTTTCCGCGAGAACTCGGAAGATATTTACGCCGGTATTGAGTATCAAGCTGACACCCCTGAAGCCAAGAAAGTCGTAGATTTCATTATCAATGAAATGGGTGCCACCAAGATCCGATTCCCTCAAAACGTCGGTATTGGTATTAAGCCGGTATCAGAGGAGGGCACCAAGCGCTTGGTGCGCAAATCCATCCAGTACGCGATCGACCAGAACCTGCCTTCAGTGACCCTGGTTCATAAAGGCAACATCATGAAGTTCACCGAAGGCGCCTTCAGAGACTGGGGCTATGAGCTAGCACAGGAAGAGTTTGGCGGCGTACTGTTGGACGGGGGTCCGTGGGTTGAAATCAAGAACCCCAACACCGGTGAGCCAATTGTCATCAAAGACGTTATTGCTGACGCTATGCTGCAGCAAATCCTGACTCGTCCGCGCGAGTACAGCGTGGTGGCGACGCTTAACCTTAATGGCGATTACCTGTCGGATGCGCTGGCGGCTCAGGTCGGTGGTATTGGCATTGCGCCAGGCGCTAACCTGTCTGACACGATTGCGTTGTTTGAAGCTACCCACGGCACCGCGCCCAAGTATGCCGGACAAGACAAGGTCAACCCAGGATCGCTGATCCTCTCGGCTGAGATGATGCTGCGTCACATGGGCTGGAATGAAGCTGCCGACCTAATTATTCAAGGCATGAATGGCGCTATTAAGGCCAAGACGGTTACCTATGACTTCGAACGCTTGATGGAAGGCGCTACGTTGTTGTCGTGCTCAGAGTTCGGAAAAGCACTTATAAAGGCTATGTAAATCGTTGTTTAAAAAATAAAAAGCCCGCGCAAGCGGGCTTTTTATTTTCCGGATAAGTCCTGCCGTGATAGCCGCAGAATCCGCTACACCCTACCCGGGATCAGATCGCTTAGAGCTGCCAAATATCTGACACGACCTAGGGACTGGGTTGCTCCCTAACCACAGTCCACCACCTTACCGGGGTTCAGCAGGTTTTTAGGGTCTAGTGCCCGCTTAACTGTGCGCATTAGAGCAATCGTTTCAGCGCTTCTGCTGATGGTCAATACCCCTTTCTTCTCTTCGCCAATACCGTGCTCAGCGGATACCGATCCCCTAAACGAGGCCAGCGGGCTATAGACCGCTCGATCAACTTCCGCGCGATGGGCCTCCTCGGAGCCGCGAGGGACCTGTACCGCAAAATGAATATTACCGTCACCGAGGTGGCCAAACACCCATACGTTTTGGATGTAGTCTGCCGTCAGGGCCGCTTTGACATCTTCGACGTAACGCTCCATGCGGTCTATGGGTAGGGACACGTCGAAAGTGTAGGCATGACCGTCGTTAAAGATATTCTGTACATCGTCCCGAAGCCCCCAGAAGCGTTCGCAGTCGCTTTCCGATTGGGACAACACCGCATCATCGATCAAACCCACCTCAAAGGCCGTTGCCAAGGCTTGCTCAAACCTTGCGCGGTCATTGTCAGGCTGTGAGCCTTGCGCCTCCAGTAGAACGTAATAGGGCGCATCGGTCTCCAACGGTGCGCGTCCTTTTGCCGGTGGTGTCGTCACCAATTGATAAAAATCGCGCCAGAGAACTTCAAAGGCGGACAGGCTGCCGCCCAATTCCCGATCCATGTGACGAAGTAGCTGCTTGATGGCGTCAAAACTTTGAACGCTGGCAAAAGCCATTTGATGGCTCGATAGAGTCTCTCGAAGCCTGAGATCTAGGCGCGTAATAACCCCAAGGGTGCCTTCACTGCCGATAAATAGTTGCCTGACGTCGTACCCCGAATTGTTTTTGATAAGGGGGTTAAGGGTGTTGACGACAGTGCCGTCGGCGAGCACCGCCTCCAGCCCAAGCACCATGTCGCGCATCATCCCATAGCGCAGCACTCTATTGCCGCCAGCATTTGTGGCCGCATTGCCACCCAGAGTGGCCGTGCCGCGGGCACCCAGATCCAAGGGGAACATCAGACCATGGGGCGCCACAGCCTCTTGCAGCTGCTGCAAAGTCACCCCCGCTTGGGCGCGCGCGCAACGCTGGGGCGCGTCGATCGCCTCAATTTGGTTCATTCGTTCTAGGGATAGAATAATGCAGTCCGATGACGTGTCGGCGCCATGGACAAGGCCAGTAAGGCCGCCTTGAGTGACTACCGAGATGTCATTTTCATGGGCGAAAGCCAGTAATTGTGATACCTGCTCAGTGTTTTCGGGTCTGACTAAGGCGCGGCCCTGCAGACGCTCCAGTGGACGCCAGATCCCGGCGGCGCGCTCAGCCAATTGTTCGCTGTCGAGGACACCACGCTCTCCGAAACGTTGTCGCAGTTCTGTAATTAAATTCACGCGCAGATTGTCCTTGATGTCAGCATTTTTCTGTGGAGCCAATTATACTCCAGTCATGGTAATAACTCAGTTCAGGGAAGGGCGCGTGGCAGTAGAGCTTGCCGGAGGGGTGCGTTTGGGTCCTAGGGATGCAGAAGACGGTGACGGTGGTCTGGCTGTAGCCCCGGCAAAACCCAAGTTGAAGCGACCGCCGCTATTTAAGGTGGTACTTCTCAACGATGACTATACCCCCATGGAATTTGTGGTCGATATTCTTGAGCGCTTTTTCAATATGAATCGCGAAAAAGCAACTCAGGTGATGTTGGCCGTGCATACCCAGGGCAAGGGTGTGTGTGGGATTTACCCCCGGGATATTGCAGAAACCAAAGCCACCCATGTCAATCAACATGCACGGGATAACGGTCATCCGTTATTGTGTGAGGTAGAGCCGTCAGAAGACGAGGAGTAATTCATGCTCAGCAAGGAACTGGAACTGGCACTTAATGAGGCTTTCCGTACAGCTCGGGCTCGGCGCCATGAGTTCATCACGGTGGAGCACCTGTTGTTTGCACTTTTGGATGATGCTGACGCACGCGGGGTTCTCGATGCCTGCCATGTCGATGTTGAGGCCCTTCGTGGCGACCTCATTGAGTTCATCGACTCCACCACGCCCTTGCTCAATGACGACGACGAGCGCGATACCCAGCCCACCTTAGGCTTTCAGCGTGTGTTGCAGCGCGCTGTGTTCCACGTGCAAAGCTCTGGCAAGCGTGAGGTGACCGGTGCCAATCTATTGGTGGCGTTGTTTTCTGAGCAAGAATCACAAGCGGTCTTCTTCTTAAAAACCCAGGACCTGTCGCGCCTTGACGTCGTCAATTACATTACCCACGGTATTGCAAAGGATGAGGATGAGGCGGGGCCTTCCATGGAGGGTGCCGACGACGCGCCAGAGCAGGGCGATGAGCAAGCCAGTCCGCTCAAAAACTACGCCACCAACCTCAATGAGTCTGCCATGGCCGGGCACATTGACCCCTTGATTGGCAGGCTCGAGGAAGTGGAGCGGGTCGCACAGATTCTCGCGCGCAGACGCAAGAATAATCCGTTATTGGTGGGAGAGTCGGGGGTTGGTAAAACCGCGATAGCCGAGGGTCTTGCCAAACTAATTGTTGACGGAGAAGTGCCAGAGATCCTGCTTGATGCCGAGGTGTTTTCTCTAGACTTGGGGGCTCTGCTGGCAGGGACCAAGTATCGCGGCGATTTTGAGAAGCGATTCAAAGGCCTGCTCGCGGAGCTCAAAGAGCATGACAAAGCCATACTCTTTATTGACGAAATCCACACTATTATCGGCGCAGGTGCTGCTTCGGGCGGGGTTATGGACGCCAGTAATCTGTTGAAGCCCCTGTTAACCTCGGGGCAGATGCGCTGCATTGGATCGACCACTTATGCAGAATACCGAGGGATTTTCGATAAAGACAAAGCCTTGAGCCGACGCTTCCAGAAAGTCGATGTACTTGAGCCCTCGGTTGAGGATGCCTACAAGATTCTCAAAGGACTTAAATCTCGCTTCGAATCCCACCATGGTTTGCGCTACAGCGATAAAGCGTTGCGGGTAGCGACGGAGATGGCTGATCGCTACATCACTGACCGATTCCTACCTGACAAGGCCATTGATGTCATCGATGAGGCAGGTGCCTATCAACAACTGCAACCAGCTAGCAAGCGTAAGAAACTCATTGGCGCCAGTGACATCGAGGCGGTTGTGGCCAAAATCGCGCGCATTCCTCCTAAAACCGTTTCAGCCGATGACCGTGATTTGCTGGAGAAACTTGAAAGTAATCTTCAGTTGGTCGTATTCGGTCAGGATGCGGCCATTTCCCAGCTCGTCAGTTCCATTAAGTTAGCTAGAGCAGGTCTGCGCGGCGGGGAGAAACCTATTGGCTCTTTTCTACTGGCGGGCCCCACTGGCGTTGGAAAAACCGAGGTTACCCGTCAGTTAGCCATGCAAATGGGCCTGGAGCTCATCCGCTTTGATATGTCGGAGTATATGGAGCGGCATACGGTGTCACGCTTGATCGGCGCACCTCCGGGGTACGTAGGCTTTGATCAAGGCGGTTTGTTGACTGACGCCGTAACCAAGCATCCTCACTCGGTGGTTCTGCTTGATGAGATAGAAAAAGCCCATCCGGAGGTTTTTAACCTGCTGCTGCAGGTGATGGATCATGGCACGCTGACCGACAATAATGGCAGAAAAGCCGATTTCCGAAATGTGATTCTGGTGATGACCACCAACGCTGGCGCGGAAAACATTAGTCGGCGCTCTATCGGTTTCACGATGCAGGATCACAGTACCGACTCACTTGAGGCAATCAATAGGGTCTTTTCTCCGGAATTTCGTAACCGCCTGGACGCTATAGTGCGCTTCGAGCCCCTCGATGAGACCGTCATTCTCACCGTTGTAGATAAATTCCTTATCGAACTCCAGAGCCAGCTCGATGACAAGAGCGTGACGCTCGAGGTGACCGAGGATGCGCGCCTGTGGCTGGTGGAGCAGGGCTATGATCGCACCATGGGAGCCCGTCCGATGGCGCGGGTTATCCAAGAGCACATTAAAAAACCGCTTGCCGAGATGGTCCTATTTGGGGCTTTGCGCAAAGGCGGTAACGCCCGGGTTACCCTCAATGACGCCGGTGACGGCGTGAATGTTCAGGCGGAAAGCGAAGCTGTCGAGCGAGAGGCCGTGGAGGCGTGATTCGCCGCTAGACGGAGATAGCGCTACCGCTCGCGGTAGGTGATGCGCCCCTTGGTAAGATCGTAGGGCGTGACTTCTACGCGGACTTTGTCACCCGTGAGAATGCGGATGTAGTTTTTGCGCATCTTGCCAGAGATATGGGCGGTAACGACGTGGCCGTTCTCAAGCTTTACGCGGAAGGTCGTATTAGGCAGGGTATCAATGATTTCCCCTTCCATTTCAATTTGATCTTCTTTTGCCATCAATTTTTGGCTCGTGTTAATAGATTGGCGCGCACTTTACCCCAATAGCGCGTGCTTAAAAAGCGCTGATTACAACAGTTCATCAATCATTTTTAAGGGAATATCGTGACCCGTCACGTCGCCACCCATTGGTAACTGTTCCCGACGTTGCCAATTACCGGCTATGAACAACTCCAAGGGCTTAAATCGCGCCTTGTAGTTCATCTTGTCACAATTTTGTATCCAGTAGCCGAGATAGACGTATTCAAGTCCCAGCTGGCGGGCGAGCTCCAGCTGATAGAGTACCGCGAAGGTACCCAAGCTTCGTTTGGCTTGATGCTCATCTGGACTGTAGAACGTATAGATGGCTGAAAGGCCATCGTTCATGGCATCAGAGACAATGACAGCGATCAGAGTGCCCGACTCTCGAATAGTGAAGTAGCGTGTGCAGTTGAGACCGTTATTCAGGAATGCCTGGTATTGCTCGCGATCAGGGGGATGCATATCGCCATCGGCATGGCGCCCCTCTATGTAGCGTTGATATAAGCCAAACGCCTCGTCGTCAAAAATCGAATCCACTTCCTCAACGACAAGATCTTGATTGCGACGCCAGATTCGCTCAAGACCTCTACTTCGGGTAAAGGCTGCGATCGGCACGCGCGAGGGAATGCAAGCGGTGCAGCGGGCGCAATGGGGCCGATAGACGTGATCGCCACTACGTCGAAAGCCAATTTCAGAAAGTCGGGTGTACAACTCCCGAGAAATGTTTTGACGAGGGTCAATAAAAAGCGTGGTCGCCTCCCGCCCCGGCAGATAACTGCAGGGGTGAGGGAAGGTGGTGTATACCTTAATGTCTCTCAGCGAGGCAGTCACAAAACCCTCTATAACAATAATTCACTCGCGGCATTGGGCAAGATTTGCTGCCAAACGGGTGGCTCTAGCGCCACACCGCGCGACACCGCGGAGTATGCCATGTCCCTGTGTTCAGACTTTATAGCCTTCAAAAGCTCAGATTCAAAGTCCTTTCGGGGAATTTCCTTGGCACCCAGTCGCTCGAGATGGTCGCTATGAACTTGGCAATCGATAAGCGTTAAGTGGCCAAGTTTGCCGACAGTGGATAACGCGAATAAAGCTGTTTTGGAGGCATCGGTGACATGACTGAACATGGATTCGCCAAAGAAGACGCCACCCACACAGACGCCATACAGACCGCCTACCAGCTCGTCGTCGATGGAAACCTCTAGGCTGTGCGCCAAGCCCAACTCGTGAAGTCGCATGTAGGCCGTTTGCATGTCCGGACTAATCCAGGTGCCCTCGGTCTGCTGTCGCGCGCTAGCACAAGCCGCAATAACGGCATTGAAATTACAGTTAAAAGACAGCATAAAGGCCTGTTTTTTAATACTTTTATGCAGTGATTTTGAGGCGTGAAATTCCTCCGGATAAAGCACCATGCGAGGGTTTGGCGTCCACCATAAAATAGGGTCAGGCTCACTAAACCAAGGGAATATGCCGCGGCAGTAGGCTTCGAGCAATCGCGCGGGCGATAGGTCACCGCCAACGGCCAGAAGCCCATTGGGCTCCTCTAGCGCATTCTCGCTATCAGGGAAATCAAACTCTTTATTCAGTGCTACGCACCCAGCGCATCAAGGTAACGCTCAGCATCCAGGGCGGCCATGCAGCCAAACCCTGCCGAAGTGATGGCCTGACGGTAGATGTGATCGGCCACATCCCCGGCGGCAAAAACGCCGGGCAAACTTGTGCAGGTTGCCTCACCCTCTGTGCCGGAATTGACTGTGAGATAACCGCCTTGCATAGCGAGCTGTCCCTCGAACAAGTCGGTATTGGGTTTATGGCCAATCGCAACGAAAACACCGTCTAAGTTAAGTG
This sequence comes from uncultured Alteromonadaceae bacterium, assembly GCA_964412695.1. GTDB lineage: Bacteria > Pseudomonadota > Gammaproteobacteria > Pseudomonadales > Halieaceae > Luminiphilus. The sequence goes on along the minus strand of CAYPPU010000016.1, from coordinate 13,338 downwards.
CGCTGGTACTGTCATCGCGCACGTCCTTCATGACAATTCCAGTGACGCCGCTATTGTCACCGACGACTTCTTCGAGGGTTTGATGCCAGTGGGCTATGACCTTACCTTCCTCAATACGCCGAAACAAACGATCCTGCAGCACCTTTTCTGCACGCAGACTGTCCCGGCGGTGGACCAGATGCACCTCGCTGCAAAGATTGCTTAGATACAGTGCCTCTTCGACAGCCGTATTGCCACCACCGATGACGGCAACCGGTTTATTTCGATAAAAGAAACCGTCGCAGGTGGCGCAAGCGCTTACGCCTTTACCCATGAATGCCTGCTCACTGGGTAGGCCCAAATACTGCGCCGAAGCCCCGGTGGCAATAATGAGCGCATCACAACTGTAGTCTTGATTGCCACCCAGTCGAAATGGACGCTGGCTCAGATCCACACGCTCAATATGGTCAAAGCCAATTTCGGCCTCGAAGCGTTCTACATGAGCCTGCATTTCCATCATCAACTGCGGCCCCTGCAAATCGGCCGCACCACCAGGCCAGTTTTCGACCTCCGTGGTGGTCGTGAGCTGTCCGCCCTGTTGTAAGCCAGTAATCACCAGCGGCTTGAGGTTAGCGCGGGCCGCATAAATTGCGGCGGTATAGCCAGCTGGGCCCGACCCGAGAATGATCAGACGGTGGTGTTGCGATTCGCTCATAGTTACTTCACTTGGTTGTGCACGTCGGGGATGGCGCGGAGCCACGGTGGGCGTCAGAGATTGGTCGCCCAGGGCGGCTAGGGTAAACCACCTAACCCGAACTGCAAAGCCCGAAACCCATCTAGATCGAGCCAGTCGCCGCTGACAGCCATAGAGGCCAAGATTTTAGTGTGTCTGTGGTAACCTTAGCCTTTCTGGGAGGGGGTTGTTGAGTGGTAGCAAAGCAGCGACAGGGCACGAAGGCAGAGGGCGCAACGCCGGCAAGACGTAGGCTAAGGGATGCCACGTTTATTGCTGTTGGCGCGGGTTGCCTGTTGATGCTGTTGGCGCTGCTGACACACTCCACGTCGGATCCGGGTTGGTCCTCAAGCGGCACCGACGGCGGCGTTGAGAATCTGGTCGGTATCACCGGCGCCTACTTATCCGACATTTTATTCTCTTTGGTCGGCATTGGTGCCTACTTCATTCCATTGATGCTGGCTTACCGTGCCGGCAAGATCTTGGCAGAGGCTGATCAGCATGAGCCCGTTGATTGGACCTTGGTAGGCCTTCAGGCACTGGGACTGGTCTTGGCCGTTATCGCAATTACTGCCATCGCGGCACTGAATGACCACGGCGATTCAACCCTACCTCAAGGCGCCGGAGGCATACTTGGTGCCGGGGTGGGCGGAGGGTTCAAAGAGGCCTTTAGCCCTGTAGGCGCTCGGCTAATATTAGTCGCAACACTGTTGTTTGGAGTGACGGTTTTTGCGGATATTCGTTGGTTGCGAGTTACCGAGTGGCTTGGGGCCTTTGCGCTCACGTGGTCCGGGAGGATCAAAGAGGCGCTGATAAGTGCCAGTGACAACTTTAAGGACCGTCGTGCCCGCGAGAAGCAAGTAGAAGAGCGCAAGGCGCAAATTGAGCTGTACGTTGAAAAGGAAAAAAAACGCCCTCCGCCGAAAATCAAACCGCTAGAGCCCAAGGTTGAGTCAGGTAAGCGCGTTGAAAAGGAGCGGCAGCAGGTTTTATTTGACGCACCGGTTGTAGGAGAGCTACCGCCTCTAGATTTACTCGATCAGGCCGCCAATGAAGGCCCACGGGGCTACTCTCGTGATGAGCTCGAGTCACTGTCTCGCCTACTGGAAATAAAACTGGCCGACTTTGGTGTGACTGCCGAGGTCACGGCGGTCTACCCAGGTCCCGTGGTGACGCGCTTTGAGATTCAGCCCGCCGCCGGCGTTAAAGTCTCGCGGATTTCAAATTTGGCTAAAGACCTGGCGCGTTCACTGGCTGTGATTTCGGTTCGAGTAGTAGAAGTTATTCCCGGCAAGAGCGTTGTCGGCATTGAAATCCCCAATGCGGATCGCCAAACCGTTAATTTCCGCGAGGTTTTATCTTCACGTACCTTCGATGAATCGAAATCGCCACTGACGTTTGCGTTAGGCCATGACATAGCGGGAACACCAGTGGTGGCTGACCTCGGCAAAATGCCGCATGTCCTGGTAGCAGGGACCACCGGCAGCGGTAAATCTGTAGGCGTGAATTGCATGCTCATTAGCCTGCTATATAAAGCTACGCCCGAAGATGTTCGCCTCATACTGGTTGACCCCAAAATGCTAGAGCTGTCGGTGTACGACGGTATCCCGCATTTGCTTACCCCAGTGATTACCGACATGAAAGACGCGTCCAACGGCTTGCGCTGGTGTGTTGCTGAAATGGAGCGGCGTTACAAGCTGATGTCGCTGCTGGGCGTGCGGAACCTCGCCGGCTATAACCGCAAAGTGTCCGATGCGCTGAAGGCGGGTAGCCCCATCCAAGACCCGATGTGGAAACCTGACCCACTCTCCATGGTGCCTGAGGAAGATCAAGTGCACCCTGAGCTAGGGAAACTGCCGAGTATTGTGGTTGTCATTGATGAATTTGCCGACATGATGATGATTGTGGGCAAAAAGGTAGAAGAGCTGATAGCCCGCATAGCTCAAAAGGCCCGTGCTGCGGGTATCCACCTGGTGCTTGCCACCCAGCGTCCTTCAGTAGACGTTATTACCGGACTCATTAAAGCCAACATACCCAGCCGCATGGCATTCTCAGTGAGCTCAAAAGTCGACTCGCGCACCATCCTTGATCAAGGGGGCGCCGAGCAGCTGCTTGGCTTTGGTGACATGCTCTACCTGCCTTCAGGTAGTAGCGTTCCCCAACGCGTTCACGGTGCTTTCTGTTCCGACGATGAGGTTCACCGTGTCGTGGCAGACTGGAAGCGACGCGGCGAACCTGCCTACATTGAAGGGCTGCTCGATGAAGGCGGGCAAACGCCGGTTACAGCGGGCGAGCTGCAATCTGCGGCGAGTGGTGACGAGGATCCTGAAAGTGATGCGCTGTATGACGAGGCGGTGCTGTATGTTCTGCAGAGTCGTCGGGCGTCGATTTCCAGTGTGCAACGGAAACTACGGATTGGCTATAACCGCGCGGCTAGGCTAATTGAAACCATGGAGATGGCAGGCGTCGTGTCTGAAATGGGATCCAATGGTCAGCGCGAGGTGTTGGCACCGGCGCCCCACGAAGACTGACGCGATGGCCTTGCCTAAAAAAGCTGTGTTGCTGATGAGTAGTCTCAACATCCTTGTTAGCAGTATTCGATGGCGCTGGCTATGGCTTTTCGTAGTGTGGCCGGCTTCATCCCATGCGGGGGAGGATCAGCCTCTATTGGCGAATCACAATTTACGGGGCAGCTTCGAGCAAACTATATTTTTATCCAGCGGTGAGCGCAGCGGCGATAGCCGCGGAGAATTTGCATTGATGGCCCCGCATTATTTTCGCTGGCAGACCCTAGAGCCTGGCCGACAGCTGCTACTTATGGATGGGGAATTTTTGTGGCAGTACGATCAGGATTTAGAAACCTTATCCCGGCATGCAGTGGATGAGCTCGCTGTGGCCCCGCTGGAATTGTTGCTAGCGCCTAGATCGCTGATTCTTGAGCAGTATACGCTGACCGAGGAAGGTGATGCTTTGACGCTGGTGCCGAAGGCAGACGATAGCGGTTTTCGGAGTTTAACGGTTGAGTTAGCGGAGGCGCGTCCCCATCGACTAACGATTACCGACAATTTAGGCCAGCGTATTGAGGTCAGTCTTCACATCACCGACGACGAACCCACTCGCCAAGACTTCATATGGCAAATGCCGGATGGAGTAGAGTTGATTGAGTCACCCGCGTCGTGAGAGCCCGGAACGACTGGTGAGCCAGCAGGCCGGATTATTTGCGTCCGAGGGCGTCAAACACACCCCATTAGCGGCACGGTTGCGCCCAAAGTCCTTAGCTGGCTTTGTGGGTCAGTCGCACCTGCTGAGCGAGGGTCAGCCGCTATACGAAGCGTTACAGTCAGGCCGACTGCACTCTTTTATCCTCTGGGGCCCTCCGGGGGTCGGGAAGACCACCCTAGCCCAAATAGCCGCTCAAACAGCGGATGCCGATTTTGTGCAACTGTCGGCAGTGTTATCCGGTGTTAAAGATATTCGAGCTGCAGTGGTTAATGCTGAGGCGGCGCGCCGTTCGGGTCGTCAAACGGTGCTTTTTGTTGATGAGGTCCACCGGTTCAATAAGTCTCAACAAGACGCATTTTTGCCCCATGTTGAAGAGGGTACGCTCACGTTTATTGGCGCCACCACCGAGAATCCCAGTTTTGAAGTGAACTCGGCCTTGTTATCGCGCGCGCGGGTGTATCGGTTGCTGGCACTGTCAGTCGATGATCTCAGTCGTTTGCTGTTAAACGCGGTAGCGGTCCTGGATCGACCCATCGTGTTGACTGACACTGCGCGGCAATGGCTAGCGGAGAGTGCGGACGGCGACGGTCGACGTGCACTAACACAGCTGGAGTTGGCACTGGATTTATTGCCAGAAGGCGAAGCCAGAATCGATCTTGCACTGATAGAAGTACTCAACCAAGGGCGATCTCGCCGTTTTGATAAAGGCGGGGACGTGTTTTACGACCAAATCAGCGCCTTGCACAAATCAGTCAGGGGAAGTGATCCCGACGCGTCACTGTATTGGTTCGCACGCATGCTGGATGGTGGTTGTGATCCACTCTACATCGCGCGACGCCTCGTTAGAATGGCGAGTGAGGATATCGGTAACGCCGATCCTAGAGCCTTGGATTTATGCCTCAGTGCCTGGCAAGTACAGGAACGCTTAGGCAGCCCGGAGGGCGAATTGGCGCTGGCGCAGGCGGTTGTGTATCTCGCCTGCGCCGCCAAAAGCAACGCCGTTTACACGGCGTACAAGGCCGTTGCCACCGAGGTGTCGGCACAGAATAGTTTGCCGGTACCCGATCATTTGCGTAACGCGCCAACCGCGCTGATGCGCGAACAGGGCTTTGGCGCAGACTATCGCTACGCCCACGATGAACCCGACGCATTTGCAGCGGGCGTTAACTATTTCCCGGAAGGCATGCCCGCGACACGTTTTTACTATCCGGTTGATCGTGGATTAGAAATTAAGATTGCTGAAAAACTGGCCTATTTACGCCAGCAAAATGCAACCAAGGGGCGTTCCCAATGAGCGGATTTATCTGGGTAGGATTGGGTGGGGCCTGTGGGGCGATCGCGCGCTACGCCACCGGTTTATGGTTTGCAGGTATGGGTGTCACCGCTTGGCCTGCAGCTACCTTTGCAGTGAATATTCTGGGCAGCCTGGTGATAGGTGTCGCTTATGTGTTGTTGCAAAAAAGTATACTGACACCTGACATGCGCGGATTATTGATGGTTGGCTTCTGCGGGGGTTTCACAACGTTTTCGGCTTTTTCACTGGAGATGCTGAGCCTGATGGAACGTGGCCAAGGGGCCCAGGCGGCGCTGTATGCCGTGGCCAGCGTATTGTGCTGCTTGATGGCGGTTATAGCGGGTGTCGCTCTTACGCGTGCGCTGCTTTAGGCGAATGCGTTAACCCAGAATTGCGGAGTTAGCATACTGAGGGTGTTGCCAAAGGCTGGCATGAGCTTGCTTTTCGTCCATGGATAGGGCGCAGCAATAGTGCCGGGAAAAAAACGGCTGAGCGCGATATCATGCGCGCCTTTGCCAGATCACTGCGGAGTTTTCATGCTCGATCTAAAAGTGGTACGTACTGACCTCGACGCTGTTACCGAGGCCCTCGCTCGCAAAGGTTTTGCCTTCCCCAAGGACGCATTTGTCGACTTGGATGTGCGCCGCAAAGCGGCCGATGTGCGCGAACAGGGCTTATTGGCTGAACGCAAGTCGGCCTCCAAGAAAATTGGCGAGTTGGTCGCCCAAGGAATAGCGGTTGAGGACGCCAAAGCACAAGTGGCGGTGACGCTTGAGGGAATTGCTGCGCAGTTAGATGAGGCCACTGCGGCAGCGCGAGAAGTGCAGCGGGAAATCGAATCGCTGTTGCTGTCTGTGCCCAACATACCCGACCCTCAAGTACCCGCTGGTGCCGACGAAAGTGACAATATCGAAGTCAGTACCTGGGGAGAGCCGACTGTCTTTGATTTTGATGCCAAGGATCATGTCGATATCGCTGAAGCGCTGGCGCTCATGGATACCGAAACCGCTGGAAAAATCACCGGCAGCCGCTTCTCTGTAATGCTGGGTGGTGTCGCTAGGCTTCATCGCGCACTGACCCAATACATGCTGAATACACATATCGAACAGCACGGCTATACCGAAGTCTACGTACCCTATATCGTCAATGAAGCGTCACTGCTGGGGACCGGCCAACTGCCAAAATTTGCGGAAGACCTGTTCCGTCTCGAGGGTGACCAGGGCTATCACCTGATACCCACTGCCGAGGTGCCTGTCACCAATATTGCTCGAGACAGAATTTTTGAGGATGCAGAGATGGGGGAGAGTGGTCTGCACTTCGTTGCTCATACCCCCTGTTTTCGCAGTGAGGCAGGCAGTTACGGTCGAGATACCCGGGGTTTGATTCGTCAACATCAATTCGAAAAGGTGGAGTTAGTGCAGTTAGTTCGTCCAGCCGACTCGAGCGAGGCGCTTGAGCGCCTCACCGGGCACGCAGAGGCGATACTGCAATCGCTGAAATTGCCTTACCGCAAGGTGATGCTGTGTGGCGGTGACCTGGGTTTTTCAGCGGCACTCACCTACGACCTAGAAGTGTGGTTGCCGGGGCAAAGCGCGTATCGGGAAATCTCAAGCTGCTCCAATTTCCGCGACTACCAAGCCCGGCGATTACAAGCCCGTTGGCGCAATCCAGAAACGGGTAAACCCGAGCTGCTGCATACGCTTAATGGTTCGGGTTTGGCAGTAGGCCGTACGCTGGTGGCGGTTTTGGAAAATTATCAGCAAGCCGATGGCAGCGTTGCGGTGCCCAGCGTACTGCAGCCCTACATGCAAGGGCTTAGCCACATTAGTCAATGAAATACCTGCCGATATGCTTAAAACTTGAGAACCGCTCGGTACTTCTTATTGGCGGCGGCAAGGTAGCCTATCGAAAGTCCATCTTGTTACAACGTGCGGGTGCGCTTATTGACGTTATCGCACCGAATATCGACTCGGAGCTATTACAAGCAATTGACGGGCAGGGCAGGTGGATAGAACAGCCATGGTCCTCAGCTGTTGATCTGACTGGCTATGCGGCGATCATTGCTGCTACACCCAATGAAGACGTCAATGCCGAGGTCTCCCAGTGCGCGCACGCCTTAAATATCCCAGTCAACGTGGTAGACAACCCTAGCCTCTGCAGCTTCATTCTGCCGGCAATTGTTGATCGCGACCCGCTGGTGATTACCGTGTCAAGCAGTGGCGACAGTCCAGTATTGGCCCGGCGTATCCGACGCGAACTCGAGTCGCAGTATCCAGCGCGCCTTGGCGAAGTCGCGGCATTTTTGGGTAGCCAACGACAACGTGTTGGCGCATTACTGCCCGATATTGACGAGCGGAGGGGCTTTTGGGAGTACCTGCTTGACGATACCGAATGGATGGAAGCGGTTCTTGGGGGTAACAGTGCCCGCGCAGAATCGATCTATGAGTCAGCCCTAGACAAGCAGGCGAGCGCCGGTAAGCGCGGTGCGGTTTACTTGATTGGGGCCGGCCCCGGGGACCCTGATCTCATGACATTTAAGGCGCTGCGCCTTCTACAGCGCGCCGACGTCGTACTGTATGACCGCCTTGTTGGTCCTGGCATACTTGAGCTGGCTAGGCGTGATGCCGAAAAGATCTACGTAGGCAAGCAGCGTGCTGAACACACATTGCCCCAAAGTGAAATCAACGCTGAATTGCTAAGACTGGCCCAGTCCGGCAAGCGTGTTGCACGGCTCAAAGGCGGAGACCCCTTTATCTTTGGCCGCGGCGGGGAGGAGATTGCCGACCTAATGGCGGCGGGCATCGATTTTGAGGTGGTGCCAGGTATTACGGCTGCCTCTGGCGCCGCCTGTTATGGCGGTATTCCCTTAACTCACCGAGATCATGCTCAATCGGTACGCTTCATTACCGGTCACACCAAAAACCACGAGCTTAATTTGCCCTGGGAGCAATATTTAAATCCAGCAGAGACGCTCGTGTTCTATATGGGATTAGCAGGTATGTCGATTATAGTGAATGCGCTGGTTGCCGCTGGGCGCGATGCAGATACACCGGTGGCCATCGTTGAGCGCGCCACGCTGCGCGATCAACGCGTGCTAACAGGCACGCTAGCGTCGATCGAATCGGTGGCAGCTGACGCCAAGCCACAGGCACCGACCCTGCTCATCATCGGTGACGTGGTAAAGCTGCACCCTAGTTTGGGCTGGTTTGCTTCAACGTGACGCGGTTTGGCTTTGATCCCGCTTGAGATTGAGAGCGTCGGCCAGAATACGGCCCGTTTCCAGCAACAAAATATCGGGTTCGTTAGCGCTTTCGGCATCAGACTCCCCGAGCAGCGGGTCTTCCGTAGCCGCACCACTGCTCTGTTCAACTACAGTGTTGGCACTATCGCTATTAGCATCCAAGTCTGTGGTTGATCCATCCAAACTGTCTAATAACGCAAGCCCTTTGGCCTCGCGGCGGCGGTTTTCTATGGCTAATGCTCGTTGCTCTTGCTTGTTGCGCAACGCTCGGCGCTCGGTCTCCGCAAGGGGCAGCTGATCAATGCTTCGACTTTCTATTGCCATTGTGACTTGGTCATTGAGGAAGATGAGATCAGGGTCAGTTTCCACACGACTTTCATGCCGACTGGCCAAGGCTGAGACTAGCCCCCCGAAACTATCGTACTCTCGATGACGAACGGCGGAGATCTGATCCCAGGGCAGCGCGCGGGGCAGGGCGCTTTCGCCGACATCGTCGGGATCAAAAAGTGACGGATAACTGATGTCAGGCAGGACACCGCGATTCTGGGTCGAATCCCCCGAAATGCGATAGAACTTGCTCTCAGTGATCTTTAGCTGACCTTCTGGAAGCGATACCAGAGTCTGCACAGTGCCCTTACCAAAAGACTGGTCACCCACCACGATACCGCGGCCGTAATCTTGAATGGCACCGGCAAAAATTTCTGAGGCAGACGCACTCAAACGATTGATCATTACTGCCAGGGGCCCTTCGTAGTAAGCCGATCGGCGACGTTTGCCGTCGCGCCATACTCGTCGCTCGGCACTGCGGATCTGGACCGTCGGGCCATACTCTATAAACAATCCGGTAAGGTCATTGGCTTCCTGCAGCGAGCCACCACCGTTATTGCGCAAATCAATGACCAAAGCCTCAGCACCCTGGGCCTGTAGCTCGTCGATGAGGCGTTTTACATCACGTGTCGATGACTTGTAATCCTTCTCGCCCCTACGCAGTGCTGCGAAATCGATATAGAAGGTAGGCAGCTCGATGACGCCAACCTTGCGGATTTCACCCCGTTCGTCGGGAATTTCAAGCAGCTGTGATTGCGCCGCCTGCTCTTCAAGTTTGACCTCGTTGCGCACGATAGCAATGGTATGACGCTGATCCATCTTGCCCTGGTCTGGAATCACCTCAATGCGAACGGTGGTGCCGCGCTCACCCCGAATTAAGTCGACGACTTCATCCAATCGCCAGCCAATCACATCTTCCAGCGGGCCCTCTGAGCCTTGGCCGACGCCAATAATGAGGTCAGCGGCTTTGAGCTCGCCCTGCTTGTCAGCAGGCCCCGCCGGCACAATGCGCGAGACTTTGGTGTACTCATCGTCAATCTGCAAAACCGCACCGATACCGTCGAAACTGAGACTCATGTTGATGTCGAAATTTTCGGCTCGCCTCGGCGAAAAATACGACGTATGTGGGTCATAGAGTTCGGTTAGGGCGTTTGCGTATACCGCGAAGACATCGCGCTCGTTGTATTGATCAAGTCGCGATAGCTGACCACGATAACGGCGGCTTAGAGTCTCAATGAGTTCTTCTTGTTCTTTGCCCGCAATCCGCAAACTCAAGGCCTGATTCTTAATACGCTTGCGCCAACGATCATCGAGCTCGTCACTATCCACTGCCCAACTGAGACTGTCACCATCCAGTGAAATATACTCTTCTATAGCGTAGTCAAAGCCCGCGATTTGGCTCGGTAATTCCGATAAAACCCGCTCTAAGCGTGCTTTCAATGCGCTTCGATATCGATCAAAGATCGTAAAGGCGGGCGTTAGATCGCCGTCATGGCCGGTGTCGTCTAGCTGATGGCGCCAGCGTTCAAAGTCATTGATATCGGTCTGGGTGAAAAACATCTTCTGTGGATCGAGATCTTTCAGGTAGGCATCCAGATGAAGCGAGGACAGATCGTCATCGTAGGCCGTTCGCGAGTAATGGCGATCTTCAAGGAGCTCCAACATTTGCTCCAAGGTATGTCCCTGCAGATCAGTGGGCGCAAGTGCTTGCGCTAGGCTTGATAGCAGCACAAAAGCACACGTTAATGAGACTAAAGCACAACGGCGCGTGATTGGGCTAGGGCGGAGCAGGGATATCTGTGAAACCATGTTGGGCAAGGTACTCTCTGTTGTGTGGCTAGAGCCACGTCTAACTGTTAGCGGGCAGCGCCCGACAACGTTACAAATATTTTACGACATCACGGTATCTTACCGATCACACTGAGCTAGACCACGTTTTCTGCAGGATAACCGCTGGCGGATCGTCTACCAACACCCAAGTGGCGCTGGCTCAATGGGTTGGTACGTACTCCACTCAGACCCCGGCCAAGCTCAAAAGTTGCAGCGCGGCGGTCACAGCAGGTGGCTCTCATAAGGTGCTAACTAAGTCGCTTTAAGCTATGGTGCCCAAAAGGTCAGCGAGAATGCACTGTGTCAGTTGAAATTATCCCTACAGACCAAGCCTGCGGTGCTGAGATTCGAGGCATTGATCTGACTCGCCCTCTATCTGATTCCGAACGTGAAAGCTGTATTAGCGCGCTGCTTACGCACAAAGTGATTTTCTTTGCAGATCAAAATCTAGATGAGGATGGGTTAGAGAGGGCGTCGCTGCAATTCGGCCCCTTTGGTGATGATCCCTTTATAGCGCCAATTGCGGGCCGGGAGCACATTATCGCGGTATGTCGAAAAGCGAATGAAAAGGCACCGATTTTCGCGGAAAACTGGCATACCGACTGGAGCTTTCAAGAACAACCGCCCGCTGCCACCTGTCTTTTTGGCATCACAGTACCTTCGAGTGGCGGCGATACCTGGTACGCCGATCAAGTGGCCGCGGCAAAGGCGTTACCGGCGGAACTTAGGCGAACTATTGCTGGACGGCAGGGCATCCACTCGGCGAAGTTACCCTATGCACCAGAGGGGGCTTATGGCGATGCCGATCGAGCGACTGATCGCAGTATGGATATTAGGGCTGACCGCTCGGCCGAGGCGACCATGCTACATCCCTTGTTGTCGCCACACCCCGGGTCGGGTGAGGAACGAATTTACGGTTGCATAGGGTATTTGATCGGCATTGAGGGGATACCGGACAACGAGGCCTTAGAGATTTTACTGGCACTGTTAGAGCATCAAACCCAACCGGAATTTGTCTATCAGCATCAATGGAAACCTAAAATGCTAACCCTTTGGGATAACCGCGCCGTGTTGCATCGGGCTACCGGGGGTTACGAAGGTTATGATCGCTTACTACACCGAACAACTATACGTTCGTTAGCATAAAGACCTGGCGCCCACCCATAGGAGGGCGCCAAGTGGGTGGACGATTAACGCGGTTGCATTCGGATAGCGCCGTCGAGTCGGACGGTTTCGCCATTCAAATAATCATTTTCAGCAATGAAAACTGACAAATGCGCGATTTCACGCGGTTGGCCCAAACGAGGCGGGTACATAACACTCGCTTCTAAGGATTTGTAGGCTTCTTCTGGGAGAGATTCGAACAGAGGCGTGTGAATTAACCCAGGAACGATGGTGTTAACGCGAATACCGTATGCGCCAAGGTCCCTGGCCATAGGTAAAGTCATGCCGACAACGGCGCCTTTGGTTGCCGAGTAGGCTAACTGACCAATTTGCCCTTCATAGGCAGCAATTGAGGCGGTATTGATGATGACTCCACGGCCACCGTCATCGTTGATAGGTTCGTTTTTAGCCATCGCTTCCGCAGCAAACCGACTAACGTTAAAGGTGCCGACTTGGTTAACCATGACAACACGCATGTAGTCATCCATGCTGTGCACACCGCGAGAGCCGTAGGTCTTGGCTGCACTGCCAATACCGGCGAAGTTGTTGCAAATATGAAGCGCACCGAACCGCTCTAGAACTGACGCGATAGATGATTTGACCGACTCCTCGTCACTGACGTTAACAGCGTAAAAAGCGACGTTGTCGGCTCCCAGGCGCGCGATAACAGCATTTGCACGTTCTTCGTTAAGATCGAATATCGCCACCTTAGCGCCTTTTGCAACATACGCTTCGACCGTGGCTTCGCCGAGACCCGACGCACCGCCCGTAACGATGGCTACTTTGCCTTCAAGATTCATGTTGAACTTCCTCAGTGCATTAGTGTGTGAATGAATGGCGCGGGATTATGACAGGGCATGGCCGTGAGGGACACTGGCGAATGTGAGCCCATTGATTCACAGCACAGACTAAGTGCAAATCAAATCAAGACGGTTGGGTGGATATTGGATAGAAGCGCTTCCGTATGGCTGATGTGCTAGCCGGGGCAGAAAAGGTGTTACAAAGGGGGCAGTCTCATAGGGTCCCATTAATAGCTAAACGCCCAAATCCAATATTTAACATAATATACATTATGCGAAGTCATAGAGATAGATCTCAGGGCTATCCACGGCTAAAACGGTTGCTCTGACGCGCCTTGTGCGGGCCTTTTCTCCCCTGGGCACGCCCACGGGTTCCTTCTCGCTACCCCACGGTCGGCGTTAACCGGTTCTGTTTGGTGAGTGCTGCCATGTCCATACTTGCAGGTGCTATTGCCACTCGCAGACTGTGATCGAGCTAAGCAATCGAACGGCCGCGCAAGCGAAACCCAAAGGATATTGTGCGTAGCTAGGCGTTAAGCCAACCTGCGTACGAATGCGGCATCCCTTCGGGCATTCCCCGCGATGCTATTGACCATTACGCTGGATACGCGTTGCGATTTGGCCTGCTAATAACCACGACACAACAGCGTCTGCGCGCCATCGCGGCGTCTACCTTCTCATTGCGGTCGCTCAAGACGTCCGCGAACCCGGCATCAATGTCCCGTGTTAATGACAAGAGTGGCAGAAT
>CAYPPU010000015.1:0-44068 GCA_964412695.1 uncultured Alteromonadaceae bacterium | reverse complement strand
TGCATGAAGTGCCACTGGTATCGGGTTGCTGCATGCTGGTTAAAAGCGATTCGCTTCGCGCTGTGGGTGGTTTTGACCCCGCATTTTTTATGTATTTTGAAGATTACGATCTAACGCGACGCTTGGCGCCGATGGGCAGAGTGTGCCGGTCCTCGGAGATGCGGGTGATTCATCATGGAGGTCGCGCAGCACGTAAAGGTTGGCGGCATCGTTTTTGGTTTATCGCCGGCGCGTATCGATTCTTCAGTCGCTGGGGTTGGCGGTTTTGGTGAAAGCCAAGCCCGTCATGGAGCTTTGATTCGGTACTTCGATTCAGGGCTTCGACTCGGGTTTTAGCTGGCGCGCCGGGGTCACTTTTGGGACACTAACGGCATGGTGGAATCACAACAATTGGCAGACCCTGAGCTCTGGGCAGCAGAGTGTCGTCGCAGGCGCATGCTGAGTCTTCAAGGTATTGATCCTTTGATAAGCCGCATCGCGCCGAAGGGTTCGGCGCTATTGCCCCGCTTTTTCCCGCCAGAGCGGCATGAATCTGTTGATCCTCCCGCAGACCAGCAATCCGTAGCGCCTTTGGCGGATATGGCAGCAGCCTTGCGGAAGCCCAAAACGCCGACAACGACGTCATCTGAAAGGACTGCGGAATCGCCTGCTGCATTTTCGAATAACGTGGATGAGCGTGTTCGATTTTCGCTGCTCATTGCGAGGTCGGGCTCTTGGATTTGGGTGGAGGCGCTCCCCGATGCGCTGCTACGTCGCGAGCAATTGCAGTTACTACAGGGCATGGCTAGGGCCGTGGAGGGGGTAGCCACTAAGCTGCAACATCAACAGTTTGACTGGCCCCTCGCCGATCACGCGCATCTGCCGGCCGACCTACAATCCGCTCGTCAGAGTGTTGCGGCGCAACTAAAGCGGTTAGCTAAAGACGTTGATATTCGGGGTTGGGTAGTTATGGGCGAACAGACCCAGCACTACACTGAGAGTACGGAGGGCCGCTTGCAGTTGATGATCCCGAGTACTTTGGCGATGCTCGCGGATCCCGACCTCAAAAAACAAGCGTGGCAAATGCTCAAACCCCATGTCCGCCTTGGTTGAGTTACGGGGACCGCTCTCGCCCGATCTCGCCGATCAACTGACGCCACTGTATGACGATAGCAATGGCCCCTCACTCTCCTTTCTGGCCTCACTACTCAGTCAACAGGGCACTTTTGCGTGGGTAATGTATCGGACGCAGGTGCCGGTGGCCGCGGCGTGGTTTCGGGTAGTGCTCGATGAGGCGGAATTGGTTGATATCCGCGTTAGTGGCCATGCTCGCCGAGCGGGTATAGGTCGTCGCTTACTCACCGAGTCTCTTCAATGTATAAGCGGCGAGGGAGCTAATTGTTGCCATCTTGAGGTTCGTCGCTCAAATATGCCGGCGCTGGCGCTCTACCAACAAATAGGGTTTGAGGTGATTGGTGAGCGCGCGAATTATTACCGTGTTCAAGACGGGGTCGAGGATGCAATCCTTATGCGATGTCAGCTAGAACAGAGCGAGCGGTAAATGAACATTTTGGAGACGGACCACTGGTGTTTGTTATTACCCCCTGAGTGGTGGGCGGAACACGATGACGACTTAGTGCGCATTGCCGATCGCGACGGTGTCGGAGAAATCGAAGTTACGACGCTGTGTCGCGAGGAGGGCGTGGTTACGGTCGCAGAACTCGAGCAGTTAGCCCAAGAAGAATCACCCGAGGTGGTGGCGTGGTCTAGTGTGCGCCTGGGTGCTTTTTCGGGACAGAGCGGCACCTTTGATGAGGAAGACGCTCACCTACGTGAATGGTACCTCTCTGCGGGCCACATACTGCTCTACATCACCTATGTCTGCGATCTTGAAAACGCGGGCATGGATGACGCGGCGGTAGATGAAATTTTGGCGACCCTGGTAGCCGACGACCTTAACTAATTTTCCCTGTCACCCGAACGCGCTTGCTGCCGACCACAACAGCAGTGGCGGAGGCCGCTTCCCGACGCTTAATGTAGCTATCAATATTATTTTTGATGGCAATCAGACAGCCGGTCAGTATGAACGCGCCCGGGGGTAGGATCGCCAATAGGAATGGTTGGTAGTCGTTGAATAAAACCAGTTTCCAATGGACAGCGCTCTCGCCAAACAGCAACGACATATTGCTGAAAATGGCACCGGTGCCTAGGATCTCGCGGATTGCACCCAATAACACCAGCACAACACCAAAACCGACGCCCATGATGAAACCATCGTACAACGCAGGCGCGACCGGGTTCTTAGCAGCGAAAGCGTCGGCTCGTCCCAAGATGACACAGTTGGTTGTGATCAGGGGTAAGAAAATCCCCAGTATTTGATACAGCTCATAGGTATAGGCCTGCATGAGCAGCTCGATGATGGTAACCGCTGCAGCAATGATCATGACGAAGGCAGGCAGTCGGACGGCATCAGAGACAATGTTGCGTATTAGCGCGACGCACAAATTGGAACACATCAAGACAAACAGCGTGGCAGCGGCGAGTCCTAAGGCGTTAACCACCGACGCACTCACCGCCAGCAACGGACACAGCCCCAGAAGTTGCACCAGCGCAGGGTTATTTTTCCAGAGACCGTTATGGGTCAGCTTGGCATAAGACAGATCACTCACTGGCAGTGTCTCCCTGACTGTCGCCCGAAGGGTCGGCAGGCGCTAGGGGTGGATCGAATAAGCGTTGCGCTTCACGTTCGGCGTATTCCAGCGCCCGACGGGTGGCATCCACCACCGCCCTGGGTGTTATGGTGGCGCCCGTAAATTGGTCAAAAACGCCACCGTCTTTCTTGACTGCCCAATTGGCAGGCGTCGGATCGGTTAGCGAGCGCGAATTAAAGCCGAGAATCCAAGGGGATTTTCTGAGATCGACGGCATCGCCTAAGCCCGGTGTTTCACGATGCGAGATGACTCGGACTCCTGCAACGTCACCCGAGGCGGTAATGCCGACTAGCATATCGATATCGCCACTGTAACCGTCCCGAGCAGTTACCGGCAGAATGATGCCCACCACGTCACCGTTAATCCGGGCGGTATAACCGTCTCTGGTGTTGCGCAAGGAGAGCAATGGTGTGCTGGCCTCCACGCTAAAACGGTCGTCAATGAGCTCGTTGTTGTGGCTCTCGGGAGGGAAAATCTCAAGCAACTTGCGCGCCTCAGCGGCACGGACGGAGCGTTCAATATCTGCTTCGGTGGCTTGCCAAGTGTAGGCTATCCCGGCGGCGGTTGCCGCGGCAAACAACCCCAGCAGTACGCTGTTTCGGGAAATCGATGCCAGTAAGCTCACCTTGTGTCCCCCCCATCGCCATGTCCATACGTTTTGGGTTGGGTGTACTGATCAATTAGCGGTGCTGCAAAATTAACAATGAGTACGGCAAAAGCTACGGCATCAGGATAGTTACCTGCGACACGTATAAGGTAAATGAGGAGCCCTGCTAGCGCGCCAAAAATAAGTTTGCCCCGTAACGATGTGGCGGAGCTTACTGGGTCAGTAATGATAAAAAATGCGCCGAACATGGTGGCGCCACTCAGCCAATGAAAAAGTGGTGAGCCGCCGCTTTGCGAACTGCCGTCATCGAAACCGATTGCGGCTGCCAAGCCGAGAGTTGCAAGCATCGCTAGCGGGGCGTGCCAAGTGAAGATGCGTCGATGTAGCAGCCAGGCACCGCCGACTAGGAAACCCAAATTCACCCATTCCCAACCCAGACCAGCCCATTGGCCAAAGCTCGCCGATTGGCGATAGAGGTCGTCCAAGAGCAGTCCTTGGTTGTGCTTTAGCACATCAAGGGGGGTGGCCAAGGTTATGGCGTCGTAGGCGGCGGGTTGTAGCAGGGCCGTCAGCGCCTCACCCAGTCCTGGTGTGGTACCCCAGCCTGTGGGCGCCGACCAGGTCGACATTTGTAGTGGGAAGGAAATGATTAGAACCACGTAGCCCACCATGGCAGGATTGAACGGGTTGTAGCCCAATCCGCCGAAGAGGTGCTTGCCCAGGATGACGGCTGAAAATACACCGATGGCCAGTAGCCACCACGGCGAATAGGGCGGCAGCGCAATGCATAACAGCGTCGACGTCACCAGGACACTGTAATCCTGAAGGTAAGGTTTTGGGTTCCTACCCCGCATGGTTAGCGCTAGGTACTCCAACCCCAGGGCCAGTAGCCCGCCAAAGACAATATTAACTAGAGTACCTGGGCCAAAAAACCAGGTCAGCGCGGCCACCCCGGGCAGCGTGGCCAGCAGCACGCTGCTCATCACTTGAGCAGTACTTTGTTGACCGTGCCCATGTGGCGATGTCACTCGCAGCAACGTCATTAGTCGGCAACCTCTTGCTCTGATTTGCGCGCTTTAGCGCGGGCAATGGCCGCCTGAATAGGATCTTCATCACTTTCCTCAGTGGCTTTGGCCTGCGCTGAGGCCTTACGCGCAGCCCGTTTAGCCTCGCGGGCTTGGGCTTCGCGCTCCACCCGTGTTTGCCGCGCTTCAAAGCGTGCTTGCGACCGTTCAGAGCGCACTTTCTCCTCCCGAGAGTCTTGGATAAAGCCCTTTGCAGCACGGTAATACTGCACCAACGGTATGTGGCTTGGGCAAACCCAAGCACAGGCGCCGCACTCAATGCAGTCGAATAAATTGTGTCGTTCCAGCTGTTCCTGGTCTCGCGCGCGGGCGTACCAATACAGCTGCTGCGGTAGCAGGGATGCCGGACAAGCGTCTGCGCAGTGCCCGCAGCGTATGCAAGCCTGAGCTGAGGGGGCACTGGGAAACTCTTGTTCGGTAGGGGCCAGCACACAGTTGGTGGTCTTGATGACGGGGATGCGCGGGTCGTCGATCGCGAAGCCCATCATGGGGCCGCCATGAACCAAGCGCGAGCTCTGCTCGGCTTGATAACCTGCGAGCGTCAGTAGGAACTCAATGGGGGTTCCCAATGGCACCCGATAATTTGCGGGCTTGCTAAGGGCGCGGCCCGTCAAGGTGACGATACGGTGTGTGAGTGGCCTTCCAGCGACTACGGCATCACGCACGGCGACGGCTGTTCCTGTGTTCTGGCAGACAATGCCCAGATCAGCGGGCAGCTTGCCTGAAGGCACCTGTTGCCCCGTTAGAATCTCGATCAATTGCTTTTCGCCACCCGAGGGATATTTAGTGGGGAACGCGACCACCTCTCTCACAAAAGTACTGTCACTGCTGGCAACGGCTTGGTTCAGTGCGGCGGCGGCCTCGGGTTTGTTATCCTCGACGGCAAACAGGATGCGCTCAGCACCCACAATATAAGCGAGGATTTCAGCACCTTCGACGATACCTGTTGGGTCCACTTGCATCAGCGTGTCATCAGCGGTGATGTACGGTTCGCATTCGGTACCGTTGATGATCAATGTTTCTATGGGCCGCTTGTCACTGCCCAGCAATTTCACTGCTGTCGGAAAGCCCGCGCCACCCATCCCACTGATACCGGCGTCACGAACAATAGCGATCAAATCTCCCGCGTTTAGCTGACGAAAATCATCCATACCGTTGCAGGATTGCCACAGGTCTTCGCCGTCGGGTGTGAGCTCGATACAGCGATTGCTGAGCCCGGAAGGGTGGGGAACTGGGTGATCATCAATTGCGGTTATAACCCCTGAGGTTGGAGCGTGGATATTGGCGCTGACCAAACCTTTGGCGGTCGCCAAGCATTCGCCGCCGAGTACGCGCTGACCTACATTCACAATAGGCTCAGCGGGAGCGCCAATATGCTGGTTGAGCGGCAGTATTAATCTCGGCGGCATTGGGCAATCAATGACATGACCGGGGTTTGACAGGGCTTTTTCCTCAGGGGGGTGGATGCCCCCTTTGATCGCATGAACTTCGATCATGCTGCCTCCCGATCCGAGGCGATCACATCTGGGCTTTGCCAACGCCAATGCTGGATCCCGGTCTTTCGCTCAACCATATCAATACAATCTACAGGGCAGGGATCGAGGCACAGATCGCAGCCAGTGCATTCATCGGCGATTACGGTATGCATCACTTTAGCTGCACCCAAAATGGCATCGACAGGGCAGGCCTGGATGCATTTTGTGCATCCAATACACTCGGCCTCGCGAATTAGCGCCACGCGGGGTGCTTTCTCTTCACCGTGCTCTGCATCTAAGGGTTCGGGCTCCACATCGAGTAGGGATGCCAGCGCGTCAATGGTCTCCTGGCCTCCGGGTGGGCATTTATTGATGGCCTCGCCACTAGCAATAGCTTCGGCATAGGGACGACAGCCGGGGAAGCCGCATTGTCCGCACTGGGTCTGTGGTAATAATTGGTTAACCTGGTCAGCTATGGGGTTGCCCTCGGTGCGAAAACGGACTGCTGCGAAACCCAGCAGGGCACCAAAGGCTGCGCCCAGTCCAAGTAGCGCTAGCAACGCGATCCAAGTGGGGTTTTGCATGACAGCATCTACCATGACTCAGACCAGCCCAGCGAAGCCCATAAAGGCAAGCGAGGCCAAGCCCGCCGTGACCATGCCAATGGCAGCGCCTTGAAACGGCTCGGGTACATCGGCGACTGCTAGGCGTTCTCGCATCGCCGCGAACAGGATGAGTACTAGCGAGAAGCCCACCGCTGCGCCAAAACCGTAAAAGAGCGATTGGGTAAAACTATGACTTTTATTGATATTTAGCAGCGCCACGCCCAGCACCGCACAGTTGGTTGTGATCAGTGGTAGGTAAACCCCAAGCACTTTGTGGAGAAGTGGGCTCGATTTGCGCACAACCATTTCGGTGAATTGCACCACTACCGCTATGACCAAAATAAAGCTAATGGTGCGCAGATAGGTCAGTTCCAAGGGTACCAGCAAATAGTTGTAGGTCAGGTAGCTGCTCACGGAAGCTAAGGTCAGCACAAACGTGGTGGCCGCAGCCATACCCATGGCGCTCTCCAATTTGTTGGAGACACCCATAAACGGGCACAGCCCAAGGAATTGGACTAGGACGAAGTTGTTGACTAGCACTGCACCTATTAGCAGCAGTGCGTACTCGGCGAGCATGATCGACTCCAAACCGGCGTTACGGCGACAGGACGTATTGTAAGTGTTTGGGGGCGCTTGAAAAATGCTTTCTGGTTATGGTCCTAAGCCTTACTGGCTTCGACCATGGCGGCCACCGCCTCGGGGTCGACCCGCTGGATAAGTGGTTTGAAGTCGTCGACGGTGTGATTTAACAGCACATTGGGCAGGGCTACCCAGTCCAGACTTACCTGCAGAAAAGCTTCGGACTTCTCGGCCATAGCCGGCAGAACCGGCTTAAGGTAAGTCATGAGTACCCGAAATAGGTTAATGCCAACGGAGCAGACGGCCTGCACCTCGTCTTCTCGGCCCTCTTCTTTAGCCAATACCCAGGGTTTCTTCTCGTCGATATATTGGTTGGCCCGGTCAGCCAAAGCGATGACTTCACGCATGGCTCGATTGAATTCCCGGCTTTCGTACAAGTCGGCAATATTGTCACCCGCATCAATAAAGGCCTGTACCAGCTCGGGTTCAGCGGAGACCGTGCTCAGCTGGTTATCAAATTTTTTGCGCAGAAAACCGGCGCAGCGACTAGCGATATTCACGACCTTACCCACCAGATCCGAATTTACCCGTTGGACGAAGTCGTTCAGATTGAGATCAATGTCATCCACGCCGCTGGCGAGCTTCGCCGCGAAGTAGTACCGCAGATATTCGGGATCTAGGTGCTCAAGATAGGTGCTGGCCATGATAAATGTGCCACGACTCTTGGACATCTTCGTGCCATCGACGGTGAGGAAGCCGTGGGCAAAAATTGCCGAAGGCATTCGCAGTCCTGCGCTATGGAGCATGGCGGGCCAGAACAACCCATGGAAATTGACGATATCCTTCCCAATAAAGTGATACAGCTCTGTATCTGCGTCGGGCTGCCAATATTGATCAAAGTCGTCGCCAGTGGCCTCGCAGTGATTCTGGCAGCTGGCGATATAGCCAATAGGGGCATCCAGCCATACATAAAAATACTTCTCAGGATGTCCCGGTATTTCGAAGCCAAAGTAGGGCTTGTCGCGGCTGATATCCCAGTCCTGCAATCCCGCTTCTATCCATTCGTTTAGTTTGTTGGCGATGGCCGGTTGCAGACTACCGCTGCGTGTCCAGTTGGCCAGTAAGTCATTGAAATGACCCAGCTCAAAAAAGAGATGACTCGAGCTTCGCTCTACAGGCGTGCTGCCACTCAAAGCGGAAACCGGATTAACCAGTTCGGTGGGCGAATAGGTCGCACCGCAGGCCTCGCAGTTGTCGCCATACTGATCGGCTGCGCCACAGCGGGGGCAACCGCCTTTGATAAATCGCTCAGCGAGGAATAGCCCTTTTTCTTCATCATAGGCCTGGACGATGTCGCGGACGGCGATGTGACCCGCGGCCTCGAGTTGTAAAAAGATGCGCTCAGACCATGCCTTGTTTTGCGCAGAATGGGTTGAGTCGTAGTGATCGAAACCCACTAAGAAACCCTGCGAGTCGGCTAGATGTGCTGTTCGAACTGCCTCGATAAACACTTCAGGGTCGGTACCCGTTTTCTCCGCCGACAACATAATGGCGGTGCCATGCGCGTCGTCTGCGCAAACATAGACGCAGTGATGGCCACGGGATCGCTGAAATCGCACCCAAATGTCGGTTTGAACCTGCTCTAGCATGTGCCCGAGGTGCAGTGGGCCATTCGCATAAGGCAAGGCGGAGGTGACGAGGATAGTGCGCGGAGAGCCGGTCATACGCTAAGTCGAGTTAGGGAGTTAAAGAAGGCGCGAGTCTACCTGATTGATGCCACGGTTTCATTCACAACCGGGTATACTCGGGCCCCTCGCAAAACAGCTTTGGAGTCTCCATTGGCGCAGCATCCCCAATGTATCGTGGCCATATCCTCGGGCAAGGGGGGGGTGGGCAAGTCGACCGTTGCTATGAATTTAGCCCGTGCTTTGCAGGTGCAGGGGCTTAGTGTAGGACTGCTCGATGCCGATGTTTATGGACCCAGTCAGCGCTGCTTGTTGGGCATACCTGAGGGCACCACACCGGAACAAGTTGGCGAAAAATATCTACGTCCGATAGATGTCGACGGTATCCGGGCGATGTCTATGGCGTTTTTAACCTCTGAGCGTACACCCGTGGTGTGGCGAGGCCCTATGGCAAGTGGTGCCCTGATTCAAATGCTCGAGCAGACCCAGTGGGGAGACTTGGACATCTTATTAGTCGACATGCCGCCGGGAACCGGAGATATGCAGTTAACCCTAGCCCAGCGAACGGCGCTAACGGGGGCTGTCATTGTTACCACGCCTCAAGACGTTGCTTTGCTGGATGCGCGAAAAGGCATTGAAATGTTTGCCAAGGTGGGAGTGCCGGTCCTAGGCGTCGTCGAGAACATGGCCATGCATACCTGTTCCGCCTGTGGGCACCAAGAAGCGGTATTTGGCACCGGTGGTGGCGATGCCCTGGCGGGCGATTACAATACCGAGGTTCTGGCGCGATTGCCGCTAGATATTCAAGTGCGTGAGCTGGCTGATCGCGGTAAGTCCGTGGTCACGGAGTTACCCGAGAGCGCTGCCGCCAGCACCTTTTTGGCGGCAGCTCAGGCCCTCAGGGAGGTGCTCAAATCCCACCGTGCGCCGAGCGCCCCCATCATTTCCATGGGCGATGATTGATGGCCCTGTATATACAATTGAGTCTGACCACCCGCGAAACGAGGCACTACAAGAGTGAGCATAAAATCCGATAAATGGATCCGCCGAATGGCAACCGAGCACGGCATGATCGAGCCCTTTGAGCCCGGTCAAGTGCGCAATGATGGGGAGCGCAAGCTCATTTCTTACGGTACCTCGAGCTACGGCTACGACGTTCGTTGCAGTCGAGAGTTTAAGGTCTTTACCAACATTAACTCGGCCACAGTCGATCCTAAGGAGTTTGATGACAGTAGCTTTGTTCATGTTGAGGGCGACAGCTGTGTGATACCGCCGAATTCATTTGCGCTGGCGTGCACCGTCGAGTATTTCCGTATTCCACGCAACGTCTTAACCATTTGTTTGGGGAAATCGACCTACGCCCGGTGCGGCATTATTGTGAATGTGACACCCCTAGAGCCTGAATGGGAAGGCCACGTCACGTTGGAATTCTCCAATACCACGACGCTACCGGCGCGGATCTATGCCAATGAAGGCGTTGCTCAGATGCTATTTTTTGAGTCTGATGAGGTCTGTGAGACTAGCTACGCGGATCGTGGAGGTAAGTATCAGGGACAGACCGGGGTCACGCTTCCCAAAGCCTAACAGGTAACGTGTCTTAATCGGCTGGGCTCTCCCCTCGAGGGCCTTGATAGTCGACTTCGAAGGCGACCGATTTAAGTGCTACCTCGATTTTTTTGCCTTTCTCAATATGTACCGTCAGTACATTGAGGTAGTCCAGCGACGGCGCCAACCAGATGTCAGACTCACGCTTACTGTTGTCCTCTCGCTGTTGACGATAATGCAGGGTGTTTAAGCTACCCAGAGCCGTCTCTAACACTTCTTCCCCTACCAGTGCGAAATGTTTTTCGCTGACTCGAGGCCCATCAATCACCTCCAGCGTTATTGTCTCCGGGGGACTTTCAGCAGCCTTTAATGCCAAACGCATTTGCGCTTGTTGGCTAAGTCGATCCAGTATGCCGGGATGCCAAGGGTGTTCCGTCCAAGCATCATCGCGCAGGCTCCTAATGATGCCATCTGTCGGTAAAAATTCGACCCGCCGCTCGCGTTTTTTGAAGCTTTTCATTAGGTAGTAAAAATCCTGCCCCATGACTTGGCCATTCGCTAGGCCAAAGTGCGCAACCTCTGTTAGCGAGACCAACAGGTTATCTCCGCTCTGTTGCAGAGTGTACTGATCGTCTTTGAATGACAGTGAACGGGTCAGGGCCATGCTTAGGCCATAGGCTCGGGTGGTGTAGCGCGCCGTGTAGGGGCGCAGCTGGCTGTGCGCGGTCAGGTCGGATATGGGTTCGTCCGCCTTCGCCGTGCCAGCGAGATACGTGGGCAGAGCTAATAGCGCCACCAAACGCCAAATCAGAACTCGAGGTCTTCGTTGAAGCATGGCGAATTCCTAACCGACCCAATCAAAACCTGAGGCAGGTAGTGCTTCGCCATCCAGCACAGCTTTGCCGTTAAGCAATTTTAAGCGGCCACTGAGGTGCCATTGCGCGGCGAGAGGGAAAATTTGGTGCTCCTTAGGCAAGATCCGCGCGGCGAGGTCATCGGCGTTGTCATCTGTATGGATAGGGACCCGAGCTTGCACGATTGCGGGTCCGCCGTCCAACTCGCCATTGACATAATGCACTGTGGCTCCGGTCATGCTATCGCCGGCGTCGATTGCGCGTTGGTGGGTGTTAAGCCCCGGGTATTTGGGTAGTAGTGACGGATGGATATTCATCAATCGGTCAGCGAAACGATCCACGAAAACCGGCGTCAGCACTCGCATGAATCCAGCGAGAACGACTAGGTCAGGCGCTACGCTGGCCACTCGATCACCTAGTGCCAAGTCGAAGTGCTCGCGACTCTCGAACAGCTGGTGATCAATGACTGCCGTAGTAATGCCGGCGGCGTTTGCTGTCTGCAAGCCCAGAGCATTGGGTCGATTACTGGCCACAAGCGCAATATCAGCGTCGAGCGATCCCGTCTCGCGGGCAGCCAAAAACGCTTCCATATTACTGCCTCGACCAGAGATCAAGATCGCCAGTCTGGACCGGCGCTGGTTCATGGCAGCAGTTCTACCCCCTGGGTTCCTGCCACTATCTCACCAATGACAAAGGGCGCGAGTCCATCGGTATCGAGTCGCTGGATAACATCGGGCACTTGGTCGGGGGATACGACCAAAATCATGCCAATGCCACAGTTGAAGGTGCGGAACATCTCTTCGGCGGCAACATTTCCGCCCTCGCGCAACCATTCGAATACGGTGGGCATTTTCCAACTAGAAAGATGGATTTTTGCGCCGCAGTTATCAGGTAGGACGCGGGGTAAATTCTCCGTGATGCCACCGCCAGTGATGTGCGCCATGGCATGAATGCGACAATGCTTTTGAAGCGCTAGTAGGGGGCGGTTGTAGATACGAGTGGGCTCCAACAGCGCGTCTCCCAGGCTGCGCCCTGCCTCAAGTGGGCTACTGAGATCCGCCTGGGTCACCTCGATGATCTTGCGAATGAGTGAGTAGCCATTGGAGTGGGGCCCACTGCTGGGTAGCGCAATCAGCTGATCACCGGCTGCCACCTGGCAGCCATCGATAATCTGGTCATATTCGACAACACCAACGCAAAAGCCGGCGAGATCGTAGTCTTCACCTTCGTACATGCCCGGCATTTCAGCTGTCTCGCCACCTACTAATGCAGCTCCTGCCAGTTCGCAGCCACGTCCGATACCGGTGACGACCTCAGCTGCGACACTCACGTCGAGTTTGCCCGTGGCGTAATAATCCAAAAATAGCAGGGGCTCAGCACCGACCACGGCAATATCATTGCTGCACATCGCCACCAAATCGATACCGATGGTGTCATGCCGATTCATATCCATGGCGAGGCGCAGTTTTGTGCCGACGCCGTCTGTGCCGGATACCAGTACGGGGCGGCGGTAACCTGCGGGCAGTTCACACAGTGCGCCGAAACCGCCAAGACCGGACAACACCTCCGGCCGACGAGTAGCCTGACTGACATGTTTAATACGCTCTACGAGTGCATTACCGGCATCAATATCTACCCCCGCATCGCGGTATGTCAGGGAAACTCGGGTGTCGCTCGAATCCGTCATAGGGGCCTCACTGTCAGAAGCGCACAGATTACTGGCTGCTCGCCCTCGAAGAAAGCGACCCAGACCCCTTTTCACTGATAAAATTTGGCCTGATTGATCTTTAAGAGAGATTGCATGCGACTTCGGTCCTTAATTTGTCTGTTACTAGTCTTGGGGGCGGCGCCCACGTTGGCTCAGACGCATTACGAAATTCGTGAGCCGGTTTCGTCGCGAGATGACGTCACCGTGTCGAGGGTGGCGAGTGGGTCATTATTGGCGATCCTCAAAAATCTGTCGGGCGATGAGGCCATTGAGAGCGCATCCGGCGTCACTGAGGCTGTGATCGATGCTCGCAGTAGACTGGCGCTTTACAGTTTTGAGGAAACTGCGGAGGGATTGTTCCTTCTGGGTCGTTTTCAAGCTGATGTGGTTAAAAATATTCTCAGGGAAGCGCGCGCTAGCTACTGGGCGCGACCAAGACCACCATTTTTGGTGTGGCTGGCAGTAGATGAGCCCGAGGGCCGACGCTTGGCTAGCGAAATTACCGAGGCGGACGTATTGGGGAGCTTGTCACAGCAAATGGAGGCGGTGGGTCTAGAGTTGCGCCAGCCGCTTCTAGATCTTGAAGATATAGCGATTGTATCCACCGATGCGGTGTGGCATCGCGAGCTAGCGCCACTCATACAGGCCTCCGCTCGCTATCAGAGCGAACACTTGTTACTGGGGCGGCTGGTCTACCTCTCTGGAGGTGAGCGTTGGATACACTGGGTTTACCGCACCCCAAGAGCGACTTGGGAATATCAACAGTCTGCCGCCGATACTGATGGTCTTGTGGCGGGTTTGGTTGATCTGGTTGCTAGAGATATGCGCAGTCAGTTCGCTGTTCGACTGGAACCCCTCCGTCAGCAAGAGGGGGTATTACAGTTTGGCGTGGCGGGCGTGGCCGATTGGGATGATTATCTGTCGGTAACAAACATAGTGGCGGCGATACCGCTGGTGGAGCATTGGCGGGTGAGCAAGGTAAGGGGCGACACCTTGGAACTGCAAGTGCAGGGCGTTGATGACATTGACGCTCTAACCAAACTATTACCTGTCTCAAGCGGTTTGCAGCCCGTCAATAAATCCGACAGCCCCGATATTGCCTTTATCTGGTCGAAACCATAATGGTCACTACTGCGATGGCTGATCAGTGGAGCTTGGTGTAGTCATGGGTCAGTTACCCTTAACGATTCAGCTTGATGATGCCTTTGGCTTCGATAACTTTTATCTGCGCCCTGGCACCGAGCTTGTTGTGAATCGATTGCAAGCGCTCGCGACTGAGGCAGATTGTCAGTTGTTGTTGTGGGGCGGCTCTGGGGTGGGTAAGAGCCACCTTCTACAAGCCTTGTGTCAGGCGTCAGCGGGGTTTGCCATGTATCTACCCCTCAAAGAGCTGCTGTCCTATCCCGCTGAAGTCGTCTTCGAGGGCTGCGATGCCGCTCCGCTGGTTGTGCTTGACGATCTAGAGTCAATAGAGGGTCTTCCCGAGTGGCAAGAGGGGTTGTTTCACTTGTTTAATCGGCTCAAGGCATCGGGCGCGGGCTTGTGTCTGGGCTCGCGGTTGGCGCCGAACCAGCTGCAGGGCTGGTTACCTGATCTGGTGTCGCGTCTAGCCAGTGTCGAAGTGTTCCAGCTGCCCCGTTTTGACGAGGATGCCTTGGGAGAGATGCTGGCGTTTCGCGCTCAGCGGCGGGGATTGGGTCTGTCAGGCGATGTCGTGCGTTATCTGTTGAGCCGCGGGCCTCGTGAGCCAGCCGATTTGATGGCTGTGCTGGAGTATTTAGATCGAGAGGCTTTGGCTCGCTCCCGGCCTCTAACCATCCCATTAATAAATGAGCTGCAATTGTTTCAGAAGGCTCGCTGACCTAGAGGGCTTCCTCATTGGGTCCCAGTGCCAAATAATGGCGCAAGCGACTCACCAGAAAATACAGGGGTAGTGTATCGGCCAGTGCGGCCAGCGCTTTGAAAGCATAGTTACTGCCCATCAAGGTCAGCAGCGTGGTCAGCGTCATATCGCCCCGCCAGTAGACTGCGCCAAAGGTCACGGCAATGACCGTAATGGAATCCACCAGCTGACTGAGCAGTGTGCTGAAATTGTTGCGAAGCCAGAGGTGCCTGCCCTGGGTTAGGCGTTTCCAAAAATGAAACAGGTGCACGTCGCAATACTGAGCGGCGATGTAGGCCAGCATGGAAGCGAATACCGCACCCGTGGTGGTGGCGTAAATGAGTTGATAGAGACCCACCTCACCAGTCACTGTTGTGCCGTTGGGCAGCGCGACGGGCGCAGCCAAGGGTAGGGTCTGCCAAGGCGGCATGGTTTCGGCTGGCACGGATGGCGCAATATTGCCCAGCGTGAGTGTCGCGATGATAAAGACATTAATTCCCAGGCCAACCGTAACCAAGAAATTGGCTCGTGCTCTGCCATAGAGCTCACTGATAAGATCGGTGCAGAGAAACGTTAGCGGGTAAGGCAAAACACCGACAGCCAGTGCCAGTGGGCCCAGCTGGATAAAGCGCGTCAGGCCAATGACATTGAGTAGGGTCATGGCTGACAGAAAGACGGCGGCGAGAACCAGAAAGACCCGTTCGCGTCGCTCTCTTAGAGCAGGTTCAACCACCGTCATCGCTCTACCTGCCCCAAGTTAGCATGCAGCGCGGCACCGTTAATGGCTGGGTTGTCATGGGCCCAAACGATCAGTCGGGCGATCTCCTCAGGTTTGACCAGACGGCCGAAGCTGTTCATTTGACTGATGCTATCGATAACGGCTTGGTCGTTACCGATGTGGTTGCGGAGCATTTCAGTATCAGTGAATCCTGGACAGATCAGTGCGGTGTGGATGCCGGTCCCCATCAAGTCTTGGCAGGTGGCGCGCATCAGACCAATTTGAGCATGCTTCGAAACGATATAGCTAAAGGCTCCTGGCACGGCTTTTTCGGATAGGGTGGAACCTACGATCAAAATACTGGAGTTGCGGGGTAGGCGGGGAATGAGCTCCCTGTTAATGGCGTTAACGGCGCTCACGTTTACCTGCAGCACTCGCATGAGAGCGTCGTCGTCACAGTGTTGTGCGGTGTCGCTCAGCATCAGGGCCGCGTTGTGAACCAAGCAAATGTCGGTGGGCGCATAATCCTCGATAATCTGGCTCAGTCGTCTGGCCAGCGACGCCAAGGCAGCGGTGTCGGATAGATCAGCCAAGACATTGATAACACCGTCTACGGGGCAGGTGCGGCGGGATACATTCACGACCTCACGCCCTGTAGCGCGAAACAGCGTGGCACAGGCGGCACCAATGCCAGAACTGGCACCGGTAATAATGGCTAATTGAGTCATGCCGGGCTCTCCCGTTATTACGGCTATGTTCCGCCCACGTTAAGGCGTCATGTGGCCTAGGTCCAATGGCTTATGTAATCGAGTTACGGGCTAGTTAAAGCGACACAGTCGATGGTTAAAACGTGAGTCTACCTGTTTTGGATCAGTCGGGGCTTGCACCCGAGGGTGTGATTGCTCAACATCGTAGCCCTTCGGACAGGATCTCTCGACACATGGCAGACACGGTTACCCTCCACATTAACAAGGAGGCCCACAAATTTTCGGCGGCCCACTACACCATTTTCTCGGCATCGGAGCGCGAACGCTTACATGGCCACAATTACGCTGTGTCCGCGCGCATTGTCGCTGTGATGGGTGTAAACGGCTTTGCTGCTGATTACAACGTGTACAAACGTCGCATTAAGGACCTATGTGACGAGCTCGATGAATATATGCTGTTGGCTCAGAACTCGCCATGGCAGCAAATTCGAGCGGTGGGGGACGACCTGGAAGTGATTTTTGCTGGGAAGACCTTGCGATTTCCTGTGGATGAAACACGGGTGCTACCCATAACGAATGTGACCATTGAGGAATTATCGGGTTATTTGTTATCGCGCTTGCTCAACGACTGCCTCGATGAGGCCCTAGTTGAGCTTGAGGTGGGCGTTTCCTCAGGTGCTGGCCAATTGGCAACGGCCGTCTGGCAGCGCTCCTAGCCTTTTTTTGAAAAAAGGCAGAAAAAATAAAAAAATTTTGAACTTTGGCGCGATCCCTGGGTCTATAACTGTAGCCGCTGGTACGGCGCCGCCGCGGGGACGGTGCAAGGGAAACGTATGAGTGGCAAGAATCTGTACTTTCGGATTCTCCCCGTTATGAGTGGCTCCTTCTTTCGCCGGCTTACACAGCCGGCGTTTTTTTTGGGCGCATTTAGGGTTCCGCCGCTACGTTGGTACCTTCCCAGCCGGCGGCGCGCAGCGAAATCGCCAGGCTAGCGGTGGTCTGCGGCCCCACCAGAACCTCAATAACGCGTCCATCGGGGTCCAGCAGCACTGTCGTCGGGAGGACCTGCGGTCTATTCAGCCCGAGGGTCTGCGTAGGATCATATTCCAGTCCGGTGAACGTAATGCCCAGTGCCTCGCGTTCCTGCGCGCGAATGACCGCGGGCTTGTTGTCGTAGTTAACCCCCAGGACTTGAACCTGCGGCCACTGATTAACCAGGTTAAGTTGGGGTATTTCCTCTCTGCAGGGTGCGCACCAAATTGCCCAGTAATTGATAAGGCGCCAACTACCCTTGCCGGGCATGGCCGCGGGCGGTTCCTGGCAGCCCGTGAGTAAGCCAATCGTCACAACTATACTACCTAGCACACAGACTAGCTGCGGGCAGAGCCGAGAAGCCTCTTGACGAGCAATCATGACTGGCTGGTATCCCCTAGAAACAAACTTTGCAAGTTGATGGCGAGTGCCTTCTTATGCTGTTCGGCATCGTCAGACAATAGCGTATTTACGCGTGCGCGCCAGCCAGCGAGGCCGGCAGTGTTGGGCAATGTGGTCGGCGAGTTCGATAACCAAAGGCGTAACTGATCCAGTGATAAGGTCGACAAATCTCGCGCGAGTAAATAGCGGCCGCGTGCGTTTTGCGCCACCACCCCCCTATCCATCAATGTGTCTCGAATGTGACGCCAGCTGTCACCATCGAGTCCGCCGATGATCTGTTCTTTGTCGTTGAGTAGGGCGAGTTCGCTTATGGCTTCCCCTGTACGCTGGTTAAGCCAAAAAACGTAGAGCACATCGAGCGCTTTCAATAGCAGGGGTCGAGAGGCTTGATCGGCATTTTGATAGGCGGAGAGGCTGTGCACGACGATGCCTCCGAACAATACGATATTCCAGGTGAGATATAGCCATAGCAGCAAGACGGGGATCGCCGCGAAAGCGCCGTAGACCAATGAATAGCTGGTCTTTGCCATCACCAAAGCGAATACTTTTTTGGCGATGGCGAAAGCCAGAGTGGCGATGATGGCACCAATAACGGCGTGTTTCGGCGGCACCGGGCAATTGGGCACGGCCATATAAATCAAGGTGAGGTTTACGACGCCCAGTATCGTAGGCAGTAAAGGGAGTATCAGGGTGCTAATCCCCAAGCTCTCGATATTGATGAGCGCATTGGCTGCCGCAAACAGGTAGGCCGAGGCAGCGAGTCCAGAGGCCAGCAAGATCGGTGTCAGACTGAGGATCGCCCAGTACAGAAGAAAGCTCGCCACCGCCGCGCGATTACCCCGCGTGCGCCAGATAATATTGAAGGCGCGTTCGACGTTGCGCAGCATTAAAACGGCAGTCACAAGCAAGATGGCAAAGCCAACACCACTGAGGTTCTGGGCGCTTTCGGTAAAGCTGCTCAAATACTGCGTCACGCCTGCGGTGGTCTCTGGCAGTAAATGGGTTTGCAAAAAGCCTTCTAACTGCTGTTGCAAACCCTTTGCAGCGGGGACCGCAGCGGCCACAGCGTAGATCACCGTCAGTAGTGGTACGAGCGCAAATAAGCTCATGTAGACCAGCGCAGCGGCAATTTCAGAGCAGCGATCGTCGCGGTAACGGTGCAGCAAATACTGCGCTATTCTTACAGACGTCGGTATGATGGTGTTATTGGGCATGAATAGAATCCGGCTAGGGGCGGCGTGTTGTTCAAACCGCCTATAATCCGGCAGTGTAGACACCCGTCACGTTAAACGCACCTCCGCTTCGAGAACCTACATGGCAGAAACTCCCTATATTTTGATTCTGTACTACAGCCGACACGGTGCGACTGCTGAAATGGCGCGGTTAGTGGCCCGTGGGGTTGAGTCTGCTGGCGCTGTGGCGAGGTTGCGAACCGTACCATCGGTTTCTGCCACGGCCTATGAGCCCACCGGCGATATCCCTGAGGAAGGCGCGCTATTTTGTGAAGAGGATGATCTGCGTCATTGCGCTGGTCTGGTACTGGGCAGTCCGACCCGGTTTGGCAACATGGCGGCGCCACTGAAACACTTCATTGATGGTACTTCGGGTCTGTGGATGACAGGCGCGCTGATAGACAAACCCGCCGGTGTGTTTACATCCACAGCCTCTTTGCACGGCGGGCAAGAGACTACGTTGCTGACCATGATGATGCCCCTGCTTCATCACGGCATGGTGCTTGTCGGTAATGGTTACGATCAGCCGGCGCTGCGCGCGACCCGCTCTGGCGGTACACCCTATGGTGCCAGTCACTGGGCGGGGGAGGCGGGTGACAATCCTATTGACGAACATGAGTCGGCATTGTGCCGAGCGCTAGGTAATCGGGTAGCGAAATGGGCGCTGCGTGGCATAGGCGGTAGGGTCTCATGATCGCGCGCTCTTCTCTAACGCAAAGGCTTTGGGTCGCGTTGTGGCTGTGTTGGTTAGCTTTTGCCCTGCAGCAGTGTTGGGATTTACTGCGTTTTGATGCGCCGCCGGCCCTGGCGGCACTGCGGATATTGCCGTTGCTGCTCTTCATGCCGGGTGTCTGGCAGGATAATCTGCGATCTGTCGTATGGCTGTGTTTTGCCACACTGTTCTATTTCATTAGTAGTGTTGAGGCTATTTTTGCTCGGCCGAATGATGCTGTTTCGATAGGAGGGATCGTGGCCGTTGTGCTGTTGTTCGTGGTGTGCACCCTCTACATACGTTTTCGTGGACGCGAACAGCGTTCCGTCTAATACCGAGCTCTAGTCAAGAGGGTTGTCAGTCATGTTGTGGCAAGGAATAAAGGGCTTTTTCCGAGGCCTATGGCGTGTTCTCAGTGCGATCAGTCGGTTTTTAACCGTGATGATCCCTCTGTTGCTGTTGTCGGCTTTTGTCGGCGGCATTTTCATTGGCGTGAATTCCTCAGAAAGCGAACCATTGCCCGACAAAGCCGCGCTTTTGATCAATCCAATAGGGGCGCTGGTGGAGAATCGCACGCCATTGGAGCCCATGGAGGCTCTGCTGTCAGAGGGCGGTGAGGTGTTCTTGCCAACGCTGATTCGCACGTTGGAGCATGCGGCGGAGGATCCTAGAATTACTGCTGTCGTTATGGATTTACAGGACCTTCAGGGCCCCTCGGTAAGTCAGGCTCTGGAGCTCAAGCGCGCCTTAACGACGTTTAAAGCCAGCGACAAACCGATCGTGGTCTATGGGGATTACTTCGAACAGGGGCATTACCTGCTAGCTACACAGGCCGACGAGATATTGCTCCATCCCAAGGGTGGCATCAATCTGCAAGGCTACGCACTCTACCGAAATTATGTGCGGCAGCTTCTGGAGAACATCAAAGTTACCATGAACATTTTTCGCGTGGGCGAGAATAAATCTGCAGTAGAGCCCTATTTGCGTGACGATATGTCAGCCACGGAGCGCGAGGTGGTGACTAATTGGTTGGGTGATTTGTGGCGGCAATATACCGAAGAGGTTGAGCATAACAGAGGGCTAGAGCCGGGATTCCTGCAGACCTTTGTGGACAGTTTTCCCGAACGCTTGGTGTCCAGTGACGGCGATATGGCGGCCCTATTCTTGGAGGCAAACTTGGTAGACGCTCTGGTGGGGTATGCTGAGCGTGATGCGCGTCTCGCCGAGTGGGTGGGCGCGACTGATGACGACGGCGTTTATGTGGCTATCGACTACCTGTCTTATGCCGATCAGATTGAGGCTGCGGACGAGATTGTTCCCGAGGATCAGCCCCGCATAGCGGTGGTGCCTATCGAGGGGGAGTTGGTGCCTGGCGAGAGCCTGCAAGGGTTGGCAGGTGCTGATACCGTGCTGCAGCAAATCGATAATGCCTTGGCTCTGGACAATTTAGCCGCACTGGTGCTGCGTATTAACTCGCCGGGCGGCAGTGTGTTTGCCTCCGAAGTCATTCGTCAAAAAGTGTTAGAGGTGAAAGCCAGCGGCTTACCAGTGGTGGTATCGATGGCGGGCTTGGCAGCGTCGGGCGGTTATTACATCGCCGCAGATGCAGATGAGATTTGGGCGCAAGCAAGCACGTTAACAGGCAGTATCGGTGTTTTCGCGGCATTTCCTTCGGTTGAGCGATTGACCGCCTGGGCAGGCATTAGCAACGACGGTGTCAGCACCACCGCCATCGCTAATGCGGTGAGTTTTGAACAGGGTGTGGATCCAGCTGGGGCGCGCATCATTGAGAGTATTATTGCCCGGGTGTATCGAGACTTTATTAGCTTGGTCGCCAACGGACGGGGACTCGGCGAGGAGCAAGTCGAGGCCTTGGCGGGCGGCAAGGTTTGGAGTGGTCTGGATGCTCAGACTGTCGGATTGGTTGACCAGCTGGGAGATCTAGAGGATGCGGTCTCCTCGGCGGCACAACTGGCTGAGGTTGAAGATTGGAAAACAATACGTGTCGGTACCCCTATCAGTCCCGAGCAGCTCATTCTTGAGGAGTTGGGGCGTAACCTTAATACGCGTGTTCACCGGGAAAATTCGCTTTTAGCAGGCATCGCGGGTGCTGTTCGGACAACGCTGGCGATGTTTGAGGGTTTTAGAGATCCGGGGCACGTGTACGTTCGCTGTGTATCATGCTCGGAGATGCTGTAGATGCCTGGCACTACCGCTGGGCAGGCTGATGTTGTCACTCCACTGCCTTCTGCCACCGTCATCGTTATCCGCGACGGGACGCGGGGTATCGAAGCACTACTGTTAAAACGTAACCCTGAGCTTCGTCATATGCCGGGTATGTGGGTGTTTCCCGGGGGTAAGATTGATGGTGAAGATCAGGGTCATAGCCCTGAGGCACAAGCTCGTGTTGCCGCTGCGCGTGAAGCTGAGGAGGAGGCAGGGCTGAAGCTAGCGCCTGAGGAGCTTGTCGACTTTTCCCATTGGCTGACGCCACTGGTTATGAAACGTCGATTTGCCACCTGGTTTTATTTGGCAGCTGTTGAGTCCAATACCGCTGTTAGGGTTGATGGTGGAGAGATCGTAGATTTTCAATGGATTTCGCCAGAGCGGGCGCTGGCGGAGCAACGTAAGGGTGAGCTATCGATATCTCCGCCAACGTTCATTTCCCTTCACGATCTGGCGGCGTGGTCAACGGTGGTGGAGGCAATGGCGGCGGTGGCAGATCGCGTGCCGCCGTATTTTTTCCCCAATGTGGTTAGACACGAGGGCGAGCCGGTGTATTTGTATCCGGGAGATAGCGGCTATGACGCGGGCGATGCAGCCCAGAAAGCCGTATTGCATCGCGCCAACATGGTGGCAGGCGGGATACATTACTGTCGCGATTTTGATTGGCCCGCGCGCGCAGCACCGTGAATTTAGCCTATCGATGAAGGGTCATCGCCAGCGCGCGCCGGGTAACCGCGGTCCTGTCTCGGCTAGTGCGCGCTCGTAAAGTGCTTGCACCGAGGTGGGTGCGCCGACGCTATAGCGCTTCGCAATCATGGTGACGGGGAAGACGATCACATCGGTGTTGCGGTAGTTAAGCGCCCGCGATCGTCCTGCTCGGTCGCGATAAACCACCCAGTCCATGTCTAAGCTTTTAGCCAGCAGATCGCCCAGTACCATACCCATGGCCTGTTGTGTTTCGATGTCGTCGCGGGACACCCATTTCCGGTCGAGCAAGGTTTGTAAGGTTTCTAAATCCCGCTTGGGGTTACCACTGATTCGGGTTCCCAATCGGTTGGCGAGAGCTTCTACAACAGCGCGCTGCTCCGCCATGTAATGTTGGTCGATGGTAGATAGGGGATCAATGCGTATTTCAAGCTCATGAGGCTGCTGCCAGCTACCCGATTGTGCCGACGCCAATGGCGATATGATCGTGGCGAGAGCGAAAACCTGGGTGAAAAACCTGAATCTAAGCCAGCATTGGCGTAATTTGAGTTGTCTATTGCGCCCTGAAGTGGATAATTGCGCCACCATGACCCATTCCCGCACTGTTTTGTCCCTTCAATCTGGAGTTTGCCAATGATAACCGGAAGCATTGTTGCGCTGGTAACACCCATGTTGCCGGACGGCACTATTGATTGGGCGGCGCTCGAGTCATTGATCGAGCAGCATATTATGGCGGGTACGGCCGCTCTTGGGGTGGTGGGTACAACCGGAGAGAGCGCGACCCTGACTGTAGCAGAGCACTGCGAGGTCATTCGCTTCGCCGTAGGGCAGAGCGCTGGGCGTATTCCCATTGTGGCGGGTACTGGAGCGAATTCCACCCATGAGGCGGTGGAGCTGACAGTGGCTGCAGCCGAGGTTGGTGCTGACGCCTCGCTGCTTGTGACGCCTTACTACAACCGTCCAACTCAAGAGGGTATGTACCAACACTTCGTTAAAGTGGCGGAGTCGGTAAATTTCCCGATCATTCTTTATAACGTGCCGGGCCGAACCGGTACCGATTTGCTCAATGAGACAGTGTTGCGTCTGAGCAAAGTGGACAACATTGTGGCGCTTAAAGATGCAACGGGCGACGTGACTCGGGGTGCCGAGTTAATCGCACAACTTCCCGATACCTTTGCTGTGTACTCTGGGGATGATGGTACGGCGTTGGAGCTGATGCGTGCGGGAGCCAAAGGCAATATTTCGGTTACCGCCAATGTGGCGCCCGCCGCCATGGCCGAAATGTGCAAGCTGGCATTGGCGGGCGATTTTGCCGGGGCAGAGCAGATTGACCTGCGCCTGCGGGATCTCAACGAGAAGTTGTTTGTCGAGCCTAATCCAATACCGGTAAAGTGGGCCATGGCAGAGTTGGGCATGATGCAAAACGGTATTCGCTTGCCCCTAACGCCGCTGTCAGCCCAGTTTCACGACGCGGTCCGAGCCGCCATTGCCAAGGCAGAACTATGATGCGTTTCTATCCTCTTATTGCATTGACCCTGACACTGAGTGGTTGCAGTTGGTTGTTCGGCGAGGACGGGTTGCTTCCCAGCAATTCTGAGGACTACAAATCCGCGTCGGAATCTTCAGAGATTGCCATTCCGCCAAGCATTGACTCAGCAAATCTCGAGGCGACTTATCCGATTCCCCCGGTAGAGGATATTGCCTTCACAGAGGGCTCTGAGGTGCTTCGCCCAGCGCCACTGACATCGGCCTCTGAGTATGAAACGGTCCGAATCCAGAAGCTGGGCGATGATAGTTGGATGCTCAGTTCGGTAGCTCCCGGACAGCTCTGGCCCCAGATTCGGGCCTTTCTCAATGCGTCGGGTATTGGTGTGGCCTCGTCCGATGCACGCTCCGGGCTTATCGACACTCAGTACGTGACACTCACTGAGCGGCAACTGCCCACTCGCTTTCGATTTCGGGTCGACTCAGGAGTGCAGCGTAATACGTCGGAGTTACATATCTTGCAGCAGGACAGTGATGGCACCGATCGAGATTGGCCGCAACAATCTGATGACAGCGAGCTCGAAAGCTCTATGTTGACCAATATTGCTCAGTTTGTTGCCAACAGTGCTGACGCCGGCTCCATCTCCATGATGGCCGATCGTGCTATGGGAGCAGCGGGGCGCATTACCCTTGAAGATGGCGATGCCGGTGCGCGTATTCAGCTAGGATTGCCGTTTAATCGTGCTTGGGCCTCGGTGGGTAAAGCGTTGCCAGAATCGGGCTTTGCGGTGGATGACAAAAACCGCAGCGAAGGGGTTTACTACGTCAGTTTTGTAGGGACTAGCGAGGAGCGCGAAAAGGGCTGGTTCGATTGGCTGTGGGGCTCAGACGAGAAACACCCGCTGGCAGGTCGGCAGTACCTGGTGAAGCTCGCCACTGTGGCAGATGACGCGGTGGTCATTACCCTCAGCCAGCAGGATGGTTCGGGCGCTGATCGGAAGGAGCAGCAGGCGTTGCTCACTTTGCTAAAAGGCAACATCAGCTAATGCGTTTCGCTTCCCTTGGAAGCGGCAGCAAAGGTAACGGCACACTGGTCTCGGCCGGCAGCACCTGTCTTTTGATCGATTGTGGTTTTGGCCGGCGCGAGGCCGAACGGCGCTTGGCAACGAGAGGGTTAGCACCTCAAGACCTTGATGCCATCTTAGTGACTCATGAGCACGGCGATCATTCGGGTGGCGTCGCTGCCTTGTCCAAGCGCTACTCGCTACCTGTATTTACCAGCCATGGCACTCTGGCGAGTAACCGTTTGACGGGAGCCGCCCAAACCCTCGCCTTCAACGCTGGCGATGCCTTCACTGTGGGTGAGATAGAGGTGCAGTCGGTGGCAGTGCCTCACGACGCCCGCGAACCGGTTCAATTCTGTTTTCACTGGAATTCGCTCAAGCTGGGGATTTTGACCGATTTGGGTTCCGTAACGCCCCACGTGATCGACGCCTTCTCAGAATGTACCGCATTGTTGCTCGAGTCCAATCACGATACCGAATTACTCGCCCGTGGCCCTTATCCGCCCTCACTAAAGCGCCGAGTGGCCGGCAACTATGGACACCTCAATAATACCCAGACTCGAGAGCTACTCATGGCCTTGTCGGGCTCTCCACCGGCAGCATTGGTGCTGGCGCATCTCAGTGAACAAAATAATTCACCAGAGCACGTACGTGCGGCCGTCGATGGTGCTTATGATCCACAGCAAACCAAGCTCACGATTGCCGAGCAGGCCCAAGGTTTTGATTGGATCAGTTTGGTGGCAGAGGACACGGAAAAACAAACGCAAAGTTCGCATGCCAGCCTAGCTGGCTAAGGCGTAGGTCGTTTAGTCGGCGGTGTCGAATAGTTCTTTTCTGCGATGCTTCCAGCGCCTGTTGCTCCACAGCCAATCAGCCGGGGAGGTTGTGATGGCCGATTCAGTGAGACGAGCGTACCGTTCCACGAGCACCGCTTCTTCTGCGCTCTTGGGGTCTCTAGCAATTTCTGCCAGTTCGATGCGGTAATGCCCCCGTTCTGTTCGGCGCGAATAGGCGAAAGCTAGCGGGAACCCTGTGGCGCGGGCTAAGGCCGCGCCACCTGAAAAAAAGGCGGTGTTCTGGTTAAGGAAAGTTGTCCAATGCACACGCTCACGGAAGCCTGGCGATTGATCGGCAACCATGAAAATGAAACGCGGTGTTCGCCGATTCTTAATGACATCACGGGCGGCCTCGCGCATTTCAACGGCGTGGGCGCCGAAACGACAGCGCGTTTCTAGGCTAAATCTATTAGCATCGCTATTGTGCAGCGTCTTGTAGACAAAGGCAGACTCGACTGGATACTCGGCTGTTGCACGATGGAGCATCCACTCCCAGTTACCCATGTGCAGAGTCAGGACGATAACGGACTGCTGATAATTGTCGCTGAGATTGGTTAACACCTCAGGGTTGTGGAGATCCAATCGCTGTCTGAAGGTTGCCAGGGGTAGCCGAGAACCTTTCATGACCTCCAGTGTTGTGTCGGCCAGATTTCGATAAAACGCGTGCATGATCTGCTTGCGTTCGGTTGGGCTTTTTTCGGGAAATGCTTGGGATAAATTGGTGTCGATAATGCCCTTGCGGTAACCCACAACATGCTCAACCAAGAACGCCATTAGTGACGCCATGGGATACAGCAAGCTCAAGGGTAGGCGGGCGAGCAGTTGATATAGACGATAAGTCATGATTATTGGCAGTGCGTAGGTGCGGCGATGTAGACGCGTTTATTGAATCGCTCAAGTCCGGAGCACTGCAACTCGCTGTTGCCTTCGAGATTGAGTTGCTCAAGTTTTCCTAGGGTGCTTAGTGGCACGCTATCTATGATTAGGTTGCCGTTAAGCTCCACACTCACCAACTCGCTTAACTGACCTAACTCGACCAAATTGCGGATGCGATTGTCAGACAGTTTGAGTTGCTCAAGACCTGCGAAAACCGCTAGTCCAGTCAGTGACTCGATCCCGGCGTTGGTGCATACCAGTGCGGTCAACTGACTCGCTGCTCGCACATCTCGGTCTATAATCTGTTGGCGCAGGCATTGTTCTAGCGCCGGATCGGTAACGTCATAGTCGGTGAATAACGGCTGGGCGCCAACAATAACGCGGTCGTTAAAAGTGATGTCATAGTTCTGACAGCCCAGTAGTAGGTAACTAGCGACTAGCAAGAAAGCGAGCGATGCGCGCATGTATCCTCCGTTGTAGTAGGGTGCATGATGCCAATTAAATGGCTTGAGAAACAATCCATGGATAAAGATCGGGTGGCGTTGCCGGCAGCATTAACCGTGGTACCCGCTACGGGCGTGCCCTGGCACCGAGCACAGCAAGTTGCTGCGGAGCTGAATTATCCGTTTTCGGCTACGGCTAATGATGCCGACACTGCCACACTTTTGGTGGTGGATATTGACGATGCCTGGCTGCAGTTAAATACCGAGCCAAGACCCGGTCCGGTCGCGGTTGACTTCGATGCGCCGGCGCTACAGTTTCGCCGGCGTAGTGGTCACAACGAGCTACTCGGCCGAGCGGTGGGCATTAAGCAGGGTAGCCTGCCTCGAGTGCTTGATGCCACAGCAGGGTTGGGCCGTGACGCGTATGTATTGGCAGATTCTGGGTGTCAGGTGCGTCTGATTGAGCGTTCGCCGGTGTTGGCCTGGCTGTTAGAGCAAGCCATTCAGAAAGCGTTGATCTCAGCTATAGCCGGGGTACGTGAGGCGGCGACACGTATGTCGGTCACGGCGGCCGATAGCATCGATCAATGGGCGGAAATAGGCGAGGTGGTGTATTTAGACCCCATGTTTCCCGATCGTCGACAGAAAGCCGCGGCGAAGAAAGACCTGACCTTATTGCAGCATCTGCATGGCCCGCAGGGTGAGGTTGCTGCCGATGACGAGGCGGCGGCACTTTTCGACTGGGCTATGTCGCAGCCCGCTTCGCGGGTAGTGGTTAAGCGTGGCCTAAAGGATGCCGGATTGGGGGGTAAACCGACCTTTTGTTTGAAAGGTAAAGCTATTCGCTTTGACGTCTATGTGCGCTAGGAGATTTACATGACAACCGCTTTACTCATCTCACCCGACGCTGTTACCCGGGCTCAGCTTACTCAGGTGAGCGCGGAAGTTGACGCGGTCTTGGTGGTGAGTCGCGAAATTACTGAGCTGAATGACCGTCGTGTAGAGTGTCATGACTTAGATTTAGCGCAAATTAGAGATCAGGGCAGGCTTTGTGACTTGATCCGGCAGCGAGGTCCGCTGCTAGAGTGTCACGTCTTTTTGGAACAGTCTGACGAGGCGTCAGCCTCCAATAAGGTTGAGGCGGATGTCCGGCAAGTACAGTCGGATATTACGGGTCCGTTAATGGCCCTGCGTGCCTGTTTGGCGGGAATGCAGACTCAAAGCTACGGCGGGATTTTTCTCCATGTACCGAACGATCCGAGTGTTCTGAGTACGGCCATCGCGGGGTTTTGGCAGGGATGGGCCCAACAGCAAAGTCAGCGGCTGTCCGCCAGTGGTTTTGTCAATGTGACGATCACCACTCTACCCTGAGTGGGAGCGGGCGTGACGGTCGGCGCGCTGACTATCGACAGCCGGGGTTGCCCGGCTAAGCGTCGATAAAAAGTCGGTCGAGTACTCCGCGGTAAATTCGAGCCAGCCGCGGTATGTCATCAATGCGCACATGCTCGTCTATCTGATGAATCGATGCGTTAACGGGTCCAAGCTCCACAATTTGTGTGCCCAGTGTGGCGATAAATCTACCGTCTGACGTGCCGCCACCGGTGGAAAGCGCGGCAGCCTGGCCAACCACCTCAACCAGGCTTTCTTGGACCGCCGATACCAGTTGTCCCGGTTCGGTGAGGAAGGGGTTGCCACTTAACTGCCAATTAATGGTGAATGTGACCCCATGGGCAGACAGGATTTGTTCGCAGCGCGCCATTATCTCTTCGGCCGTGGTCTCGGTGCTAAAGCGAATATTGAACTGGGCCTGTAGATCCCCGGGGATAACGTTACTGACACCGGTACCTGCGTTGATATTGGAAAACTGCAGGCGGGTTGGCTCAAAAAAAGCATTGCCCTCATCCCAGGGCTCGTTCGCCAGTGCGTCGAAGGCAGCAAAAGCACGGTGGATGGGATTGTCTGCAAGTTGAGGGTAGGCAATGTGGCCTTGTTTGCCATGCACGGTTACGGTGGCACCTAGGGAGCCGCGCCGGCCATTTTTAATTACATCCCCCAAGGTGGTGCTACTTGAGGGTTCGCCGACGAGGCACCAATCGATGGTCTCGTGTCTTTGCCGAAGTGCTTCAACCACTTTGACCGTGCCATTAACCGATGGCCCCTCCTCGTCGGAAGTGATCAAAAAAGCAATGCGACCCTTGAAGTTCGGGTGTTGGCGAACAAAGGACTCGGTGGCGGTCACCATGGCGGCGAGACTGGTTTTCATATCTGCCGCACCACGACCATACAGTCGGCCGTCGCGCTCCGTGGGAGTGAAAGGTGGCGTTTGCCAGGCATCTAGGGG
The DNA here is from genome assembly GCA_964412695.1 of uncultured Alteromonadaceae bacterium. GTDB lineage: Bacteria > Pseudomonadota > Gammaproteobacteria > Pseudomonadales > Halieaceae > Luminiphilus. The sequence goes on along the minus strand of CAYPPU010000015.1, from coordinate 14,574 downwards.
GCCGGTGGGTACCACGTCTGTGTGCCCGGCAAATGCCAGCGTGGGGCCTTCAGTGCCGATGACAGCCCAAAGGTTGTCGACGTCCTCAAAACGCAAGCTCTCGCAGGCAAAACCCAACGCTTCGAGCCGCTCAGCCATGAGCGCCTGGCAGCCCGCGTCTTCAGGGGTCACTGACTGACGGGCAATGAGTTCCCGGGTCAGGTCAACCGTTGTATCTGCCCAATCAGTTGTTGGCATGTAAAAGCTCATTCAACTCTATGGCAGAGCGATTGGTTAAGCACTCGACAACGCCAGTGGTACTGTTTCGACGAAACAGTAGATCTGAACGGTTGGCTAGGTCTCGAGCGGAGACCGTCTCCACGGGCTTGCGCGCGCCGTCAAGCATGGTCACTTTTGTACCGGCGGTAATGAATAGGCCTGCCTCGATGGTGCAGCGATCTCCCAGAGGAATACCGAGGCCGGCGTTAGCACCAATGAGGCATTCTTTGCCGACAGAGATCACGATGTCGCCGCCACCGGAGAGGGTGCCCATGGTGGAGCAGCCGCCGCCGAGGTCTGATCCGGCTCCCACCCACACGCCTGCCGAAATACGGCCTTCGATCATGCCCGGACCTTCTGTGCCGGCATTGAAGTTAATGAAGCCCTCGTGCATGACCGTCGTTCCCTCGCCGAGATAGGCGCCGAGACGGACACGTGCAGTGTGGGCTATGCGAACGCCCTTGGGTACCACGTAGTTGGTCATTTTGGGAAATTTGTCCACGCTGGCGACTTCGACGATCTCACCGCGTAGCCTCGCATCGAGCTGCCGGCCGGGTAGTTCGTCCAAGCTGATGGGGCCGACATTGGTCCAGGCCACGTTGGGCAACAGTGGAAATAAGCCATCAAGTCTGGTTCCGTGGGGTCGCACTAGGCGATGTGACAGCATGTGAAGCTTCAGATAAGCCTCCGACACATTTTGAGGCGCCTGGTCATCAGTAAGCACCGTGGCTACCACGGTGCCGCTGGCATCTTTGAGTCCACGTGCAATGGCGGCCTGCTCATCTGCACCCGCATTAGCCAACTGTCCTTCCAAGGCATTGAGTTCACTTGCATCCAGTTCGCCGCCAACCTCTGCCAGTACGTCGGCAAGTGCGCCCTCAATATTGGCTAGGGGTGCTGGGTAGTAAACGTCGAGAGTGTCGCCCGCAGCACTTTTACTGGCAATCCCAAGGCCAAAAGCGTGTAGTTGTGTCATGTCGATGTCCTTAACTTACGTTGAATTCGGTCTGGTAACGAGCGTCGTCAAAGCCCACCAGTGTCTTACCATCATGCTCTAGCAGCGGCCGCTTGATCAGCGTCGGATGCATCGCGAGTAATGCTGCCGCCTGTACTCCGCTGGCTTGATTACGCTCAGCATCCGATAGCCCTTTCCAGGTGGTGCTTCGACGGTTCACCAGGTCCTCGTTTCCCACCACCTTAAGCCAACTGCGCAGTGTCTGTTGTGACACGGGGTCTTCCCGCAGATCCACGTAGTCGTAATGAACCCCTGCTGCGTCTAGCCATTTGCGCGCCTTACGCACGGTATCGCAGCTCTTGATGCCGTATAGCTTGGTGGTCATGGTCACTCTCCTGTGCGCAGGCAAGCCTAACAGAAGCGTGGGTGAGCACCCAGTCTGTGAGGCCAAACTCAGGGCTTTTTAACGACTTTGGGGTGTTTGCGTTTGGGATAACAAGTTCGGCAAATCTCGCAGACGCGACCGTCGCAACCTCTGGCGCTGCAGTGCTCCCGTCCCCAAAAAATGATCTGCAAGTGCAAGGCATTCCAGCGATCGCGCGGAAACACTTTTTTCAAGTCGCGCTCGGTCTCGCCAACGTTGCGCCCCCGGGTCAGGCCCCAGCGCTGAGCCAGTCGGTGGATATGAGTATCCACAGGGAATGTTGGCACGCCAAAGGCTTGAGCCATGACGACACTCGCGGTTTTGTGACCGACACCGGGTAGACCCTCGAGTACCTCAAAGTCAGCTGGTACGTCGCCATCGTGCTCATCGCGGAGAATCTCACTCAAGCGTTTAATGGCCTTCGATTTTTGAGGTGACAAGCCACAGGGTCGAATAATGGCACGGATAGCATCGGCGCTTTGCTCAGCCATGTCCCCGGGGTTGTCCGCCAATGCAAATAACGCGGGCGTGACCTGATTGACGCGCTCATCGGTGCATTGTGCGCTCAACAACACTGCGACCAGCAGGGTGTAGGGATCCTTATGATTTAAGGGCACCGGTGTTTCGGGGTAATACTTTGCGAGAAAGGCATCGATGTAAGCGGCCCGTTCTGCTTTCTTGAGATTGCCAGCGACTGGGGACGTCATAAGCCTTTCTTGAGCACGTGGGCAATACGTTCCGCGGCTTCGAGACATTCGTTGATCTCAGCCACCAACGCTATGCGTACTCGAAAACTGCCTGGATTATGGCCGCCGCTCTCGCGGCCCAGGTAGCGTCCAGGCAGCACCGCAACATTACATTGTTCGAGTAACGCTATCGTGAATTGCTCGTCGTCGATCGGAGTTTGGGGCCATAGATAAAAACCGGCTTCCGGGGCGCTAATGTTTAGGGGTTCACCCAGCCTTGCTAAGACCCCATCGAATTTTTCACGGTAGCGTTGGCGGTTGGCGCGGACATGGTCCTCGTCGCACCAAGCGGCAATGCTTGCCGCTTGGTTATACGGCGGCATGGCGCAGCCATGATAGGTCCTGTAGCGCATGAACTGTGCCAGACATTGGGCGTCCCCGGCGACGAAGCCCGAGCGCAGACCGGGTAAATTCGAGCGTTTCGATAGGCTGTGAAACGCCAGGCATCGATTAAAATCGGTGTTGCCAGCTGCGGCGGCCGCCTGTAGCAATCCCACGGGTGGCCGATCCTCGTCGCGATAGATTTCGCTGTAGCACTCGTCACTGACAATGACGAAGTTATGCTCCTCAGCCAGGGCCATAAGTTTTATGAGTTCGGTCTGGGGTATCACAGCACCGGAGGGATTACCGGGCGAGCAGATGTAGAGTAGTTCGCAAGCCTGCCATTGGTCCGCTGTCAGCGACTCAAAATTAGGCAGAAATCCAGTAGTGGTGTCACAGTCGACAAAGGTGGGTGACGTGCCCGCCAATAATGCCGCCCCCTCGTAAATTTGGTAGAACGGGTTGGGGCTAATGACACGCCCTGGAGCACCTGGGGTGACCAGGGTTTGGGCCAGAGCAAAGAGCGCCTCGCGGGTGCCATTCACTGGCACTATCTGCGTTTTCCAATCAATCTCGGGGAGTTTGAAACGTTTTGCTAGCCATTGACCGATGGCCTGTCTTAACGGCGGCGATCCCGCGGTTGCTGGGTATTTATTGATGTCACCGAGCGAATCCATCAGTGCATCGAGGGCAAGTTGGGGCGGTGCGTGCTGCGGCTCCCCAATGGTCAGGGCAATTGGCGGCAGAGCGGCTGGCGCAATATTCGCAGTCAGTGCCCGTAAGCGTTCAAAAGGATAGGGTTGCAGCAGTTCAAGGCCTGGGTTCATAGCGTCACCTCTTCGCCGGCATCAAGCGCTGTGCGAAGCGCCGCCGACAGTTTGTCTAGGCGCTCACCTTGGGGTAGGGCATGACCCTCATAATCGGTGATAAAAAACACGTCTTCTACGCGTTCGCCTAGCGTTTGAATTTTGGCGCCTTGGATAGAGATTGCGTGATCACTAAAGACCTGCCCGATGCGTGCTAGCAGCCCAGGTCGATCAGGTGTGGCCAGTTCAAGAACGGTCCAGTCTCGCTTGGTGTCCTGCGAAAACTGCGTCTCAGTAGGCATCAAGAAGCTTTTGAGCTGTCGAGGTACCCGGCGAGATACGCTGCGGCTTTCTTGCGTTTCCAGCGTCTGCTGTAGCACCGCGCGGATCCGCTCCAAGGTGGGCTCATTGTCGGGTACCGAGCTGCCGTCGGCTTGCAGGACATAAAACGTATCCAAGGTGGCGCCATCGGTGCCGGAATACACCCGAGCGTCGTGGACACTCAGCCCCAGTGATTCAAACGCCATGCACAAGCGCGTGAAGAGATCGGGCTTGTCGGGTGCGTGAACAAAAATTTGCGTAGCATTGGCCACCGACGAGTCTGTTGCCTGACGGACTAAGACCAAAGGTTTATTTCGGTCTTCTAACTCAGCGAGGACTTCGGTGTGCCAAGCAATATCCCCTGGCCTTTCACGCAAGAAATAATCATCGCCACGGCGATCCCAAATGTTTTCAAGCTCAGTATCGAGGAATCCTCGTGATTCCAGTAGATCTGCGGCGGCTTTTTTGGTCGCCGAGACAACATCTTCTCTGGCTAGCGGGTTCTCCAAACCCCTGCGCAGGGCTCTTCGGGTTTCTGTGTACAGTTGACGTAACAGCGAGCTGCGCCATGCATTCCACAGTTCCGGGTTGGTGCCATCGATATCGGCGACGGTCAATGTATACAGATAGTCGAGGCGCTCTTCAGTCACCACGTGGGACGCGAAGCGCAGAATTTCTTCTGGATCGGAGATGTCTTTGCGTTGGGAGATCGAACTCATCACCAAGTGATTGCGCACCAGCCAGACAATCAGCTCGGTGTCACGGGCATCAAGACTGTGACGCTCGCAAAAACCCAGTGCATCCACTGCACCTAGTTCGGAGTGATCGCCACCCCGGCCTTTACCGATATCGTGATAAAGCGCTGCGATGTAAAGCAGTTCGGGTTTGCGCAAGCGTTGGGCAATGCGCGTGGAGACTGGGAAGCGGTCTGTGTAATCAGCACGCTTAAAACGTCGCGTGTTGGCCAGCACAGCAAGAGTGTGGGCGTCTACCGTGTAGGCATGAAATAAGTCGAACTGCATTTGACCAATGATTTTGCCGAATTCGGGCAGGTAGCGCCCTAAAATACCGTGGCTGGCCATACGACGAAGCTGTTTGGTGACACCAAACGGTGACCGCAACAACGCCATAAACAGGTCTTGGTGAGCTTTCTCTGCTCGAAATTTTCCGTCAATGAGCTCCTTGGAGGCTCGTAGCATGCGCCAAGTTTCAGGTGCTATTCCCTGGATGCGCTCGTCATTGGCCATGACCACAAAGGCGCGGATAAGGTTGGCGGGCTTTTCGGAAAAGACCTCTGGATAGCGTGCGGCTAGCAGGTCATCTTGCAACTCAAAATCATCGTCCAACACCAGGGTGTGGGGCACAGTAGCGCTGTGCAGAATATCCCAGTCGTAAATTTGCATCAGCAATTCGCTGAGCTGATTAATCGACTTGGTCCAGCGGTAATACACCTGCATGAATTGCTCAACAGCGAGCTTTTCGCCATCAACCATTTCCCAAAGTGCCGCCAATTTTCGCTGGTGATCGAGCAAGAGGCGATCCTCTTCGCGGCCGCTGATCATGTGTAGTGCAAAGCGCACCTGGCCGATGAAATTCTCCCCAGCTTCCAGCATGCGCCGCTCTTCGGCAGTGAGAAAGCTATCGGCGCTCAGTTGATGCAGTGCAACGCCGTAGTGGCGACGAGCAACCCAGCCAATTACCTGTATATCTCTCAACCCGCCGGGACCGTTTTTGACATTGGGTTCGATATTGAATTCGGTATTGGCAAAACGCTCATGGCGTTCCACTGTTTCTTGCTGTTTGGCCGAAAAGAAGGCGGCACTATCCCACACTTTATCTTGGGCCAGCTCTGCGCTGAGAGTGTCTAGGAGCGCGGCATTACCCGCTACATGGCGCGCCTCAAGCATGGTGGTGAAAATAGTGAGATCTTGTTCTGCCAGTTCGCGGCACTCTGAGATTAGCCTGACACTCTGACCAACCCGCAGGCCAAGATCCCACAGCGCCTGCAGCATGGTGGAAATCTGTTCACCCAGTTCAGCGTCTGGTTCCTCTTGCAGCAAAAACAGTAAGTCAATGTCGGAATGCGGATAGAGTTCACCGCGGCCGTAGCCGCCCACCGCTGCCAGCATCGCTAGGGGCTCATTGGCCAAAGCCTGATGCCAAAGGTGTCGCATGACGGTATCTACAGCATCGGCACGGGCCGTTAACAGTGGCTTCACGGGCTCATTTGGGTTGAATGCCTGGGCCAGGCCGGTCGAAACCTGCTGCAGGAAGGTTTTGCAGTCGGCGGCGGGATTGCCCGTGTCCACTAGCATAGCGCTAGCACTGCGCACTGGGTAATCGACCGAGGCGTTACTGGGCACTGGTTGCTCGAGGTTCAAAATGGCAGTGTTTCGGTGGCGCGTCGCGTCAGTACTTCACAGCCGTCGTCGGTGACCGCAATAGTGTGTTCCCATTGCGCGGAGAGCCTCCCGTCGCGGGTGGTGACGGTCCAACCGTCGCGAGTGTTGAGCTTGGTATAGCGTTTGCCTGCATTGATCATGGGTTCCACAGTAAAGGTCATACCCGACTTCAGTACCAAGCCCGAGCCTGGCTGGCCATAGTGGAGTACCTGAGGCTCTTCATGAAAGATTTTGCCAATACCGTGACCACAGTATTCCCGAACCACCGAGTAGTAGTGGCCCTCTGCATGGGTCTGAATCACATGGCCTAGATCACCCAGTGTGGCACCGGGCCTTACTAGGGCGAGTGCCTTATAGAGGCATTCTTGCGTTACCTCGACTAGGCGCTGCGCGTGATTTGGCACATCGCCCACACCGACCATAATACTGGTGTCACCGTGCCAGCCATCTTTAATGACAGTCACGTCGATATTGATGATGTCGCCATTTTTCAGCTTCTTGGTATCCGAGGGAATGCCATGGCAAATGACATCATTGATCGAGGTGCAGATCGACTTTGGAAAGCCGTGGTAATTCAGCGGCGCTGGAATTGCTTTTTGCACATCCACGATGTAGTTGTGGCAAATGCGGTCAATTTCACCCGTCGTCATGCCGACCTCAACCAGAGGCTCGATCATTTCTAGTACCTCAGCCGCGAGGCGTCCCGCGACACGCATGCCTTCGAGTTCATCGGCGGATTTGGGTTGAACGGGCATTTTTCGCGTCACTGGTCTCTGAGGGAGCGAAATTTTAACCAATACCAGGGCTTATGTCTGCCACGGGCTTCATTTGCTGAGGGCGCTATGGTATAACGCGCGCCTCGCCGGCAGGGGCCGGGCCGAGAACTCACCGTTTTACGGGAGTTTTAAACGACACACGTGCGCCAACAACCGAGGACCGGGTGCCAGTTTCTGGTTGGTCTGCAGGGACGCACGGAGGCAACAACCCAAATAAAGGACATTACAATGACGCAAGTAAGCATGCGCGAACTGCTACAGGCAGGCGCACACTTTGGCCACCAGACTCGTTTCTGGAACCCAAAGATGGATCAATACATTTTCGGGGCGCGCAACAAAATCCATATCATCAACCTTGAGCACACGGTTCCGGCTTTTAATGATGCGCTGAACTACATCAAGCGTTTGACGGGTAACAAGAACCAAATTTTATTCGTGGGCACTAAGCGTGCTGCGGGCAAAATCATTCAGGAGAATGCTGAGCGATGCGGTATGCCCTACGTCAACCACCGCTGGCTCGGTGGCATGCTCACCAACTACAAGACGGTGCGCGCCTCGATCAAGCGATTGCGTGAGCTGGAAGAGCAAGAGCGCGATGGCACTTTTGCCAAGTTGACCAAGAAAGAAGCCCTGATGCTGACCCGCGCCAAGGACAAATTGGAGCGTTCGGTTGGTGGTATCAAGGATATGGGTGGTCTACCCGATGCCTTGTTCGTGGTTGATGTGGATCACGAGCGCATTGCCATCACCGAGGCCAACAAGTTGGGCATTCCTGTTATTGGTATTGTCGATACCAACAGCAACCCCGACGGCGTTGACTTTGTGATTCCCGGTAATGACGACGCCATTCGCGCTATTAAGCTGTATGTCCAAGCTGTCGCTGACGCCGTTTTGGACGGCAAGGCCGATGCTGGCGTAGTGGTCGCCGCGGGCGAGTTTGTTGAGGTAGCCGAGGATCCGACCGCCGAGGAGCCTGCCGAGGCTTGATCGCGGCGCAATCGCGCTATCCCAAAGTTAATCGGGCCCTCTTGGGGCCCCTATCTATTTCGGTGGTAGTCCCACCGCCTTACCTAACAGGAGCAGAAGGTCCATGTCTGCAGCATTGGTCAAAGAATTACGTGAGCGCACTGGGCTGGGCTTATTGGAGTGCAAAAAAGCACTGGCAGCAGCTAACGGTGACATTGAGGCAGCGATTGAAGAGCTGCGCAAATCCAGCGGTATGAAGGCCGCCAAAAAAGCCGGTCGAACCGCCGCTGATGGCGTTGTGGCAATCCGTATCGCCGAGGACGGTAGCTACGGCGTCGTGGTTGAGGTCAACAGTGAAACCGATTTTGTGGCGCGTGACTCGGGCTTTTTAGCCTTTGTTGATCAAGTGGTGAGTAAGGCCTACACCGAGCAACTCGAGAGCGCTGATACCCTCGCGGAGGGCGAAATCGAAGAAGCGCGCCAAGCCCTAGTGCAAAAGATCGGTGAGAACATTGCCGTTCGTCGTGTGTCTAAAGTCAGCGCAGCAGCAGGCGTGGTTGGCGGCTATGTGCACGGCAATAATCGGATAGCGGTGTTGGTTGAGCTCAAAGCGGGTGATCAGGATCTCGCTAAAGATGTGGCCATGCATGTGGCGGCGGTGAATCCCCAGGTGGTCTCGCCCGAGAATATGCCGGAAGAGCTGATCGCAAAAGAGCGCGAGATTTTCACGGCGCAGGCGCAGGATTCTGGCAAGCCTGCTGAAATTATCGAGAAGATGATTGACGGGCGAATCCGCAAGTTCCTGTCTGAGAACAGCCTGACCGAGCAGCCATTTGTGAAAGATCCTGACACCACGGTGGGTAAACTGGTTAAAACCGCCGGCGCCGAGGTGGTCTCATTCTCTCGTTTTGAAGTGGGTGAGGGCATTGAGGTGGAGAAGGTCGATTTTGCTGACGAAGTTGCGGCGCAGCTCAAAGGCTGATTTGCTAAAACGAGGCTCTTCGGGGCTAAAAAGGGGCCAACGGCCCCTTTTTTTTGCCACAAATTCCGTTTTGACCGGGGAATAGCCTCTGGGGTACCTGACGCCTGCAGGCGAGTCCGGTACCATACGGCGGGTTAAATCGTGGGGAATCGGCGTGCCACAAGATAAAGTCTACAAGCGTATTTTGCTCAAACTGAGCGGCGAGGCATTGACCGGTGAAGAGGCCTTTGGCATTGACCCTAAAGTGCTCGATCATTTGGCCCTGGAGATTGGCCAGTTAGTCGGCATTGGCGTGCAGGTTGGCCTCGTCGTCGGCGGCGGCAACCTATTTCGAGGTAGCGCTTTGCAGGCCGCAGGTCTCGATCGTGTTACCGGCGATCACATGGGCATGCTTGCAACCGTGATGAATGCCTTGGCTTTACGAGACGCCCTCGAGCGCTCCAATATTTCCACGCAGGTCATGTCTTCTATTCCGATGAGTGGAGTGGTAGATCACTACGATCGACGTAAGGCTATTCGAGCCCTCAGCAACGGCGACGTTGTGATTTTCTCCGCGGGCACGGGAAACCCCTTCTTTACTACTGACTCATCAGCCTGCTTACGCGGTATCGAAATCAATGCGGATCTGGTGTTAAAGGCGACCAAGGTCGATGGTGTCTACAGTGCCGACCCGATGGTGGATAGCGCAGCTGTTCGTTACGACGAGCTGAGCTACGACCAGGTTCTAGATATGAAATTGGGTGTCATGGATTTAACCGCGATTTGCCTGTGTCGAGATCACGGCATGCCGGTCAGGGTTTTTGATATGGCGCAGCGCGGCGCGTTGTTGAACATTGTGCGAGGTGCCGCTGAGGGCACGCTGATCCAGTGACGCACATTTACTGAAATTAGCGCGTCTGACCCTGGGGTAAGGCGCTGTTACTGACGAGGTAGCTATGATCGATGATATCAAGAACGACGCCGAAGATCGGATGAAGAAGTCTCTCGAGGCGTTGGGTCACAACTTCAATAAGATTCGGACTGGCCGTGCCCATCCCAGTATTTTGGATGGTATTAAAGCCGACTACTACGGTGCCGATACCCCCCTGAACCAGCTGGCTAATATCAATGTTGAAGACGCTCGTACCTTGGCCGTGACGGCCTTTGATAAGAGCATGACCCCAGCTATCGAGAAAGCAATTTTGAAGTCCGACTTAGGGCTTAACCCGGCTACCGCCGGCGACGTTATTCGCATTCCAATGCCCATGCTTACCGAGGAAACTCGCAAAGGCTTTATCAAACAGGCCAGAGCTGAGGCCGAATCAGCGCGAGTGTCAGTCCGCAATGCTCGTCGTGAGGCAAATGGGCTTTTGAAGGAACTTTTGAAGGACAAGGAAATCTCTGAAGATGACGATCGCCGCGGCCAAGAGGTGGTTCAAAAACTCACCGATGCCTACATTGCTAAGGTTGAAGCGGCGCTGGCAGTCAAAGAAGAAGATTTGATGGAGATCTGAAGAGCCAATATCGGCCTTACAACAACCATGAATTCTGCCACCATCCAAAACGCTGTGCCCAAGCATGTCGCCATCATTATGGACGGCAATAACCGCTGGGCGCGTCGTGCGGGCCTGCCCGGCGTGGCGGGCCATCGCGCCGGCGTAGAGGTGGTTCGCAAGGTTTTAGAAGCCTGTAATCAACGCGGTATAGAAGTGCTGACCTTGTTTGCGTTCAGTAGCGAAAATTGGGGGCGGCCAGAAACAGAGGTCCGCGCGCTAATGTCACTATTGCTGAGGTATTTGCGCAAAGAGGTTGACGCGCTGCACCGGGACAACGTACGGCTGCGGTTTATCGGTCGCCGAGACCGATTCAGTGATCGCTTACAGCGTTTGATGGAGCGCAGTGAGCGGGTGACGGCGGTTAATACCGGACCGCAGCTCGTGTTGGCGCTGGATTACGGTGGTCGCTGGGATATTGCCGATACCGCCCGACGTCTTGCTCAGCGCGTGGCTGCTGGCACATTGCAGGCCGACCACATTGATGAGACTTGCTTCAGCGATGCCGTGTCACTGGGTGACTTGCCGCCACCAGATTTGTGTGTTCGTACTGGCGGCGATCACCGGATTTCGAATTTCTTATTGTGGCAAATGGCTTACGCGGAGTTGTACTTTACCGAGGTGCTATGGCCTGACTTCAGTGAGCTTGAACTCGATCAAGCCTTGTCGGATTTTTGCTCGCGAGAGCGCCGCTTCGGTATTCGAGGTGAGCCCGAAACGCTACAGCGTGCTTTCCGAGCCCTAGGCGCATGACGTCGGGTCTGCGTAAACGCATTGTGACGGCCCTAGTATTGGGCGGTTTGTTTTTACTTGGCGTCAGTCAACTGGACATTCAGTGGATGGCGCTGGCCTTTGGCGTCGTCGCCACCGCAGGGGCCTGGGAATGGGCGCGATTGGCTTGCTGGCAGGCCGAGTGGCAGCGCGTCGTCTACAGCGTCGTACTACCCGTAATCCTATGGGGTCTGTGGCAGGTTTGCGGCCTCCCAGCCAAACCCGCGGCGGCCGTTATCCAGCCCTGGCTAGGCGGCGCTTGCCTGCTGTGGTGTGTCAGCGCCCTCATGGTGAGGGGCTACCCTAACAGTGATTGGGTCTGGCGCAGCCGTTTGTTATCCAGTGTCTTGGGATGGTTGTTGCTTGCCGCGACTTGGTTGTCTTTGTTGTATTTTCTCACCTTGCGAGACGGCGCCATGCTGCTGGTCATTTTCATTGTGGCGGTGGCGGCGGCTGACATCGGGGCCTACTTCTCGGGGCACCAGTGGGGTAAGCATAAGTTGGCTCCCAGAGTGAGTCCTGGGAAAACGTGGGAAGGGTTCCTTGGTGGTGTTGCCTCGGTACTGTTATTAACGACACTCGTTTGGTTCAACTTGCCCAACAGCGACGCACATTTGCGCATTCAATCAGTATTCATTTTGGGATTGGTGCTGGCGGGGACATCGGTACTAGGTGATTTAACTGTGAGTATGGTCAAGCGCTCATCGGGGTGTAAGGACAGTGGAGGGCTCCTGCCTGGCCACGGTGGCTTGCTTGATCGTATCGACAGCATTGCAGGGGCGGCGCCCGCCTTTGCCCTTGGCTTGTTGCTGATAGGCTATTGATGCGTCAACAGGTTACGGTTCTGGGGGCTACGGGTTCCATAGGTCTTAGCACTTTGGATGTGATTGCCCGACATCCAGAGCGATATATCGTATCTGCACTCACTGCCAATCGGTCCGTTGATGCGATGGCAGCGCTGTGTCGTCAGCACAAACCTCGCTGGGCCGTGATGGGTGATGATGAGTCCGCTGAGGCACTCTCTGAACAGCTCGGTGCTGATTCAGATACCAAGATTCTTAGCGGCGCCGAAGCTCAGTGTCAGGTGGCGGCTGATACCGATGTCGACGTGGTGATGGCCGCCATCGTGGGCTTCGCGGGCTTGCGACCCGCGCTGGCTGCAGCTGAAGCGGGTAAGCGTTTGTTATTGGCCAACAAGGAGGCCCTCGTGAGTGCGGGCCGCGTCTTCATGGATGCGGTGGCCCGAGGCAGCGCGACCTTGTTGCCTATAGATAGCGAGCACAACGCCATGTTTCAGTGCTTGCCGATAATGGGGCAGGCAAAGCCCATGATGTCGTCGGTTGAGAAGGTATTGCTGACGGCTTCTGGCGGCCCTTTCCGCGGCCGATCGCGGGAATCTCTGGTCACTGTTACGCCAAATGAGGCCTGCGCCCACCCCAATTGGTCCATGGGAAGGAAGATTTCTGTCGATTCGGCAACGCTTTTGAACAAAGGACTAGAGTTGGCGGAAGCATGTTGGCTATTTGACCGAAAGCCTGAAGATATTGAAGTGGTGGTTCACCCCCAAAGTGTCATTCATTCACTTATTCGCTATGTCGACGGTTCAGTTTTGGCCCAGTTGGGTAATCCCGATATGCGCACCCCAATAGCCTATGGCTTGGCCTGGCCTGAGCGCATTGACGCGGGTGTTGAGCCTCTGGATTTGGCGCTCTTGGGGCGTATGGATTTTGAGGCGCCTGATCTAGAGGCATTTCCTTGTCTGCGTTTAGCGCAGGAGGCAATACGTCAGCCGGGTGGCATGTGTGTGTTGAATGCCGCCAATGAGGTCGCCGTTGCGGCATTCTTGGACGAAAAGTTGCGCTTTACTGATATCGATTGCCTGATTGAGGCCGCCTTACGGGATGTCAGCGCAGCGGAACCTGGAACCCTCGCTGAGGTCGAAGCTTTGGACCAGCGTGCTCGTGAGACGGCCGGGGAAATCTGCCGGCAGATGGCCGTCTGAGAGTAATGGGAGACTGAGGCGGATATGGATTTGCTATACACCATCACGATGGCGCTAATCACTCTGGGTGTGCTCGTGGTATTCCACGAGTTTGGCCACTTTTGGGTAGCCCGCTTGTGTGGTGTCAAAGTCATCCGGTTCGCCATATTTTTTGGTCGCCCCCTTTGGCGATATGTTGATAGACACAACACCGAGTTCGTCATAGGTTGGCTGCCGCTAGGGGGCATGGTACGCATGCTCGACGAGCGAGAAGACACCGTTCGACCCGAGGAAGCGCATTTGGCGTTTGGTGCTAAAACCGTTTGGCAGCGCATTGCGATAGTGAGCGCCGGGCCCCTAGCTAACTTTTTGTTGGCCATTGTTGTGTTTTGGCTGTTATTTCTGCGCGGTGAGACCGGGATCATTCCAGTGGTGGCGGGTGTCGAGCCTGATTCTTTGGCCTGGCAGGCGGGGATCGAGCAGGGGCAGGAAATTGTCTCTATCGACGGTCACCCTACACCCACAACGGCCGCGCTCAGCTTTCGTTTGCTGGACAGGCTGGGTGACACCGGCGTCATGCGTATCGGTGCAAAATATCCGGACTCGGACGTCGAGTATGTCGGTGAAGCCACCTTAGACCGTTGGTTGGCCGGCGCTGAAAACCCTAAGCTGATTCAAGCCTTAGGTATTGAGCTTGATTTGCCGGTTGTCGTGCCGCGATTGGAGTCCATCACCGAGGATGGCGCCGCTGCGGTGGCCGGGTTTCGGGCTGGGGACCTCATATTGAGCGCCGACGGGCAGCCTATGGACACTTGGAGCGATTGGGTCACCTACGTGCGTGCCAGGCCCGGAGTGCCCATGGATGTGGTGATCGAACGCGAGGGCCAAAGGCAAGTTTTGCCGCTGGTGCCTGCTGCGACTGAGCAATCCGGGCTGGTTATCGGCAGTGTGGGGATGATGGTGACTGTGCCCAGCGTGCCGCTCTCACAACAACGCCGTTTTGAGCGCAATCCCTGGGAGGCGGCAGTAGCTGCCTGGGACAAAACTGCCGATCTGGTGTCTTTTACCTTTGAATCTGTGGTCAAAATGCTCCAAGGTTTGATCTCTCCGGCCAACATCTCAGGGCCGATTGCGATTGCTCAAATAGCAGCCTCGTCGGCAGAATCCGGGCTTTTTGCCTGGTTGAGCTTCCTTGCTTTGCTCAGTATTTCCCTCGGTGCGATCAATTTACTGCCCGTTCCGGTGCTAGATGGGGGACATTTACTGTTTTATGCTCTGGAGGCCTTGACCGGGAGGCCAGTTCCCGAGAAGGTACAGGCTGTGGGCTATCAAA
>CAYPPU010000014.1:41641-50193 GCA_964412695.1 uncultured Alteromonadaceae bacterium | reverse complement strand
ATCAGGCGACCTTGGCGCCTATTTGTAAAGCGCTAACCAGCCTCAAGGCCGTTATGGATATCGGCGCAAAGCACGCTGCTGATAGTGCGACCGCTGAGTCCGATTTGTTGGCCTGTAAACTCGCTGACGATATGTTTGATCTGTCGTCACAAATCTCTGTACTGCAGTTTTTGGTGAATAGCCAAGGCGTGATGCGGGTGGTGGATCGAACGCCAGGTGCTGCTCCAGCCGCGATAGCGAGCTTTGCTGATGCCCAGGCCATGCTCGACGCGATTTTGAATGATTGCCAGAGTATTGATGCTGACGCTTTCAACGAAGCCATGTCGCAATCTGAACCTATTGTTTGTCAGCTACCCATTGGCGAGGCAACCTTTCCGTCGCGATTGGCGTTTATGCAGGAGTGGGTTATGCCGCATCTGTATTTCCATGTCACGACGGCTTACAACATTTTGCGCAACAACGGCGCCCCCTTGGGCAAAGGTAACTTCCTAGGTAGCTTGAATATGGATCTAAAACCGCTGGGGTGATGGGCCAGCAGTAGCAGAAGTTTGGCTAGGAAGGGATGCGGTCACAGGAATACGTCGCCACCATTGGGGCTTAGGCATTGCCCTCGAAAGTGTGCCGCTGCGTCGCTAGCCAAGAAAAGGTAGCTGCCGACAATGTCATCAACCTCGGCTATCTTGCCTCGCGGTATCGCTTGTCGTATGCCATCAAGGATGTCGCTAGGCACTGACTCAAGAATGGGTGTCATGGTAGCTCCCGGTGCCACGCAGTTGGCAGTCACTTCACTGCTACCTAGCTCTAAAGCCAAGGACCTTGTGAAAGCGATAATGGCACCTTTGGCAGCGGTGTAGTGAGCAAATCCAGCGGCACCTTTGTAGGCGAGTTGTGAAGCAGTGTTGATAATGCGGCCCTGATTTTGTGCGAGTAGGGTGGGGAGAGCTCTGCGGCAACACAGAAATGTTCCGGTGACATGTACGTCCATAATGGCGCGCCAATCTTCTAGGGAAATATCCGCCACCGTCGCTGAACGAGCGATGCCCGCATTATTGACGAGGATATCGAGTCGACCGGCTTCTTGAAGAAGAGAGTTAAACAGTTGCTCAACCTCGGCTTCTTGACTGACATCGGCTGGCGCAAGAAAAGCTGAGCCACCGCGTTTGGTGATGTCATCAACCACTTGCTGGGCGGCATTTTCCCCTTCAGCAGGAGGGTAATTTACGGCAATGCGACAGCCGTTAGTCGCAAGCGCGAGTGCGACACCTCGCCCAATACCTGAGGACGCACCCGTGACCAATGCAACGCGCCCAGCTAAGTTTACTTTGAGATCCATGCTATTTACCTGAGAGAAGGGGAGCTATAGCCTTGCACTCCCTGTCACTCTCGTCAAAGGTTTCTGAGTATTGGCGGTGCCTACTCAGAATTCTTCAAGATGTATTTCAATACCGTTTGATGACAAGTGAAGTCCTGGAGTGTTATTGCCGCTGACGCGGGTTACAACACTGCAATGCGCTACAGCTTGTAACTAACCAGTCATGGCATCTAGCGAGTGGCAAGCTCCAACGAGTGCTGGGTGTAAGCCGCAGCAGAGCGGATGGGGTAACAGCTTCGGCGATGTCCTCGATGCGGGTATGATGTTGTAAGCGAAAACAAAGGAAGTATCGGTGCGTTTGTTATTAGTTGAAGATGATCACGATCTGGCTACGGGTGTGGAAAAGGCACTGGTATCTGAGGGTTATATTGTCGATGCCGTGAACACGGGTGAAGCGGCATTATTCCTTGTGCAGAACACCGGTGCCGATGCGGTCATTCTGGACCTGGGCTTGCCCGATATGGACGGCTTGGATGTACTGAAAGCCATCAGGCAGCATGATCGAAGCCTGCCGGTGTTACTACTGACTGCCCGGGATGCGTTAGAAGATAAAGTGGCGGGACTTGACGGTGGCGCCGACGATTACTTGACGAAGCCCTTCGATATTGCCGAGTTGGTGGCGCGACTGAGAGTGGTGGCTAGGCGTGCCGCTGGACACAAAAGCAGCACCATCGAAATTGGCCCGGTACTTGTCGACACTCGGGCCAATACCGTTTTCCTGTCAGGTAAGCCTTTGGACCTCTCCAGTAAGGAGTATGCGCTGCTACGGACGTTATTAGAAAATAGCGGTAAATTGCTGTCCAAGGATCAGTTGGAAAGCAAGCTTTATGCTTGGGGTGAGCAACTGTCGAGTAATGCTATTGAGGTGCACATCCATAACCTGCGCAAAAAGTTGGGTAAAGACTTTATCAAGACTGTGCGCGGGATTGGCTACGGCGTGGGTTTGTAATGGGCTCTATTCGAACTTTTTTATTACTCGTGATCGCGGCTACGGTCGTATTGGTGCTGTTTATCGCCACCATGCAGGGTTATCGAGCAGGTTTAGAGCAAACCGGCCTATTACTGGACAGCCAGCTCCGGGAAAAAAATCAGTTGTTAAGTGCGGGACTAGAGCCAAGTGAAGCCGCTGGTACGGAAGGGCAGTTATTTCAAATCTTTAATTCGGCCGGGCAATTAATTGCTCGATCAGATAACGCTCCGGCGCAGCCCCTCACCCTGATAACAGACACGCCTCAAGATATCAGTGCCGAGGGTGAGCTATGGCGCGTGCTGGGACGCAGAGATGACTACGGTAATCTCATCCTTGTTGCCGAGCGTGCGCTGACACGCCATGTGGTTGCCGAGGGAGTGGTTACACAAACCCTGATTCCAATCATTGTAGGCCTGCCCCTTTTGTTGGTGTTAATAGCAGGTATGGTGACCTTTGGCCTACGTCACCTGCGCTTCTTAACCCAACAATTGCGTCAGCGCTCTCCGAACAACTTGGAGCCACTAGAAACCCAGTCGTTACCCGATGAGATCCGCCCTGTGATCGAGAGTATGAATACGTTATTGGGACGTGTGGAATCATCCTTCGATCGCGAAAAGCGTTTCGCCAGTGATGCCGCCCATGAGTTGCGTACACCGGTGAGTGCACTGAAGGTGAATCTGTTCAATCTAGAGAAGAAGCTAAGCGGCGGCGATAACGATCTCGATGCTGTGGCCGATAATCTCGATCGCATGGGGCATTTGATCGAGCAATTGCTGCTGCTATACAGGACGAGCTCCGAACAGCTGCGCTTACAGTTTGAGTCGGTGAATCTATTGGCCCTCTGTCAGCAGACAGTGGGAGAGTGTTACCCCAAAATTCAAGAGCGCAATCAAGATATTGAATTGGATGGCGACGACGTTACCGTCATGGGAAATGTCTTTGCGCTAAGTGCCATGATCAAGAACTTGGTAGACAACGCCAGTAAGTACACACCTGAAGGCGGACAAATCCGGCTGTCGTTGAGCCGAGAGGGCGAGGGCGCCACGCTCGTTGTTGAGGATAGTGGGCTGGGTATCCCTGAGGCTATGAGAGCGCGTGTCACCGAACGGTTTTTCCGTATCAATCGCCCGGGGGGGCAGCGCATAGGAGGTTGCGGATTGGGTTTATCTATTGTTAAACACGTATTAGAGCTACATGGCGCGACGTTAGATATTGGTGACTCCCGATTCGAAACCGGCACTCGTGTTGCAGTCTGTCTTCCCGGTAATTTGGAGGCAGTGGCATGAAGCTGCAGAGTGCTCTAGCCATGTTTTCTGTCTGGCTGTGGCTTCTCTCGAGGGTTGTAATGGCGGCACCCACGGTAGAAATCGCGATCGAAAACCATGTTTTTTCGCCTTCGCAGCTGTCGGTACCGGCGGGTCAGAAAGTTCGCTTATTGGTCATAAACCGGGACGCTACGCCAGAGGAATTTGAAAGCTACGAGCTCAACCGCGAGAAGGTCATCGCCGGTGATAGCAAGGCGGTTATTTTTATTGGGCCGTTGGACGCTGGGGATTATCCATTCTTCGGTGAATTTAACCCCAAAACCGCCCAGGGCGTTATTAGGGCGGAATGACATGCTGTTAGATGCCGTTGTGATTGTCCTCAGAGAGGTGTTGGAAGCCGCCCTGTTGATAAGTTTGCTGCTAGCGTTAAGTCGGCTGACCGAGACCGGAACACGCTGGTTATTAGTGGCCTTTGCAAGCGGTGGTCTGGCCGCGCTTGGGTACGCCGCAAATATTGCGGTCATTAGTGAAAGTTTTGATTACGCGGGCCAAGAACTGCTAAATGCTTTGCTGCAAGGCGTTATTTGGTTGGCGGTACTCGGCTTATTCATTTTTAGCCAGCGTCGACCCTATCGGCATCAGGTATTGGCACTGTTTATGGCGCTCACGGTTGCCTTGGCTTTGGCCCGCGAGTTTTCAGAGATTCTGCTGTATGTGCAAAGTTATGGCGAAGTCAGTGGCAACATGTCCACGGTGCTGGCCGGCGCGTTGATCGGTCTAGTAACTGGCAGCAGTATCGGGGTATTGATGTATTTCTCGCTTCTCTGGTTAGGTCAGTCACGGATTATTTCCAATGTTGCCCACGGGCTTCTTGCCGTGGTTGTTGGCGGCATCCTCACGCAAAGTGTTTCTCTGCTCGAGCAGGTGGATTATCTGCCTGCCTTGGCACCGCTTTGGGATTCATCGAGTTGGTTGCCCGAGCGATCCTTGGCCGGTCAATTACTCTATGCGTTGCTTGGTTATGAAGCTACACCCTCCGCTTGGCACCTAGCGGCTTATCTTCTGGGTTTGGGGTCGCTTGGTGCAGTGTTTCTTTGGCAGCGGCGCATATGGTCCTGCGCATGAGCAAAAGACAGGGTATCGCTTTCGCGCTATCAATTTATGGTGCCAACGTGCTGGCTGACAGCTCGGTGATTGGCCAGATTTACGCGCCCTACGTACAGCCGCTTGAGCAAGAGATCGAATTTGTCTGGGTAGAAGAGGAGCGCGGTGACGGTAGTCCTTTGCCCGCATCTAGACGTTCGAAGCTGGGTTACGGTCGATCCATATGGTCGGGCGTCTACACTGAGCTGGCGGTGAGTTCGATAGATACCTATGACAGCGATTATGACCAGATCGAACTGGAGGCCATTTGGCAGATCACCGACCAAGGCGAATTTGCCAGTGACTGGGGATTGTTATTGGAAGCCGAAACCAGTTTTGGTCGCGACGGTTCAGAGATAACAGCGGGCGTGCTGAATCAGCGCGATTTTGGACGTTTTAGCGTGATCACCAACGCCAAGCTAACCTATGAGTGGGGCGATGATGTGAATACTGAGTTTGAGACGGCGCTCGGCATTCAGGGTCGCTACCGTTGGCGCCGCGAACTGGAGCCCACCGTGGAGCTTTTTATGGGTCAAAATGCCTCGGCGGTGGGGCCGGGGGCAACCGGTATCTGGTCATTTGGCGGTGGCCGGCAGCTACGCTGGAATGCCAGTTTTCTAAAAGGCCTTAAAACCGGTTTCGATTACAGTGTTAAGCTGGAATTGGAATACGAATTCTTTTAAAAACAATAACCTATAAGCTTTAAAAGCCTTAAGGTTGCGTTAAGGCTAGGTCGCCATACTGCTTGTGTGGAATGTTTGGACTACACGAGCCGCTTATGGGATTGCCAATGACCAATACCGCCGTTTCGACAGCAATGACGAGTGCGCCGCCAGTGGTGGCGGCGCAGCCACTTTGGGCTGTGGAGCGTGTTAAATTGCCCGGTGGCGATGTCGCCATCAGTGCCAAGGGGCGTCGGGGACCGTGGCAAATTGTCGATGCCGACGCACGGGATGGTCGTCGCATCGCAGCCGAGGCGTATGTGGCTGATCGTTATCAGCAGGTACACGGTGCTCGTATTGAACATTACCAACCGCATTTGTTTGTGGCGCAGACCCCAGATAACCCGCTTGCAGGTGTGGTGGGGTTTTCCTGCTTTGATGATCACATTGGTCTGGTCGAGCAGTACTTGGATGCGCCGGCGCAAGAGGTCGTCTCTAGGTGGGTCGGGCATGACGTTGCGCGCTCCAGCATTATGGAAGTGGGTAATCTTGCGGCTGATAACCTCACTGTGGTGATAAAACTCACCGCCTTTATGTTTCATCGCTTCCATGAGGCCGGTAAGCAGTGGGCGTTATTTACAGGCACTGATGGGGTGCGCTTAGCTTTGCGCCGAGCACGTATCCCGTTTGTCTCCATTCAAAAAGCGGATCCGAGGAAGTTGGGTGCCGAGCGCGAAGCCTGGGGCAATTACTACGACAGTGCGCCGGAAGTGTTGCTGGTGAATTTGGCCGAGGGTGTAGCGGTGGTTCACGAGCGCTTCGATATTGAGAACATCGACCGGTGAATGCCTTACTTGAACGTGTCGCCGAGATTGCGAACGACGATCCGTCTCGCGAAGCGGTAACCGGCAGTGGCCTCAGCCTGAGTTATCGCGATCTGCATGCCACTATTGAGCAATTGTCGCAAGAACTGACAGGCTTGGGCATTCGTCGATTGGGGCTTTATGCCAATAATTGCTTGGAGTGGTTGTTGGTCGATTTGGCGGCGCTCGCTGCGGATATTGCTGTCGTTCCCATTCCACTGTTTTTTAGTGAGTCGCAAATCAATCATCTGGTGACTAATAGCCAAATTCAGGCGACCTATGTCGGGCTGGGTACGCGTTCCTCCTTTGGGCGTAGCCAGTCGTCCAAGCTCCTAAGCGGTTGTTATCAATGGCATGCGGTTGAATCGGCCAGTGATCAGGCGTTGCCGTTTAGCAAAGTCACTTATACATCAGGCAGCACCGGCGAGCCCAAGGGCGCTTGTTTGGCATTTGATACGCAATTGACCATCGTGCGCTCACTGGCAACACGCTTGGAGCCCAGCCAGTTGGGTCGGCACTTGTGTGTCCTGCCTTTCGCCACCTTGTTAGAAAATGTAGCCGGTATCTACTTGCCGCTGTTCATGGGGCGTGCCCTGATTGTCGATGACACCGAGCGACTGGGACTGTTGTCCAATCACGATTTTGATCCCGTTCGCTTCGCGGACGCGGTGCAGCGTTATGACGCCGAAAGTGTCATTTTGTTGCCGCACATGCTCAAGTTGCTCATGGAGTCTGACGAGCATGCGCGGCTGCGATCGCTGCGCTTTATTGCGGTGGGTGGCGGCAAGGTAGCGCCGGATATGTTGCGCAAAGCCGAGGAGTTGGGCATCCCTGTATTTGAAGGCTATGGCTTAACGGAGTGTGCGTCTTGTGTGGCACTCAATACCCCGGGGGCCAACCGTATTGGGAGTGTGGGTAAGCCTTTACCCCACGCACAGGTACGTATTTCTGAGCGCGGTGAGGTCATGGTGCAGGGCGCGGCCATGCAGGGTTATCTAGACGATGCGCTGAGCGACAGTGAAATTGCAACCGGTGACTCGGGCTATCTAGATGACGAGGGTTTTCTGCATATTGTGGGTCGTATCAAAAACACCATCGTTTCAAGTTTTGGTCGCAACATTGCGCCCGAGTGGGTAGAGAGCCAGTTCTTGGCAGAGAGCGGCATTCAACAAATCGCCGTATTCGGTGAAGCCAAGCCCTCTTTGAGCGCTGTGATCGTGGTAGAGGCTGAGCTACGCGATGTCGATCTCATTGATGTCATCCACCGGGTAAATGCCAGTTTGCCGGATTACGCCCGCATCACTTCATGGCACCGTACTCAAACTCCCTTTACGGTAACCGATGGCAGCCTCACCAATAATGGCAAGTTGTGTCGCCAGGTCATTGCCGAACGGTTTGCTGGTGAGCTGGATTTGCAGACGGTTGCAGCGTGAGCCTTGCCGTGCAGTCAGGTAGTACCCGTTGGGAGCTGAGTGCCATTCGAGAGCAATTGCAACAGCAGGGTTGGACGCTGTTGCGCGGCTTTGATACTGACTTGGTTTCTTTTAGTGACCTGATTAACTCGCTCAGTGAGCGACTAACCTTCGACCCCGCACGTGAGTCGGTATCGGAGGCAGCGCAGAAAGTAGACGCAGGTTGCGAACCTGTGGGCTTGCATATTGAAAACGGCAATACCCCGATTCCGCCCGAAACCGTGGCGTTTTACAGTGCACTCAGTGCGTCCCACGGCGCTCAAACAACCGTGTGCGATGGCCATGCCGTCTATCAAGCATTGCCCAACCGTTTGCGAGAGCGTCTAGAACAGCCTTACACCATGACACGCTATCTGCCCGAGGTGGTGTGGCGTACCTACATCGCACAAAACTTGCAATTTGACGATGCCAGTGACGTGACGTTGGCGCATTTGCAGCGCTTTATTGAGAGCATACCGGGGCAGCAATACAGCCTGCGTGAAGACCAAGGCATTGATTACACGTTGACATTGAACGCCATTCGTAGTGATAACCGAGCCAATACGCCAGCGTTTGCCAACGCGCTCTTGGGACCGTCTTACAACTACGAAACTCCGGTATACCGATTCGCCGACGGCGAAGAATTCAATGTCGAGTTGTTGGAAGAGCTCTCATCCCTTTGCGAGCGGCACATCGAGGAAGTGCAGTGGCAGGACGGTGATATTGTGATTATCGATAACAAACGCTGCATGCACGGTCGCCGTGCTATTCCCGTAGATTTGTCTCAGCGCAAACTGTACATCGCCATGGGAGTGGGTGCTGCATA
>CAYPPU010000014.1:1328-41541 GCA_964412695.1 uncultured Alteromonadaceae bacterium | reverse complement strand
GTGGTCCTGCTTGGCATTGCCAGTCGGTTTATTGATCCTGGCGTTTTCGTGAGCCGTCAGCAGACTAACAATGATGAGTTGCTTGCCGAGGCCATGGCGTTCCACGTGGGAACATTGGCCTATCTTTACGGTTATCCCATCGTCGATATGTTGGCGCAAATGCATAACGAAACCCATTGGGTTGATCCCGATCAATCGGTTTATGCCCCCATCAATCGTTTCTATCGTTTTCCTGGATTGGTAACCCCCACCAATAGCGGCAATTTACGAGCCCCTAACTCCGACACCCTGTACTTCACAGCCTGGTACGACCTCAACGAAGGTCCCGTAGTGCTATCAACACCTGACACTCAAGGACGTTACTTCACCATAGCCGTCACCAACCTTTATGCCGAAGCGAGCCACATTGGCCGTCGCACCACCGGCACCCAAGTGCAGCACCACGCGCTGATACCACCCGGTTGGGAGGGTGACTTGCCCGAGGGTGTGCAAGCGTTTCCCGTGGAGTCTTCTCGGGGTTGGTTGTTAGGGCGGATGTATGTGGCCGGTCCTGAGGATCTCAGTACAGCAGAATCACTGGTTGCCGGATTCACTCTCATCAACGCGGCGCAATGGCCAGCCCGACCCGCACCCTGGTCGCGTCCCGATTCGGTGGAGGCGCAGCCCCTTGCACCCCACGACAGTTTGCTGTTTTTTCAGATGCTTGACCAAGCGCTTCGAGCCCTCCCGGCAAGACCTGCGGAGCAGGCCCTGCTTGATCAGTTTAGGCAAATCGGTATCGGGGCTGACACCCCCTTTGACGCCGAGAATCTTTCGCCTGGTGCAAGAGAGGGGCTCGAGCGGGCGCTGGCTCAGGGGCAGACATTGGTAGAAGCCTCGACCCGGCGAACGATTACAGCCTACAACGGCTGGATGATGTCTTTCGATATTGGTCGTTACGGATTTCAGTACCTACACCGTGCTTCGGTAGCGAAGGGGGGTTATGGCAACCTACCCGAGGAGAGTTTGTATCCGGCCGCTGTTTTTGATGCCAATGGCGAGCTTCTAAGCGGGGCCAAACGCTACCGGGTGACTTTCCCTGCAGAGGGACTGCCGCCTACCCAAGGTTTTTGGTCGCTAGCCGCCTACGATTTGTGGCAGCGACAATTGGTTGAAAATCCCATTGAGCGTTACGCCATTGGTGACCGGACCGACGGCTTGCGCTTTAATGCCGATGGTTCCTTGACGCTCTATTTGCAGCACGCTGAGCCAGAGCAGGGCGTCAGTAATTGGTTGCCGATACCCGAGGGGTATTTTTTGCTGGTAATGCGCTTATATGAACCCGAGCAGGTAGCGCTAGAGCATGCGTGGTTGCCGCCAAAAATCGAGGTAGTCGACCCCTAACTCGGGGTGCGCTATCTGAACGTTTTTCCAAAGGAGGGCACGATGTTTGATTTAAAACGAATGTTTCACGTGGGTTTGTCGGTTGCGGATATTCACTCGGCGAGAGAGAAAATGGGCGCTGATCTCAATCTAGAATGGTCGGTTATTGGTACTTTTGATCCGCTGCCCTTCTGGACCCCCGAGGCGGGTAATCATGAGGTCAGTGTGTTGGCTTGTTACAGCAAGCCCGGCCCCCAGCATCTGGAGCTGGTACAGGGAACCGGTGCTTTTTACGATCCCAATGCGCTGCCTGACAGCCGTCACATCGGTGTCTGGGTGGACGACTTACCGATGGAAGCGGAAAAGTTGTTGTCGGCGGGCTGGCGAGTACTCGCGGCCGGTGCAGCCCCTGATGATGGCTTTGGCACCATCAGTTACATGGCACCACCGATCCCCGGTTTGGTAGTGGAATTGGTCTCTACCGAATTGGAGTCGGCTATTGCTGAATGGTTAAGTGCCAGCGAATAAGCCCTAGTAGCCCCATTGGGCCTCTAGCGCATCATTAAAGGTTTCGTAGTCGGCAAAGGTCTCACGGATGCCCTCAGGCGTGAGGCCATATTGCTCCAAGGTATAACGGTGCTTGCCGTACTTGTTTTGCGGGTTAGAGGCATTCCAGTCAAGCATGCGTTGTAATGACGCCTCACTAAGCGGCTCGTCAGCGTAGTCGTACATGGCTCGAATACAACGCTCAGGGTCTTTAACACTGGCTGAAAACGGCACATCCAAAAAGCGATCAGCAGGCTGTTGTGCACGCCAATTCATGTGTTCAACCGTGGCACCTTTAACCCCTTCAACATAACTAACCGGCTCGGGTCGCAAGTCGGTGAAGGG
The DNA here is from genome assembly GCA_964412695.1 of uncultured Alteromonadaceae bacterium. Lineage (GTDB taxonomy): Bacteria > Pseudomonadota > Gammaproteobacteria > Pseudomonadales > Halieaceae > Luminiphilus. The sequence goes on along the minus strand of CAYPPU010000014.1, from coordinate 39,288 downwards.
CTGATAAAAGCACTCCAAGAGTCTGAGGCCAGATCCCACCGTTTGCGTATTGCTTCGGTGGGTCATAATTAATGTCGCGTCAGGGAACACCTCTAGCAGCAGCGACTCCAGTCCGCTGTATAGTGGGCATTTGAGAATCCAGCGCTTGTCGCCTGAAGCCAATCCCTGCCATTGCAGATACTTCAGCACATCGCGCAGCATCTCAAACTGCGGCAGCAGACCCACCTCGGGTAGCCAAGCCAAGTAACTGTCCAGCGGCGCCCAGCCATACCATACAGGCGACACCAAGCTGTGCCCCAGTACATCGCTGTCTTCCTCGGGCTCATGAGTTTCAAAGCTATGACCGCACTTGGTATCCGGTGACTGTTGGTCGAACCAGCGCGCATATTGATCGGCGTCGTCAATTCGTGCCTGTGGCGACTCACTCCGATCCCCGGTATAGAGCGCGGGATTTAGCGCCTTCCAGTAGGTCAGGTAATTAAAGTCACCTGATGATGCCAGTAGCTTTTGGGTTTTCGTTGAGCCTGTGCGCGCCATACCGCAAATAAAGATTGGGCGTGCCAGAGGCTGATCCAAAATCTCGGGGTGGGCCTCAATATCCCGGCCCATGCGGAGTCGGTTTTTCAAGGCGCGCATGACTCGCTCATGTAGCATCGGCGCGCCTTGGTCATGAGGCTGACCGTCAACGTTGTAGGAGTGAACCAGCTGCTCAAGCGCGGGCAAAATAGCCGAGTCATCGTAATCGATGCCGGTTTCGATTCTGGCTGCAGCCAGCATCTCTTGAGCACCTAAAGGGAGCGTTGCCATAACCTTATCCTTGCCATTGAGGGCGAATCGGGCCCAGTTGTGAGATTACCTGGATACCCGGTTCGGCCGCCAAGACATCGGGTACACGGTTAACCATGCACGCCGCTGAGCTGTGCAGTGAATCGGTACGATCGACGCGAATGGTAGTGGCGGGGCGCCCTTGAACTTCCCAGACCATGTGCTCTTTTTCTTCGGGCTTCAACACGCGGAGTTCATTGATGGATACCGCATTGACACCTTCGCGGGTTTCTACGCGGGTCGTTATGCGCGTACCCAAGCAAATACCCGGCTCAATGTTGGCACCCAAGGCGTGGCTGTAAACGGGTTCCTCATCGAGTATGGGTTCGCGCTCTTCCGTCACCGATGTCACTTCAAAGCCCAGTGCCCACAACACCTGATGCGGCACCGTCTTGTAAATACCCGCGAGGAGCCCTTCGTTGAGCTGTGAAAATTCCTCCAATGTAAGAGTGCCGCCGCAAACTCGAAGCAATTCCAGTCCGGCGGCCTCGCCATTGGTCAGGGTTTTGTGGACCAGTCCCTGTAATTCACTGGCGGAGCCCGCGGCCAATAGTCCCGACCAGATACGCGAGTAATCCCAGATACCCGTGCCCGTGAAGGTCACACCGTTGGCTTTGGCCAGCTCGTCAATCCGTGGTGCCAGTTCGGGTACTGAGCCCCAGGGGAAATTGCTCTCACCCCCATGACAGATGACATTAATGCCCGCGGATAACAATCGCTGATGACCGGGCCAGTTGTAGTCCAGTCGATCGGCAACACTGTGGATGGCAATGTTGGCGCCCGAGCGTTGGTAGTCGGCGGTCTCGCAGTCTTCTACCACAATACCCAGGGCTTCAATGCCCGCCAGTGTTCCCAAGTCTTGGCCAACTTTGGCGCCGGCACGGTTATAGGCGGCCACGATGTCCCAGCCTTTTTTATGCATGATACGCACCGCTTCCAGTGCGTACTGGCCTGTCCCATAAATGGCGACTTTTGGTTCCATTACAATTCTCCCCCAAGCAGCGGACACCCTACCAGAACACCCCGGCCGGGCGAAGATTATTCATGGGCCGGTACGAGTCTGTAGCACATGCCTGAGGTAGTATGGGCTTACCGTATTGAGGATAACGTCATGGCGCGGAACAAACCCTTTCAGTTAAGTCAGCGCCATATCGAGCGGGCGCTTGACCAATTGGCTGAGGAGCACGGGGTTGTCGCCAGGGCGCTCTCTCAAGTCGGTTATCCAGCCGCCAGACGCCGCCCCCAGGGCTTTGAATCTTTGGCGCGAATCGTGATTGGACAGCAGGTGTCGACCAAGGCCGCCGCGGCGATTGCCGAGCGGGTGTATCAAGCGCTTTCACAGCAGTGGCAGGCGGAGGCACTGATGGCTGTCCCCGACGCCGAGCTTCGCGCGGCGGGTCTCTCCGGACAGAAACTCGGGTATCTGCGCGAACTTGCCACGGCGGTGCTGACCGACCAGTTGCCCGTCGACCGATTGGCGCAACTTGACGATACCGAAGTGCAAGCGCGCATCACGGCAATCAAGGGTTTTGGCGATTGGTCCGCGCATATGTACCTTATGTTTTCTTTGGGACGTCCCGACATCTGGCCAGTGGGAGATCTGGCTGTTCGAGCGGGCTTCGGTCGTTTAATGGCCTGGCAAGATCGCCCCACACCGGGCCAGACCGCTCTGGGGGGCGAGGCGTTCGCCCCCTATCGCAGTGCTTTGGCCCTGTTGTGCTGGAAATTCTACAGTGAGGCGCCACTATGACCGATGAAAAGGTGAGCAGCGACGCGACGGTCATGAATACGTTCAGTGATCTAGACAGGCAATTTATGGCGCAAGCCTTGGCGAGCGCTGCGGAGGCGGCCGACCGTGGGGAAGTGCCGGTGGGGGCCTGTCTGGTATCGGCTACCGGTGAGCTCCTTGCCAGCGCCGGTAACGGCCAGATCGCTGCCTGCGATCCCAGCGCCCACGCGGAAATCAACGCACTGCGCATTGGCGCACAGGCGGTTAACAACTATCGATTACCGGGCAGTACCCTGTATGTCACCCTAGAGCCTTGCATGATGTGTTGCGGCGCGCTCATCCATGCCCGTGTATCACGACTGGTGTTTGCCGCCCGTGAACCCAAGGCGGGAGCCGTAGTCAGCACGGCGACGTTACTTGACCGCTCAGGACTCAACCATCGAACAGATTGGTCTGAGGGGCTTTTGGCAGAAGAAAGCGCGGCATTGTTGCGAGCCTTTTTTGCAGCTCGGCGTTAACCCCGCATCACAGCGCAGTAGGCAAACTTTGACTTAGATTCGCGGGTAGCCAGTCAGCCATATTAATGGGTGCACTCTGGCGCTGCTCAGTGAGGTTCCGCAGTCTCAGTGTAGTGAAGTAGTGGCGAATGTTGTCGACATACGTCACGGCTTCCTCTCCTCGGGCAAAGCCGAAGCGGGTTGATCGGTAAGTTTCAGGCTGCTGCAGCGAGGGAAGCTGTTTGCGGACGTCCTCCCAGTTATGGGGATCCCCACCAAGGCGTTGTGTGATTATCCGGGCATCTTCGAGGTGCCCCATGCCGATATTGTAGGCGGCTAGTGCCATCCACAAGCGATCGGGTTGTTCGATATCTTGGGGTAAGCGACGCAGTAAGTCTTTTAGAAATCTAGCGCCGCCGCGTAGGCTTTGCTGGGGATCGAGTCGATCGGTAACGCCCAGCTCTTGGGCAGTGCTTTGCGTTAACATCATCATCCCCCGAACCCCGGTGATGGAGCGGGCGTTCGGATCCCAGTGCGATTCTTGGTAAGCCATGGCCGCCAACAGGCGCCAATCCAGCTGATATTCACTGGCCACCGATTTGATCAACGATTCCCATTTTGGGAGATCAGACCCTACTTTTTCTTGAAAGGTGAAAGAGCCTATGCGCGAAGCGTAGCGTGTGCTGCCGAAATGCCGCTCTGTCAGACGATTTAGCTCACCTGTCGCCATTTGCGTTGCAAAGAACTCGTTAACGCGTTCCAACCAGGCTTGGGCTTCGGGTACTCGATGGAGCAACCAAACGGCATGCTGCTGCTGGTCCAAGATAAAGGCCGCAGCGATACGCGGGTATAAGCGTTGCTGTTGCCGTAGCTCAATAGAATCAATGATGGCGACTTCAGCCCGTCCATCTGTAATCTGTTGCATTAACAACAAGGAATCCGACCCCGATAATTCTCGCCAACGAAGCTCGGGTAGCTGGATCTTGAGCTCTTGGAGAAGTGCTGCCTGACTCGAAGCTGTCAGTGCCACGACATCGCGACCGACCAAATCTTGCGTCGAACGCGGTCGGGTATCTCCGGAGCGATACACCACCACGGGTTTTTGTTGGAAATAGCTTTCACTGATAAAGAACCGCTGGGCGCGCTCGTCGGTTACCGCTAGACCGCCCATGGCGATATGCGCTTCGCCCGCCTCCAGGGTATTAAGCAATTCTTCGATGGAGTAGGCGAGCTTTACTCGCAGCGTCAGTCCCTGGCTTTGAGCAAAGGCGCGCGCGAGCTCATAGTCGAAGCCGGTTGGTTCATCGCCATCAATGTAGTAAGTCGTAGGGCTATTTCGCGTCACTACAACCAGCTCACCGCCCGGCTCCAGGTGCGCATAGTCGGTAGGCGGCTGGCATCCGCAGAGGGCCAAGAGTAAGCCAAGTGGCGCGGCGACCCGGATCAGATAGCGATAGATCCGCGGTAGGCTTGTGCTGAAAAAAGCGTGGTGTCCCATAGGCGCAGTGTAATGCCTCTCAAACCGGCCAGTCAGCATTCAGACTGACGCCAATGGCGGGTATACTCCGCGCTCAGCTTATCGGAAATGCCCTATGTTTTTGTTGCCCGGACCAGACGCGCTGTCGCCGCCCCGTTTTCAGCGCCTGGCGACTGCGATCTCAGCGCTTAATCCTGCCCTTTCTTTGCGTCATGCCAGTCATTTTTATGCCGTAGCGGGTGACGAAGGGGTGGATCGCTCGAGGCTGGCTCAATTGCTGCAACCGGGCACAGCACCGGCGGTGGAGGCGGGGAGTCTGAGTGGCACGGGACGCATTGTATTGCCTCGCTTTGGCACGATTTCACCCTGGTCGAGTAAGGCGACAGATATTGTGCACAACTGTGGCTTTGACGGCATTGAGCGTATTGAGCGCGGCACGCTGTATGCCATAGACGGATTGCAGTCAGCATCGGCGGCTGAGCTGCTACAGCTCGATCAGTTACTGCATGACCGTATGGTGGAATCAGTTTGTGCCACTTTGGATGATGTTGGTCGGTTGTTTGAGTCGGCAACTCCAGAGAGCTTTGGTTCGGTGGCTGTCATGGCTGAAGGTCGTCCTGCCCTTGAGCGTGCCAATCGCAGTCTCGGGTTGGCGCTGGCCGACGATGAGATCGACTACTTGGTCGAGGCTTTCCAAGCATTGGGCAGAGACCCCACCGATGTCGAGCTCATGATGTTTGCCCAGGCAAACTCCGAGCATTGTCGCCATAAAATATTCAACGCCAGTTGGACTATCGATGGTGATGAGCGCGAGCATTCCCTGTTTGCCATGATTCGAAATACCTACAATCAGGGCGGAGAAGGTGTGCTGTCGGCCTATTCCGATAACGCCGCGGTGGTAGAAGGGCACTTAGCGGGTCGGTTTTACCCTGACGTGACCACCGGCGAATACGGCTACCATCACGAGCCTATCCACTTGTTAATGAAGGTTGAGACCCACAATCATCCTACGGCCATAGCACCGTTTGCCGGGGCGGGTACCGGTTCGGGTGGGGAAATTCGAGACGAAGGTGCGGTGGGGCGCGGTTCGCGTCCCAAAGCGGGCTTGGTGGGCTTTACTGTTTCCCACTTAGATATACCCGATCTCCAGCAGCCCTGGCAGCTGGATTACGGTCGGCCTGGACGTATCGTCTCACCGTTACAAATTATGATTGATGGGCCTATTGGCGCGGCGGCATTTAATAACGAGTTTGGGCGGCCCAATCTGACGGGGTATTTCCGTAGCTTTGAGATCGATACAGCCGAGGGGGTGCTTGGCTACCACAAGCCCATTATGTTGGCAGGGGGCTTTGGCAACATTCGGGCGGAGCACGTCGACAAACCGGGTTTTGAGCCCGGCGCTCATTTGGTAGTGCTGGGTGGACCGGCGATGCTTATCGGCTTGGGTGGGGGCGCTGCCTCCTCCATGGCCAGTGGTGAGAGTGATGAAGATCTAGATTTTGCCTCGGTGCAGCGTCAAAACCCTGAAATTCAGCGCCGTTGTCAGGAAGTGATCGACCGCTGTTGGAGTCTCGGCGACAACAACCCCATTGCGTTTATCCACGATGTCGGTGCGGGAGGTTTGAGTAACGCGCTGCCTGAATTGGCAAAAGATGGCGGCACTGGCGGCCACTTTGAGTTGCGGAGGGTGCCCAATGACGAGCCGGGCATGCGGCCTTTGGAGATCTGGTGTAACGAAGCACAGGAGCGCTACGTGCTGGCCATTACGCCAGAGCGACTGGAGGTGTTCGAGCGTCTCTGTGAGCGTGAGCGTTGTCCCTATGCGGTTGTCGGTGTGGCAGTCGAGGACAAAGTGCTGCGCGTTGACGACGCCCAGTTTTCTAACGCCCCGGTCGACTTACCCATGTCGCTGCTCTTTGGCAAGCCACCCAAGATGCATCGAGACGTGCACTCTGGCGATGTCCCAGCCGATGATTTCAGTCCCGATCTGCCTGTGGCGGAATGTTTAGAACGCGTATTGCAGTTCCCAGCGGTGGCAAGCAAAGCCTTTCTCATCACCATTGGTGATCGTTCTGTGACCGGTATGGTGGCGCGTGACCAAATGGTAGGTCCTTGGCAGGTACCCGTTGCCGACTGTGCCGTGACCACGGTTTCTCTTGATTCCCATTTGGGCGAGGCCATGAGTATTGGCGAGCGCACGCCACTAGCGGTGCTGGATGGACCGGCTTCGGCTCGCATCGCTATTGCCGAAGCCATAACCAACATCTTGGCCGCACCTGTGAGTCACTTAAAAGATATTCGGCTGTCTGCCAACTGGATGTGTGCCGCGGGTCAGGGTCGAAACGACGCCGTGCTCTATGAGACGGTCAAAACCGTAGGGATGGAATTTTGCCCCGCATTGGGGATCACTGTACCGGTGGGTAAGGATTCCATGTCCATGCGCACAGCGTGGCAAGATAACGGCGAAGACAAAGCGGTGACCTCACCCGTGTCTCTTATCGTTTCTGCCTTCGCACCGGTGGGTGACGTTCGTGACACGTTGACCCCTGAGCTACATCGCGATGAGGATACCTCGCTATTACTCGTGGATTTGGGGCGTGGACGAAATCGGATGGGTGGCTCCGTGTTGGCACAGTGTTGGGGCAAACTCGGTGCTGAGGTGCCCGATGTTGATCCCGAGGATATCGCTGCGCTGTTCAGTTTTATAAACGAACTCAAGTCCCAAGATCTGGTGTTGGCCTATCACGACCGCAGTGACGGTGGTGTTTTGGTGACGTTGTTGGAAATGGCCTTTGCTGCCCGTTGTGGTCTCGATGTGACCCTTAGTGGCGATACCGGCAGTGCCAATGCACAGTTGTTCAGCGAGGAGATTGGCGTTGTTGTTCAGGTTCGGGATAGCGATAGCCATCGCGTAGAAGCCCTAGCCGTGGAGCACGGTCTGGGAGATTGCATTCACAGTATCGCCAAGCCGCGCTTAGATGAGCGCGTGGTGGTTAACACCGAGCGCTTTGAATTAATCGACAGTCGCCGAGGGGCCTTGCAAAAACTTTGGTCCACCACCAGCCACGCCATTCAGCGCTTGCGAGACAATGCCGAGTGCGCCGACCAGGAGTTCGAAGCGATCGATCAGCCGGATCCCGGTTTGTCGGCAACCTTGAGCTTTGACTGCGATGAAGACGTGGCGGCCCCCTTCATTGCCAGCGGTGCCCGGCCACGACTGGCGGTGTTAAGAGAGCAGGGCGTGAATGGGCAGCTGGAGATGGCAGCAGCCTTTGATCGTGCTGGCTTTAGTGCGGTTGATGTGCACATGAGTGACTTACTGTCGGGTACCGTCGATTTGAGTAGCTTTCATGGATTGGCTGCCTGTGGTGGTTTCTCCTATGGCGATGTACTGGGTGCTGGCGAGGGCTGGGCCAAAAGTATTTTGTTCCACGAGCGCGTACGCGAGCAGTTTGCGAGCTATTTTGGACGCCCCGATACCTTTGCTCTGGGCGTCTGTAACGGCTGCCAAATGCTATCGGCGCTGCAGGATTTGATCCCGGGCGCGGAGCATTGGCCGCGCTTCGCTCGCAACCGCTCCGAGCAATACGAAGCCCGTTTAACCCGTGTTCGGGTTGAGGACAGCCCGTCGATCTTGCTTGCGGGCATGACGGGCTCAGCACTACCGATTGTGGTGGCTCATGGCGAGGGTCGTGCCCAGTTTGCCGATGCTGCGGCACAGCAGCAGGCTGAGTCGAGTCAGACGGTGGCGCTTCGGTATGTCGATAATATCGGAAATGTCGCCAGCCAATTTCCGGCAAACCCCAACGGATCACCGCAGGGTCTTGCTGGTATCTGCAGTCGCGATGGCCGAGTCACTATCATGATGCCTCACCCAGAGCGGGTTTATCGCGGTAGTCAGTTGTCCTGGGCGCCGAGCAATTGGCGCGAAGACTCGGGTTGGATGCGTCTGTTCCGAAATGGACGGGTTTGGCTGGGCTAGAACCGCCGACGCACCATCGGTAATGCTCACGGTCCCAGGTCTGTCAAAGCTCTGGCTCAGACGCTAAACTGCGCGACTTTTAAGCATCCGGCTCGTAGTGGGGACGGAAGCCCGCGGGCGACCAGCTTCGGGCTGGCATCACACTTAAACAAGATAGGCTCCCATGCTAAATAGAACTCCATTATGGAAAGTGCTGTTGATATTGGCGGTCGTGGCCTTTGGTACGTATTACGCTGCGCCCAATTTATATACCCCGGATCCGGCGGTGCAGATTGCCGGTGCGAGCAGTGCCCAATCGTTGGATGAACAAACGCTGTCACGTGCTGAGAAGGCGCTCGAGGACGCGGGTATTGCCTATTTTGGCGAGGAATTACAGAACGCTGGGAAAACCGCGCTGATTCGTCTTCGCGAACGCGACCAACAGCTTCGAGCGCAGGCGGTGCTCACGCGCACCCTTGGCGATGGCTACATCGTGGCATTAAATCTGGCCCCGACGACCCCGCAGTGGTTGGTGGACGGGGGGGCTCAACCGATGAAGTTGGGCCTGGATCTGAGTGGTGGCGTACACTTTAAGCTAGAAGTCGATGTGGCGGCAGCCACGCAGCGACGGATTGAAACCTATGAAAATGGTATCAAGCGCGCCCTGCGCGACGAGCGTTTGCGGGGCATGGTGCTGTTGGACGGCGCCAAAGTTGTCATGCGCTTCCGCGATGAGGCCACTCGCGAAGCCTCCAGAACAGCCGTGGCGGATCTCTACCCCGAATTATTTTTGGATCGTATCGATTTAGAAGATAGTTGGAATCTCACGGCCGAAGTCACCCAGGCCACCATCGACGAAGTGGTAGATTATGCGGTATCCCAAAACCTAACGACGCTTCGCAACCGTGTTAACGAACTAGGGGTGTCTGAGCCCCTCGTGCAACGCCAAGGCAGTAACCGAATTGTTGTAGAACTGCCCGGCATCCAAGACACTGCCGAAGCAAAGCGCATATTGGGTAAGGTGGCGAACCTCGAATTTCGTTTGGTTGCCGAAACCAACGCCCCGGTCACTGAGCGCCAGCGCTTTGAGTATCGCAGTGCTGACCGTGGTGGCATGACCGAGTGGTTAGAGCGCGACATCATTATTTCGGGCGAACGGGTATCCAATGCGGCCGCTGGTTTCGACCAAAATGGCCAGCCTAATGTCTCGATTAGTCTTGACGGCGAAGGCGGCATGCTTATGTCCCGCGCGACACGTAGTAACGTCAAGCGACGTATGGGCGTGTTGTTTATTGAGCGCAAATACCGCACCCGTTATGAGACAGATGATGCGGGCGCCGAAACCGTTGTACGTGTGCCTTACGACGAGAAGAAATTGTTAACCGCACCGGTTATTCAGTCGGCACTGGGCGCGCAGTTTCAAATTACCGGGCTAGACAGCCCCGCCGAGGCATCTGAACTGGCACTAATGCTGCGTGCAGGTGCGCTCGCGGCCCCGATCAGCTTTGTAGAAGAGCGCACTGTGGGGCCCTCGCTGGGAGCAGAGAATATCGCTTTAGGGGTGAAATCCGTGCAGATTGGCCTAGCGCTGGTGGTGCTGTTCATGATCACTTACTACCGTGTCTTTGGTGTCGCGGCGGTGATCGCTCTCAGCTTCAACCTTATTTTGTTAGTGGCGCTCATGTCCCTGATTGGAGCGACGCTGACGCTGCCCGGTATTGCCGGCATTGTGTTGACTGTCGGTATGGCGGTAGATGCCAATGTGCTGATTTTCTCCCGTATTCGCGAGGAGTTGGCGGCCAGAGCGTCGCCACAAATGGCGATTCACTCGGGCTTTGAGCGCGCCGTTACCACTATCTTGGATGCCAATATCACCACCCTCATTGTGGCGGTAATTCTCTATGCTGTGGGTACCGGCCCGGTGAAGGGCTTTGCCGTCACGCTGTCGATCGGCATCATGACGTCGATGTTTACCGCTATCGTCTTAACTCGCGTATTGATCAACACCGTCTACGGCGGTCGTAAGATCAACCGGCTTTCCATTGGCGGAGGCGCCGGCAAAGTCCAGGCGGAGGAAACCCCATGAATATTCTGCCGTTTATGCGGTATCGAGCTATCGCAGCACTATTCTCTGCGTTGTTATTGCTGGCAGCGTTGGGCTCTTTGTTGACCAAACAGCTCAACTGGGGCCTGGATTTCACCGGCGGCACCCTCGTTGAAGTGGTGTATGAAGACAGTGCCGACCTCACGGTCATTCGTAATCAGTTAGAAACCGAGGGTTATGCCGGTGCGGTGGTGGTGAGCTTTGGTACTGACCGCGATGTGCTGATTCGCTTGCCCCTGGGATTTACCGATGATCAGGGCGTCGAGATGGTTTCGATGTTACGTACCAACTCAACACAAGCGATTGATCTGCAACGCATTGAATTTGTTGGACCCCAGGTGGGGGATGAGTTGCGAGAGCAGGGTGGTATCGCCATGTTGTTAGCGCTCGGCCTAGTAATGCTCTATGTTGCTTTTCGCTTCCAATTTAAATTTGCCTTGGGTGCGGTAGCCGCGCTTATTCATGATGTTTTGGTGGTCTTGGGCTTTTTCTCGATTTTGGGTATGGAGTTCGATTTGACTGTGCTTGCTGCCCTGCTGGCTGTGATCGGGTACTCGCTCAATGACACCATAGTGGTTTCCGACCGGATTCGTGAGAATTTTCGAAAGCTGCGTCGCTCGAACAGTGTTGAGGTGGTTGATATCTCGCTTACTGAAACCCTAGGCCGAACCTTGGTGACTTCGTTGACCACATTGCTTGTGCTCGTGGCGTTGGCGATATTTGGTGGCGACATGATCCACGGTTTCGCGCTGGCGCTTTTGGTGGGCGTGACTATCGGCACCTATTCGTCAATTTATGTGGCGGCAACCGTGATGCTGGCACTGGGTGTTAGCAAGGATGATTTGGCGATTCCGGTCAAGGAAGGTTTAAGTGAGGACGGCTCCCAGGTCTGAGAGTTGTTCGCTGGGTTGGCAGCGCGGTGCCAATACCGGGTCTTAGGTCAACTTCAGCTGGGTTTTGACAGTAGGCTTTCCAGGGGCATGGGCTGCCCCAACCCCTGCTATTAACGCAGTGCTTTACCCACGGTTTGCAGAACCTGCTTAAAGATTTTCGGTGTCCCGCAGACCACGTCGCCCGATTCCAAGTAGCCCTCAGCGCCGGATAAATCCGCAATCAAACCGCCAGCCTCTTGGATCAAGAGTGCCCCTGCAGCAATATCCCATTTGCTCAGCCCAACTTCCCAAAAGGCATCTAGGCGACCGGCGGCCACATAGGCCAGATCCAACGACGCCGCGCCTGCCCGGCGTATGCCCATCGATTGTCCCGCTAGTTGCGCCATGGTGTTGGCATGGGCCTGTAGCCTTTTCTCTTCATGACCAAGGAAGGGGATGCCCGTACCCAAAAGCGCGCTGGCCATTTCGGTGACGGCGCTGACACGCAGTCGTTTGCCGTTCATGCGGGCACCCGCCCCGCGCGAGGCAACGAATTCTTCACGCCTAATCGGATCAAGGACAACCGCATGCTCGGGACGGCCATTTTTTAGGCAGGCAATCGACACGGCGTAGTGGGGGATGCCCTTCATGAAGTTACTGGTGCCGTCCAGGGGGTCAATCACCCAGAGGTATTCAGAATCGGCTTCACCGAGTAGCCCCGACTCTTCACATAAAAAGGCGTGGTCTGGGTAGGTTTTACGCAGGTGGTAAAGAATTTCCTTCTCCGCGGCAATGTCCACATCGGTTACGAAGTCCGCGCTACCCTTGGCTTTGGCTCCAATACGATCCATCTCATCGCCGGCGCGCACAACGAGATCGCCGGCCTTGCGGGCAGCGCGCAGTGCGATGTTGGTCATGGGTTCCATGGTGTACTCCTCAGGTACCGCGAAGCGGGCGGCGCATGATAACAGGGGAGGGCTGGGGGTTTAACTGGCTTTTGTTACACTTCGCGGCCCAAAGAGCTGCTTTTATGACGACAAACAACATCGACATTGTGCTAGTCCATCCCAGCCACACCGGCAATATTGGGGGTGTGGCGCGAGCCATGAAAAATATGGGTCTTGATCAGCTCACCCTAGTGGCACCGAAAGAGTTTCCCTCGGAGGAGGCGCGTTGGCGCGCGGCCTCGGCCCAGGATGTGTTGGAGCGCGCGCGCGTGGTGAACTCGGTTGAGGAAGCCATTGCGGGCGCGCAGTTTGTAGTCGGTACCAGCGCACGAGAACGGCGTATCCCGTGGCCAGTGCAGGATGCGCGTCGCTGCGCGGCGCGCATGTACGAGGCCGCTGAGCAAGGACAGCGCGTAGCCATTCTGTTTGGTCGTGAGGATCGGGGTTTGCTCAATGAAGAGCTGGAGCGTTGCAACCTGCACTGTCACATTCCGACCCACGAGGCTTACACGTCGTTAAATCTAGCTATGGCCGTGCAAATAGTGGCCTATGAGTTGCGCATGGTCGCTTTGGGAGGGGCATCTGGCGGCGCTGAAGATGACGATTGGGACGCCCCGTTTGCCAACTCAGCTGACATGGAACGCTTCTACCAACATCTTGAGCAAACCTTAATCGATATTGAGTTCATGGATCCAAAGGCGCCGCGCCAGCTAATGCGCAGACTTCGTCGTTTGTTCAATCGGGTGCGCCTAGACGAGATGGAGCTCAATATTCTCCGCGGTGTGTTGACCGAGACCCAAAAACAGGTGCACGGCCGTTTCGGTCGCGACTGAGTCGCAATAACCAACAAATTTACTCAGGTTTTTAGTTGAGTGTTTTAGTAGGTTTTGTCATACTGCCGCGGCTATGAGGAGCTCTCCATGAAGTTGACAACCCGAGGACGCTACGCCGTCACGGCCATGCTCGATTTGGCACTGCACGGGCGTGAAAAACCGATATCGCTGGCAGATATATCCGGGCGTCAGGAGATTTCACTGTCTTACTTGGAGCAGTTGTTTGCCAAACTGCGGCGCGGTGATTTGGTGACCAGTGTACGTGGGCCAGGTGGCGGCTATCGCCTGGCGCGCGCCGGCGGCACTATTTTTGTGGCTGAGATCATCGACGCGGTAGACGAATCAGTCGATGTGACCAACTGCAACGGGCAGGGAAATTGCCATCAGGGTGAGGTTTGCTTGACTCACCATCTATGGCAGGACTTGAGCTCCCAGATTCATGCCTTTTTAAGTCAAATCAGTTTGGCTGATTTGGTGGATCGTCACGAGGCCCGTCAGCAACCGAGTGCGGTGAATGATGTTATTCAACAACTGGTAGTGCGTTAAGGCATTGCCGAGCTGGTAGAGAGTTAAATATGACCGCTGAAAGTTTTAACACCCCCATTTACCTGGATTACTTGTCGACCACTCCGGTTGACCCCCGGGTTGCTGAGGCGATGATGGCGTGCCTTTCACCCGAGGGAAATTTTGGCAATCCGGCTTCACGTTCCCATGTGTTTGGTTGGAAGGCCGAAGAGGCGGTGGAGAATGCGCGTTGTCAGGTGGCAGAACTGATCAATGCCGATCCGCGCGAGATCGTCTGGACATCGGGCGCAACTGAATCGGATAACCTTGCCATCAAGGGCGCGGCCCATTTCTACAGTAAAAAAGGCAAGCACATCATTACCTCGAAAATCGAGCATAAAGCGGTGTTGGATACCTGCCGCCAGCTCGAGCGAGAGGGCTACGAGGTAACGTACTTAGAGCCCGATGCGCGTGGCTTAACTACGCCTGAGGCAGTGGCAGCGGCGCTGAGAGATGACACCGTGGTCGTGAGCGTCATGCATGCCAATAATGAGATTGGTGTGGTGAACGACATTGCCGGGATTGGTGAGATTTGTCGTGCGTCAGGCGTTATTTTCCATGTCGATGCGGCGCAGGGTGCGGGTAAGGTGCCCTTGGATATGGCGGCGATGAAAGTCGATCTGCTGTCTATGTCGGCCCACAAAATGTACGGCCCCAAAGGCATTGGTGCGCTCTATGTTCGTCGCAAACCACGGGTGCGCATTGAATCACAGATGCACGGTGGTGGTCATGAACGCGGAATGCGATCTGGCACGTTGGCGACCCACCAGATAGTAGGTATGGGTGAGGCTGCACGTATTGCGCGAGAGGAAATGACAGACGAGGCGGCGCGTTTGAAAGGGCTGCGTGAACGCTTCTGGCAAGGTATCAATGGCATCCCAGAAGTGCACATCAATGGTGACGAAACGCAACGATTACCGGGCGCACTGAACGTGAGTTTTGCCTTTGTGGAAGGCGAATCGTTGTTGATGTCGCTGAAGGATTTGGCGATTTCCAGCGGTTCTGCTTGCACCTCGGCTAGCTTGGAGCCCTCTTATGTGTTGCGTGCCTTGGGATTGAACGACGAAATGGCACACAGTTCACTACGCTTCAGTTTCGGCCGTTTTACCACTGAGGCCGAAGTGGATCACGCGATTAGCCAAGTGCACCACGCCGTGGAGAAATTGCGCGAATTGTCGCCGCTTTGGGATATGTATCAGGACGGCATCGATCTCAACAGTATTCAGTGGGCGGCGCATTAATCGCACCGATCCATCCGATTTATGACAGGCACCTTCAGTACGGTGCATAGGAGGTAACATGGCTTACAGTGACAAGGTGATCGATCACTACGAAAATCCCCGTAATGTTGGCAAGCTGGATGACAGCGAGGACGATGTGGGAACCGGTATGGTTGGGGCGCCGGCGTGCGGCGACGTGATGCGGTTACAAATTAAGGTTAATGCTGACGGTGTCATTGAGGATGCCAAGTTCAAGACCTACGGCTGCGGTAGTGCGATTGCGTCTAGCTCGCTTCTGACTGAGTGGGTTAAAGGCAAGCGCGTTGACGAAGCCGAGCAAATTAAAAATACCGAGATCGCCCAAGAGCTGGCACTGCCGCCAGTGAAGATTCACTGCTCGGTATTGGCCGAGGACGCGATCAAGGCGGCGGTGGCAAATTACCGCGAGAAACAGGCTAAGTCATGACCGTCAGTGTGACAGAGGCGGCTGCCAGTCACGTCAACGGCCAGCTAATGGCGCGTGGCCGAGGCGAAGGCATCCGAATTGGGGTTAAGACCTCGGGATGCTCGGGGCTGGCCTACGTGCTGGAGTTTGTCGATGCTCCTGACCCGGAAGATGCCCTGTTTGAGAGCCATGGTGTGAAAGTCTTCATTGACCCGAAGAGTTTGGTGTATCTGGACGGTACCGTTGTCGACTATGCCAAAGAGGGACTCAATGAAGGTTTGGAGTTCAAGAACCCCAATGTCGCCGGTGAATGTGGCTGTGGTGAGAGCTTTACGGTCTAACTTATGGTCGATCAGGGTTCGGCGCAGCGCCCTGGGGGTAGGGACTATTTTGCTTTGTTTCAATTACCTCATCAGCAATCGTTGGATAGCGCCGACTTAACCCGACGCTTTCATGCCCTGCAGAAACGCTTTCATCCCGATAACGCCCAAGCGGGTACGGCAGCCGAACAGCGCCTAGCCGCACAGCTATCGGCGGAAATAAACACCGCTTATCAAGTGCTCAAAGACCCTGTACGACGGGCAGGGTACCTGCTGGAATGTGCTGGAGTTGATCTCACTGCCTTGGAGCGACGGCCTGTCGACATGGCATTTCTGAAGCAACAAATGCTCTGGCGTGAGCAGGTGCTGGAGGATACGGTTGCGGAGCTGAAAGTCTTGGACGGTGAGATTGAAGCTTTGCTTTCTGCCACCCTAACTGAGATGGGCCAGGCGCTCGATGTAAGCGATGTAGATAGTGCCGGCGACGCTTGGTTGCGCGCCTTGTATTTAAAAAAGCTCCGCCTTGAGTTGGCGGAACAAATAGAACGACGAGGCTAATAGAGTGTTACTTCAAATAGCCGAACCCGGGTCAACCCCTGAGCAGCCAAGTGAACGTCGGCTCGCGGTAGGAATTGATCTGGGTACGACCAACAGTTTGGTGGCGCATTTTGACGGTCGCGAGACCCGCGTACTCGCCGACCAGGAGGGGCGGCAGCTACTGCCCTCGATCGTGAAATACGACCAGAGCGGCACAGTCGTGGGGTATGAGGCCAGTGGTGATCAAGCTATTGCGTCGGCAAAGCGCTTCATGGGACGTCATCAGAGTGACGTGGCGCACCACCGTCATGTCAAGCTCAGCGATGGCGACACACTGGCGTTTGACACTGCCACCGGCGCGCGGACGCCGGTTGAAGTGTCCGCAGAAATTCTTCAAGTGCTCAAGCATCGGGCAGAGTCACACCTCGACGCCGCGCTAGACGGTGCTGTCATTACGGTACCCGCTTACTTTGATGACGGCCAGCGCCAGGCGACTCGACAGGCAGCAGAGCTTGCTGGCCTCAAGGTGCTGCGATTGCTCAATGAGCCCACAGCGGCCGCCATTGCCTATGGGCTGGAAGCAAATGAGAGTGGCACCATCGCCGTCTACGACCTGGGAGGCGGCACCTTTGACATCTCCATCTTGCGCATGGAGCGGGGTGTGTTCGAGGTGCTGGCAACAGGCGGGAATGCCGAGCTGGGCGGAGACGATTTCGATGCGGCGCTGGCCGATCATCTCGAACAACGCGCGGGTGTTACAGA
Organism: uncultured Alteromonadaceae bacterium; assembly: GCA_964412695.1. Taxonomy (GTDB): domain Bacteria; phylum Pseudomonadota; class Gammaproteobacteria; order Pseudomonadales; family Halieaceae; genus Luminiphilus. The sequence goes on along the minus strand of CAYPPU010000014.1, from coordinate 22,195 downwards.
TGCGTCTCCGGTGATGCGCCGGGAGAGTTTGGCGATAGCAAGAGCGGCCAAGCAGGCACTTACCGATCAGGCAGAAGTGGAAGTCTCCTTGGACGCCTTCAACGTGAGTGCAGGCACCCTGACGATTAGCCGGGAGAGTTTCAATGGGCTGTGCGCCGATCTAGTTAATCACACTCTCGAGGCCTGCCGCCAATGCGTAGTCGACGCACAGGTTGAGACGGTTGATCAGGTGATATTGGTGGGTGGATCTACCCGGATGCCTATTGTTTCACAGGTGGTATCGGCGTTTTTCGGTCGTGACGCACTCTGCTCACTCGATCCCGATCAGGTTGTGGCGATGGGTGCGGCGCGTCAGGCCGATGTGTTGGTCGGTAATCGGGGCCCCGATGACCCGTTATTACTCGATGTCATTCCGCTGTCATTGGGTATAGAGACATTGGGGGGATTGGTGGAGCGCATTGTGCCGCGCAATACGACGATTCCCATTGTCAGAGCGCAGGAGTTCACCACGGCCCGTGATGGGCAGACCGGCCTGGATGTTCATGTGGTACAGGGTGATCGTGAGCAGGTGACTGATTGTCGTTCGCTAGCGCGCTTTACGCTTTCTGGGATTCCGCCCATGGTGGCGGGGGCTGCGCGCATTCGTGTCACCTTCCAAGTTGATGCGGATGGTCTGTTAGAGGTGTCGGCGCGGGAAGAGACCACGGGTACCGCAACCAGCGTCGTGGTTAAGCCCTCGTTTGGTTTAGATGACGCTGATGTGGCGGCAATGCTGCGCGCGAGTTACGAAAACGCCGAAACTGATATGCAGGCGCGGCAATTGGCGGAGGCTCGCGTTGAGGCTGAGCAGCTCCTAGAGGGAATTAGCAATGCACTCGCCGTTGATGGCGATTTATTAGATGCCAATGAGCGCACTGAGCTTGAGCAATCGATGGCGGCCCTAGCTGAGGCAGTGACTTCTGACAGCGTCACGGTAATTCGTGGCGCGTCCGAAACGACCGCCAAGGTGTCAGAAACCTTTGCGGCCAGGCGTATGGATCGCAGTATCAGCGAGGCATTAACGGGAGTGTCGCTGGCAGACTTGGACTCGGAGACAACAGCGTGACCCAAATCATTGTCTTACCCCACCACGAAATTTGTCCGGAAGGCGCGCTGGTTGAGGCCGAATCCGGGGACAGTATTTGTGAGGCATTGCTCCGGGCTGGCTTGGCCATAGAGCATGCCTGCGAGATGTCGTGTGCCTGCACCACCTGCCACGTTATTGTGCGGGAGGGATTTGATTCGCTGGCCGAGGCGGATGAACTAGAGGAAGACTACTTGGATAAGGCCTGGGGGCTCGAGCCAGAATCTCGCCTGTCCTGTCAGGCGCAGGTAGCCGATGAGCCTTTAGTGGTGGAGATCCCGCGCTACACCATTAATCATGCCTCAGAGCGACACTGAGCGATTGGGTGCATATGCGCTCAAACGCGGTCAAACAGGCATTATTGCCGAGCTGCTCGCCATGACAGAGGATGGCTTAAGCCGTATACTCCGCGGCCGTGAAAAGAGCCTAAGGCTCAGAATTTACGCGACTTTTTATTGGAGAGCATGATGGCCGTTGAGCGCACCTTGTCAATTGTAAAACCAGATGCCGTGGCGAAGAATGTCATTGGAGAAATTTATTCCCGTTTCGAAAAAGCGGGCCTCACCATTGTGGCGTCAAAAATGCTCCACCTCTCTGATGACGTTGCCGGTGGGTTTTACGCCGAGCACCGAGAGCGTCCGTTCTACCCCGATCTAGTAGCCTTTATGACCTCGGGCCCCGTGGTGGTACAGGTGCTTGAAGGCGAAGATGCTATCGCGCGTAATCGCGAATTGATGGGCGCGACTAATCCGCAGGAAGCGGCAGCCGGCACTATCCGCGCGGATTTTGCTAACTCCATTGACGCTAACGCGGTTCACGGTTCCGACTCCGCGGCTTCCGCAGCCCGCGAAATCGCTTATTTCTTTGCGGCCAGCGAGATCTGTGCCCGCTGATCTGAATGAAACGTCCGCGCCGAACTCGGTGATTGCGAGCACCGGTTCGGCGAGTAAGACCAATTTGCTCGGTTTAACCCGGGCACAAATGGAAGCCTTCTTCACCGAGTTGGGTGAGAAACGGTTTCGCGCTGAGCAGGTGATGAAGTGGATTCACCACCACGGCGTGCGCGATTTCAACGACATGAGCAATCTAGGCCGTGCCCTGCGTGAGCGCCTGATTGAGTGTGCTGAAATCACTCCTCCCGAAATTGCCGACCAGCAGGATTCCAGTGATGGCACTCGCAAGTGGGCCGTCCGGGTGGCTGGCGGTGCGCTCGTGGAATCTGTGCTCATTCCGGAGGGAGATAGGGCGACCTTGTGTGTGTCGTCTCAGGTCGGCTGTAGTCTTGATTGCAAATTTTGCTCCACCGGCAAGCAGGGGTTTCAGCGCGATCTTACCGCGGCTGAAATCATTGGGCAGGTCTGGTTGGCAATCAATTCCTACGACGGCTGGCAGTCGGGTAAGGGGCGTGTTGTCACCAATGTGGTGATGATGGGAATGGGCGAGCCCTTGCTCAATTTTGATAACGTCGTCTCCGCAATGAGCTTAATGACGGACGATCTTGCCTACGGCTTGTCCAAGCGCAAGGTCACGCTTAGTACGTCAGGCGTGGTGCCGGCGCTGGATCGCCTAGCCGAGTATTCCGATGTCAGCCTGGCTATCTCTTTACATGCACCCAATGACAAAATCCGCAGTGAAATCGTTCCCATTAATCGCCGTTACCCCGTACGGCAGTTACTAGACAGTGCTCGCGGGTACATCGATGCACAAACGGACAAAAAGCGGGTCGTGACGGTGGAATATACGTTGCTGGCCGGGGTTAATGATCAGCCCGAGCATGCCCGGGAATTGCGCGATCTGTTGCGAGACTTTCCGTGCAAAATCAATCTCATTCCTTTCAATGATTTCCCCAACTCGGGCTACAAGCGGCCCAGTGGTAATGCGGTAACGCGTTTCTGGCAGGTCTTGGTTGATGCCGGTTTTGTGGTTACGGTACGCACTACGCGCGGTGACGATATCGATGCAGCTTGTGGTCAATTAGTTGGGGACGTGGTTGATCGCACCCGTCGAGCGGAACGGCATCGCAACAAACACGATTTGGAGGTGAGCTGATGCGCATCCAACAGTGGCTCCTGATATTGATGATGGCAACGCAACTGGCGGCCTGCGTCACCGAGACTCGCGGTGGCACTTCGGTAGATGCTGATCCCGATGCGGCGCACTCTAGACGTGTAGATTTGGCGCGCCAATATATTGGTGCAGGCGACTGGGAAAATGCCAAACGCAATTTAGAGCTTGCCTACAAAATGAAGCCCGACAGTGCCCAGGTTCATGAGGCCTTCGGTTTGGTGTATCAGAGCACGGGAGAGTATGAGCTAGCCGAGACCAGTTTTCGCCGCGCCTTAAAGTTAGATCCCCAGTTCTCGCGTGCGCGCAATAACTACGCGGCCTTTTTATACGCCTTGGGACGCTACGATGAGGCCGAGCTAGAATTCGACCGCGTGACCCAGGATAGCCTGTATTCTGGGCGACCGCTGGCATTTGTTAATTTAGGTCTTAGTCGCGTGCAGTTAGGCAAGGCTGGGGCGGCGCAAGATGCCTTCGGTCGGGCCTTACGGATGGATCGTACCAATACGATTGCGCTGCTTGAAATGGGGTACTTGACGCTAGAGGCTGGTGATTTAACGGCGGCGGAGAGTTACTACGGGACTTATCGCACAGTGGTCACCCGACAGTCAGCTCGGGGGCTATTATTGGGGATCGAGTTGTCTCGGGCCCAGGGAAATCGGGATGCCCAAAGTAGTTACGAGCTGGCACTGCGCAATTTATTTCCCAATTCTGCCGAATACCGCCGATATCGGGCCAGTTTGTCAGAACAACAGTGAGTCTTGGCGCCGCTCAGGTTACAATGGCGCCTCTACATGCAGTGGGTAAGCCATGAAACAGCCCAGTCCTATTCAGCGTCGCAGCAGCCGCCAGATTATGGTGGGCAACGTGCCTGTGGGTGGTGATGCGCCTATCGCTGTTCAGAGCATGACCAATACAGAAACTTGCGACGTCGAGGCTACGGTTGCGCAGGTGCGAGCCATTGCTGAGGCCGGCGCTGATATCGTGCGGGTGTCCGTTCCCAGTATGGAGGCCGCCGAGGCGTTTCGAGCTATTCGTCAGCAAGTGGCGGTACCCCTTGTCGCTGATATCCATTTTGATCACAACATCGCCTTGAAGGTGGCCGAGTATGGCGTCGATTGCCTGCGCATCAATCCGGGCAATATTGGCAAAGAAGCCAAAGTCAAAGAAGTGATTGCCGCTTGCAAGGATCGTGGTATTCCAATTCGTATTGGGGTGAATGCCGGTTCTCTGGGGAAAGAATTGCTGCGCAAGTACCCTGAGCCCACGCCCGAGGCGCTGGTCGAATCGGCAATGCGCAACGTCGAAATTTTGGATCGGCACGATTTTCCAGACTTCAAAGTTAGCGTCAAAGCTTCCGATGTGTTTATGGCTGTCGCAGCCTATCGTCAGCTTGCAAGCCAAATCGAGCAACCTCTTCATTTGGGTATTACCGAAGCCGGAGGATTACGCGGCGGTACCGTCAAGTCAGCTGTGGGTCTTGGTATGCTGCTGATGGAGGGTATTGGTGACACGATACGCATCTCACTAGCGGCCGACCCGGTCGAGGAAGTCAAAGTGGGTTTTGAGATTCTGAAGAGCCTCAAACTCCGTGCGAATGGCATTAATTTTATTGCATGCCCCAGTTGTTCGCGCCAAAACTTTGATGTTGTGGGCACCATGAACGCACTTGAGCAGCGCCTTGAGGACATACGCACACCGATGGACGTGGCGGTTATCGGTTGTATTGTTAATGGTCCGGGTGAGGCGCGAGAAGCGGATATCGGCATGACCGGCGCCAGTCCTAATAATCTGATTTATGTGGACGGCACCCCCGATCACAAAGTCAGCAATCAAGATTTCCTCGACCACCTGGAATCGGTCATCCGGCAGCGTGCTGCCAGTTTGGATGCTGACCGAGCGCAGCGTGACCAGAGTGTGATTGCGCGCAGTTAACAGCAGGTTTTTATGAGTCAGTACAGAGCCGTTCGCGGGATGGTCGATATCCTCCCCGACGAGAGTCCCATTTGGCAGCGGATGGAGCAGGTGGCTCTAGCCGTTCTGGCGCGTTATGGCTATCGAGAGATTCGTCTGCCCGTCATTGAATCAACCCATCTTTTCGCACGCTCCATTGGCGAGGTGACCGATATCGTCGAAAAAGAGATGTACAGTTTCGATGATCGCAATGGCGAAAGCATGTCATTGCGCCCTGAGGGTACGGCGGGCTGTGTGCGCGCGGCGGTGCAGCACAATCTCATCGCAACGCCCCAGCGCCTTTGGTACACCGGCCCAATGTTTCGCTACGAGCGACCGCAAAAAGGTCGGCAGAGACAGTTTCACCAGCTCGGTGTTGAAGCCTTCGGCGTGGCAACCCCTGATCAGGACGCGGAACTCTTACTGTTGTCGGCTGCCTTATGGCGAGAGCTGGGCATAAGCGACTTGTTGACGCTGGAGTTAAATTCTATTGGCTCAGTCGAAGCTCGGGCAAATTATCGGCAGGCCTTGGTCGATTACTTAAGTGCTCACCGTGATGAGCTCGATGAAGACAGTCAGCGACGCCTAGAGACTAATCCTCTGCGCATTCTGGATAGCAAGAGTGAGAGCACGCAGGCGCTGTTGGTGAGCGCGCCTGTGATGTCAGACTATTTGGACGAGGAGTCTCGAGATGACTTTGCGCGCCTGTGTGAACTGCTCACAGCAGCAGGGGTATCGTTCACCCTCAATCATCGCTTGGTGCGCGGCCTAGATTATTACAACAAAACGGTTTTCGAGTGGACCACTACTGCACTGGGGGCCCAAGGTACTGTGTGCGGTGGAGGCCGGTATGATGGGCTGGTTGGACAGTTTGGTGGGCGTGACACACCGGCAGCAGGTTTTGCCATCGGTTTAGAGCGTCTCGTGCTGCTGTTACAGCAGGGTGACGTGGCGGCACAGACTGTGGATTTGTACGTAGTGTTGGCTGATGATGCAGCTCTGCAGCACGCGTTACCGCATATTGAGCGGCTCCGTCAGGCTTTGCCGGGCTGTGCGATTCAAATGAATTTGGGTGGCGGTAGTTTCAAAGCCCAATTTAAACGTGCCGATAAGAGCGGTGCCGCCTGGGCGTTGGTCTATGGCGAGTCTGAAGTGGCGGAAGGGTGTGTGACGCTAAAACCGCTGCGCAGCGACGGAACGCAGCAAACAGTTGCACAAGAGCAGTTAGTAGAAACATTGGCCGCCGTATGGCCAGCGAAGTTGAGGGTATAGGCAGATGGCTGAACATCTGGACGATGACGAACAGGTAGAGGCACTTAAGCGCTGGTGGGATGAGAACGGTCGCAGCACGCTGGCGACTGTGGTACTGGCGATTGCCGGTACCGTCGGTTGGCAGCAATACCAAGGTTGGAGTGCCTCTCAAGCGGCAATTGCATCTGATCTTTGGGAGGATGCCCGTGTAATGCTTAATGCGGACAACCCGGCAGCTGTTGCCGAGGGTGAAGCGCTGGCAGAGTCGCTCAAATCTGACCACTCGGGATCTGTTTACGCGCAATTTGCGGCACTCAAGTTAGCGGCACTGGCGGTGGCTGACGAAGAGCTGGACGACGCTGAAAGTGAGCTGCGTTGGGCGCTGTCAAAGACTGACAGCGGCAGCGAGCTTGGACGTTTGATACAGCTTCGCCTGGCTAGAGTATTGGCTGCGCAAGGAGACGAAGAAGCTGCGCTGACCATTCTGAATGGCAATGACGCGGGTTATGCGGTTGCCTATGCCACGGCGCGTGGCGATATACACATGGCCGCGGGCCGCGACACAGAAGCCTTAGAGGCATATCGAAGTGCTCGAGATATGACGCTGGCCCTAGGTAACCCGGCGGGGCTTCTTGAGGCAAAAATCACCAGTTTAGAATCGCGAATCGCGGCTGAGGAGACATCATCGTGACAGTGACTAGATGGGTGGTCGCGCTGTCAGCGCCTTTACTGTTGTCCGGCTGCGAAACTGTCACCGGCTGGTTCAGCGATGACGACTATGATCCGACGGCACCGGTGGAGCTCACTGATATTGTCGAGCGCGTCGATATTGACAAGCGTTGGTCACGTTCTATCGGTGATGGGCAGGGCACGGGACTCTACAAGATCAACCCCTTGCTGGATGGCGATACGCTCTATGTCGCTTCGGCAGATGGCGAGTTGGCTGCAATCAATGCTGATAACGGCCGGGTCTATTGGGACCGATCGCTGGAATTGCCTGTTTCTGGAGGGGTAGGGAAGCACGATGACAGCTTATTCTTGGGCGGTGCTGACGGGTTGGTGTTGCGCCTAAGCGCTGATGACGGTCGAGAAATCTGGCGGGCCGATGTATCGGGCGAGGTATTGGCTGCGCCGCAGGGTAACGGCGACATGGTGGTGGCTCAGACCTATGATGGCAAGCTGATTGGCTTTGATTACGATACCGGCGAGCAACGCTGGGTTTATACCAGTGATGTTCCGGTGCTAACCCTTCGCGGTACTGCGACACCGCTCATTTATGGTGACTTTGCTGTGGCTGGCTTTGCCGATGGCAAGGTAGTGGCGGTATCGCTGACATCGGGTAACGTGGTCTGGGAAGCACGGATTGCCATACCTCAAGGCCGCTCAGAGATTGATCGCATCGTTGATGTGGATGGCACCTTCGCCGTCCAGGGCGCTGAGCTGTATGCGGCGAGTTATCAGGGGCGCGTAGTTGCCATGGAGATGCGCGCGGGTCGTAAATTGTGGCAGCGCAACGTGTCATCAGTGTCGGGGGTCTCGGTTGGTTTTGGTAACGTCTACGTAGCGGATGATGACGGCACAGTCACCGCTTTTTTACGCAATGGCCAGGGTATTCGCTGGCAGAATATTGAACTTGGCTATCGCGAGTTGTCGCGGCCCACGCCGATCAGTAGCTACGTTGCGGTTGTTGATTTCGAGGGTTATTTGCACCTTATGTCTCAGGTTGACGGTGTCATGGTAGGACGAGCCCAACCTGATGGTGACGGTGCCCGGGCAGATATGATCGCGCGTGGCAATACGCTCTTCGTTTATGGCAACAGTGGCGATCTGGTCGCCTACGACATCCGCTCTCTGGACTGATGCCAGATGCCACCCGTCATAGCCCTTGTCGGCCGTCCCAATGTAGGCAAGTCGACACTTTTTAATCAGCTAACGCGCAGCCGCGATGCGCTAGTAGCTGATTTTTCAGGTCTAACGCGTGACCGTAAGTACGGTGACGGCCGGGTTGGCGACAAGGCTTTTATTGTGATCGACACCGGGGGTATCTCGGGGGCCGAAGAAGGTATTGATGCCGCCATGGCGAGTCAGTCCCTGGCGGCTATCGATGAAGCGGATATTGTTTTACTGATGGTTGACGGCCGCGAGGGACTTCACGCTGGCGATGCCGCACTGGTGCAGTTGCTACGCCAGCGTAACAAGCCATTTCATTTGGTGGTTAATAAAATTGATGGCGTTGGCGAGGATGTCGCAGCCAGTGATTTTTATCAGTTGGGTATTGCGGACCTGCACACCATTGCTGCCTCGCACAACCGCGGTGTGCGCAGACTAATAGAGTCTGTACTCGAGCCGATAGCGCCGGAGCCTGAGGCCGAAGAACTTGACCCGCAGGGTATCCGTGTGGCCATCGTGGGTCGCCCCAACGTGGGCAAGTCGACCCTTGTCAATCGGCTGCTGGGCGATGATCGAGTGGTTGTATTTGATCAGCCGGGCACAACCCGAGATAGCATTTACATTGAGTTTGAGCGCCGTGGCCAGCATTACACCTTGATCGATACCGCGGGGGTTCGGCGCCGTAAGAATGTGCGTGAAATGGTGGAGAAGTTCTCCATCGTGAAAACCTTAAAAGCCATTGCCGACGCCCATGTGGTGGTGTTGTTGATGGACGCTCACGAGGGCGTGGTAGAGCAGGATTTGCATCTGTTGGGGCAGTGTATTGAGGCCGGTCGAGGTTTGGTGATTGCCCTTAATAAGTGGGACGGTATTGATAGCGATGAGCGTGATTGGATACGCACGGAGCTGAATCGACGCTTGCAATTTGTTGACTACGCCGATATTCACTTCATATCGGCGTTGCACGGCACCGGCGTGGGCCACCTGTATGATTCTATTCATGCAGCACACGCGGCGGCCACAGCGACCTTAGGGACTAATCGCTTGACCCGGATTCTTGAGGATGCGGTGGCCTCCCACCCTCCGCCTCTCGTTAATGGTCGGCGCATAAAACTGCGTTATGCCCATGCGGGAGGCCAAAATCCACCTATTGTGGTGATTCACGGTAGTCAAACCGAGCAAGTGCCAGCGTCCTACGTGCGTTACTTGGAGAAGACTTTTCGGCGCGAACTCGAATTGCATGGCACCCCGGTGCGCATCGAACTTCGTACCGGTGAAAATCCCTTCGCCGGTAAGCGCAACAAATTAACTCAGCGCCAAGTGCAGCGTCGCCGTCGACTTATCTCGCATATTAAGAAGGCGGAAAAAAAGAAAAAACGCAAAACCTGAATTGGATCAATTCATATCGTGAATGATGGTAATGTAATCCATTTATTTTAAAAATAACCCAAACTCCGTAATATCCGGCGACAAGGAAGGCATTGCTGTCTTCATCAATGGTCAACGCGAGGAAAGGGTTATGGGCTTGTATCTCGATACAATCAAGGCATTTGAAACACAGTGTGCTGCGCAAGGTAGCGCCTGGGCGGATATCAATCCTGAGTATGCCGCCCGCATGCGCCTACAAAATCGGTTTAAGACCGGTTTAGACATTGCGCGCTACACCGCTGACATCATGCGCCAAGACATGGCCGCCTATGACGCCGACACAGCCAAATACACCCAATCGCTGGGATGCTGGCACGGCTTCATTGGTCAGCAAAAGCTAATCTCTATTAAGAAGCACTTCGGTACCACTGAGCGGCGCTATCTCTACCTATCGGGTTGGATGATCGCGGCGTTACGTTCAGAGTTCGGCCCTCTGCCCGACCAATCAATGCACGAGAAAACCTCGGTGCCGGCGCTAATCGAAGAGCTCTACACCTTTTTGCGCCAGGCTGACGCCCGTGAAATGGGCGGGATGTTTCGTGCATTAGACGCTGCTCGCGCGGCGGGTAACGAAGTGGAAGCCAAAAACCTGACCAATCAGATCGACAACTTCACCACTCACGTCGTGCCCATTATTGCCGATATCGACGCGGGCTTCGGTAACGAGGAAGCCACCTATTTGTTAGCTAAGCGCATGATTGAGGCGGGCGCCTGCGCTATTCAAATTGAAAACCAGGTATCGGACGAGAAGCAGTGTGGTCACCAAGACGGTAAGGTGACGGTGCCCCACGCTGATTTCCTCGCGAAGATTCGGGCTATTCGCTATGCCTTTCTTGAGCTGGGTGTCGAGAACGGCGTCATTGTTGCGCGTACAGATTCTCTCGGAGCCGGGCTAACTAAGCAGATCGCTGTTACCGACGAGCCGGGCGATTTAGGCGACTTGTACAACAGTTTCTTGGATGGCGATTACATTGAAAGTGCCGATGATATTGCCAACGGTGATGTCGTGGTGAAAGCCAATGGTAAGCTGCTCAAGCCAGCTCGCTTGGCGTCTGGCCTGTTCCAGTTTAAGAAAGGCTCGGGCGAAGATCGCGTGGTTCTGGATTGCATCACCTCGCTGCAGAATGGTGCTGATTTGCTGTGGATCGAAACAGAAAAACCCCACGTGGGTCAGATTGCCGGTATGGTGAACCGCATCCGCGACGTGGTGCCCAATGCCAAGTTGGTCTACAACAACAGTCCCTCATTTAACTGGACTCTCAGTTTCCGTCAGCAGGTCTTCGATGCTTGGAACGAAGAGGGGCGCGATGTCAGTGCCTATGACCGAGACGCACTCATGGCTGCCGAGTACGACGAGACCGAATTGGCGATTGAGGCCGACGCTCGGATTCAATCTTTCCAGCGTGATGCCGCCCGTGAAGCCGGTATCTTCCATCACCTAATTACGCTGCCCACCTACCACACCGCCGCGCTGTCGACTGACAACTTGGCCAAAGAGTACTTTGGCGAGGCCGGCATGTTGGGATACGTCGCCGGCGTGCAACGTAAAGAGATTCGTCAAGGTATTGCCTGTGTGAAACACCAGAACATGGCCGGCTCCGACATGGGTGACGACCACAAAGAGTACTTCTCAGGTGATGCAGCCCTGAAAGCAGCGGGCGAGGACAACACCATGAACCAGTTTGGCTGATAGCTCACTATCGGTGAAACCCGCGCGCTTCGGCCCGCGGGTTTTTTTATGCCTGTGTCATCGTGTTGAGTGTAGTGGTAACGCTGTTTTGTAGCGAACCTGCTTAAGCGCAATACTTGAACGAATGTGTTCTATCTCGGGCATTGGCGATAAAACGTCTACTATGAAATGTTCTAGGGCTGTAACGTCAGGCATGACCACCCTCAGAAGGTAGTCCTCAGAACCGGTCATTAGATAGCATTCCATAACTTCTTCCCGACTATTCATACGATCTTCAAAGGCTTCAAGCTGCAGCCGAGTCTGCGCTTTTAGCGAAACGGCTATAAATACGTTGAGGGTAAGGCCCACTAGAGCGGGATCTAGCAGTGCTGAGTAGCGGCGTATTAGCCCGCTGCTCTCTAAGCGTCGAACTCGGGCGAGGCAGGGTGATGGCGACAGATTGACGCGTTTAGCAAGGTCGGCATTGCTGATCCGCCCCTCGTGTTGCAGTACTTTGAGAATCCGTAAGTCAGTCGAGTCTGTCTCAGCAATCTTCGGCATATAAATCCTTTATGTGAATAAAAGTCAGCATAATATGCCATTAACTTTAATTTTACGCTCTAATTAGGCATATTCTGCGCCCTCTAAAAAAATATCATGTTGGTTTGTTGGGGGGTGATATATGGCGGAATCGGAATCCAGGTTGTCAGAGTCAGACGACTTTGCCTTGGAGGTGGCTGAGTGGGGCGAGGCGTTGCAGGCGTTGCTGCAACACGGCGGCGCTCAGCGCGTGCGCGACATCTTAGACGCACTGTCGCAAATTGCTCGCCAGCCCAATATAGGGTGGCAGCCCGGCCTTATCACACCGTATGTGAATACCATTCCTGTTGCCGAACAGCCGCGTTTTCCAGGAGATTTAGCCATCGAGGAGCGGCTGGTCTCCATTATGCGCTGGAATGCGCTGGCCATGGTGATTCGTGCCAACCAAGCTCACGGCGATCTAGGGGGGCATATCGCTAGTTACGCGAGTGCCGCTGATTTATTTGAGGTGGGCTTCAACCATTTTTTTCGTGCTGCAACAGAGCATTTCGGCGGCGATCTTATTTTTTACCAACCCCATTCGGCGCCCGGCATTTACGCACGCGCCTTCGCGGAAGGTCGCCTGCAGGCTGAGGATTTAGCCAGCTATCGGCAAGAGCTGACAGCTTGTCAGAGAGGGCGGCAGGGCCTTTCTAGTTATCCCCATCCCTGGTTGATGCCCTCCTTTTGGCAGTTTCCAACCGGCTCTATGGGTTTGGGCCCCATCACCTCTATTTATCAGGCACGGTTCATGCGCTATCTCAGTCATAGGGGACTGCTAGATACTCAAGATCGACGCGTTTGGGGGGTCTTTGGTGACGGCGAGATGGACGAACCCGAGAGCATGTCTGCGCTAACTCTAGCTGCGCGGGAAGGGTTGGATAATCTGACCTGGGTGATTAATTGCAACTTGCAGCGCTTAGATGGGCCGGTGAGGGGCAATGGGCGAATCATCGATGAACTAGAGGCGTTGTTTAGTGGTGCAGGATGGAATGTGGTTAAGTTGTTATGGGGCTCTGATTGGGACGGGTTATTCGCCCAAGATAGTCAGGGCGTGCTGCTGCGGACATTTGCAAATACAGTAGATGGACAGCTGCAGACCTTTGCTGCGAAAGACGGCCGCTTTAATAGGGAGAACTTCTTCGGTCAGCACCCGGCACTATCGGCACTTGTAGAGGGTTTGAGTGATAGTCAAATCGATCGGCTAAAGCGGGGTGGTCATGATCTGGTAAAAATTCATGCTGCCTATGCCTCTGCAGTCTCGCATAAAGGGCGGCCAACAGTGATTCTGGCGCAGACTAAAAAAGGTTATGGCATGGGTGAGGCTGGTCAGGGCAAGATGACTACACACCAGCAGAAGAAATTAGATTTAACTGACCTGCTCGATTTCCGCGATCGTTTCGCGCTACCCCTGAGTGATGAGCAAGTTGAGCAACTATCTTTTTATCGTCCGGATGACGATAGCCCCGAAATACAATATCTAAAACAGCAAAGACAACGTTTGGGTGGCTACTTGCCCGTGCGTTCAACGACGGCGGACCGACCCAAAATACCTGAGCTCTCAAGTTACGCGGGATTCGCGTTGACCGGAAGTCCCAAACCGGTATCAACGACAATGGGTTTTGTTCGTATGCTGGCCGCCTTGTTAAAGGACGAAAATTTGGGCTCTCGGATCGTACCGATTGTCGCTGATGAGGCTCGTACCTTTGGCATGGCGAACTTGTTTAAGCAGGTCGGCATTTACTCCAGCGCCGGCCAATGCTACGAGCCTGAAGATATAGGCTCGTTGCTAAGTTACCGGGAGGCGCTTGATGGGCAAATATTAGAAGAGGGTATCAGCGAAGCCGGTGCAATTAGCTCATGGACGGCGGCGGCAACGAGTTATTCGGTGCATGGCTTAACCATGATTCCGTTTTATATCTATTACTCGATGTTTGGCTTCCAGCGAGTCGGTGATCTCATTTGGGCGGCGGCTGATCAACGGGCACGTGGATTCCTGTTGGGTGCAACGGCTGGCAGAACTACTCTTGGTGGGGAAGGCCTGCAGCATCAGGACGGACATAGTCACGTGCTCGCCGCCACAGTGCCGAACTGCCGAGCCTACGATCCCACCAGTATTTCCGAGCTTGCCGTGATTCTGGCTGAGGGGATGCGGCGAATGTTCGATGAGCAATGTGACGAATTTTATTACATCACCATGGGTAACGAAGCTCAGCCTCAGGCGGCCATTCCTGCAGGGGCCGAGGGTGACGTTTGCCGCGGGCTTTACTTAGTCGAGACTAAAGCGGCGACACGGGAAGGTGCGAAGGTTCGCTTGTTAGGCTCCGGAAGTATTATGGTGGAAGTGACACGTGCAGCTAATTATCTAGCTGCCAATCATCAAATTGGTTTTGAAATTTGGAGCGCGACTAGCTATCCCGAGTTGGCGCGAGACCAGCGCGAAGTCATGCGGTGGAATCGTCTGCACCCCAGTCAGCCGAGGAGACTAAGTCACGTGCGCAAGTGCTTGTCGGGCAACTCGCCGGTTATAGCGACCACAGACTACGTAACCGCTTTACCGCTCATGATCAGCGAGGCCGTTGAAGCACCCTTCTTGGCGTTGGGAACAGATGGTTTTGGTAGAAGTGATACGCGAGCTGCTCTCAGGTCTTTTTTCGAGATAGATTGGCGTCATATTGTTTTAGCAGCGCTGACGGCATTGGCAGACCAGGGTGAGATTGATAGGCAAATTTGTGCGAACACCATAGAGGTATTAGAGATTGACGCTGAGTCAGAGGCTCCTTGGTCGAGGTAATTCCTTGGCTGGTATACGGGCGGAGTAGATGAAAAAGTGTCTATTATCCAGCACGAGAAATTGAGATAATGCCGCGGTAGACGACAAGGCGTGCATTTCGACCTGTTTGGTTAGGTATCATTCCCATCTGTAAAAGGGCCCTAGGGCCCTTTTGGGTTTTTCAGGGACATCATTTCAGCGGTGCATTTGGGTCCCGAGCATGTCAGCCCAAATCATTTGCTGAATAGGAGCAAGGTGGTATGGCTAAGCAGACCGAGTTTAAGAGGCAGAGCATATGACAGCACCGAGTATTGGCATCATTATGGGATCGCGCTCCGACTGGGACGTGATGTCGGCAGCGGCTGAGGTTTTGGATCAACTGGGTGTGCCCTACGAGGCCAAAGTAGTCTCTGCCCACCGCACACCGGAACGGCTCTACGAGTACGCGCGGTCAGCAAAAGCACGAGGTTTGAAAGCGATCATTGCCGGTGCTGGCGGTGCTGCACATCTCCCGGGTATGGCTGCGGCTATGACACCGCTTCCTGTCCTGGGTGTGCCAGTGAATGCAACGGCGCTAAATGGCATTGATGCTTTGCTATCTATTGTCCAAATGCCGAAGGGCATTCCGGTGGCAACTTTCGCTATTGGCAAGCCGGGTGCTGCCAATGCCGGCTATTTCGCGGCAGCTCTGCTGGCCAATGACGATGCCACCGTTGCGGCGGCCTTAGAAAACCACCGCGCGCAGCAAACCGAAGGCGTTCCCACGGAGCCGCAGGATTGAAAACGCGCCTCGGTATTGTCGGCTGTGGCCAGCTGAGTCAAATGCTTGGTGAGGCAGCACGACGTCAGGGATTCTCGGTGGCGTTTCTTTGCTTGGATGAGGTACCGGTTGTTCTCGGTTTGGGCCCTATTTTTCAGCAGGACGACGTCGATAGTTTTTTGAGTCACTGCGACGTTGTCACGGTAGAGCGCGAAAATCTCCCTGACGCACTGCTTGAGCGGTGCGATAGCCGAGTGGGTTTGGCCCCCAATATAGCCGCCTTGATGACCCTTCGAGAGCGCGATACACAAAAGGCTATGCTGGACCAATTAGATATTCCCACTTCCCCCTGGGGGCGAGCTGAGTCTGCAGCGGACTTGGCGGCGCTATTGGCCGCATCCGATGGTCAAGCCTTCCGCTGCAAGCGCATATTGGGCGGCTATGACGGCGGCGGTCAGTGGCGTATAAGCCATGCTGATGACATCGCAACCATACCTGAGCAGGGTTACCCACTGATTGCTGAAGCAGAAATTGCGATTGAGAGGGAATTAGCTATTGTCGTGGGTCGTGACCAGCTGGGAGCGACAACCAACTACCCTGTGACTGAGAACTTCATGCGTGATGGCATTTTGATCGGTAGCATTATTCCCGCGGAAGCTGACGATGCACTGTTGGAAGCCGCGGGGGATTATGCGACGCGGTTGATCAGTGCAATGAACTACGTGGGGGTCTTGGCGGTGGAATTCTTCGTCACTGCTGGCAAATTAATCGTTAACGAGATCGCACCGAGGGTGCACAACACCGGCCACTGGAGTATCGGTGCGGTCGGCGCTGACCAGTTTACGCAGCATGTTCGCCTCGCCTTGGGGTACGCCGTGACCGACCCCGTGTTCAGCGAGTCAGCAGCGATGATCAATTTACTCGACGACAAGTTGCCGGCCCGCATGCCGGAAGGCCCCATTCGGACCTTGATGCAGACTTACGGCAAAGGGATCCGGAAAGGTCGAAAGTTAGGTCATTTGACGCTACTAGGCCCTGACTCCAACGAGGTCCGTCAGGCTGCTGAGGCGCTTATCGCGGAGCTGCATTAGCCACCGATACTGCGCCATCACTTCTAGTGTGCCGTAGCCGGGTCAGCTTTCTCTTTCCGACGCTTAGCCGAGAGCTTGCTCTCGAATTCCTTATCGAGCTCTCGCAATAGGGTCAGGCGGTCCTCATAGCGAGCCTCGCCTAGGTTGAGGCAACAGTCAGCGTCCAGGCCTGCGATCGTCTCGGCGATTTCGTCGCTCATCCCCGTTATGTATACCTTCTTACCACCGCGTTCAGCATCACAGGCAATAGTCTCCACGGCGCGGACCGCCGAGACATCTATAAATGGGACTCGACAGAAATCGAGGATGATGGCGTGCATGCCATCGCGATAACGCTCCCGTACGTGGTGGCCTACGTCAGCGGCCGCGCCGAAACTGAGAGGTCCGCCAAACTCGAACACGGTAACGCGATCTACCAGTTTTTCCAGTAACTGACGTTCCTCATCACTGGTTGCGGTTAGTGGTCGCGAGAGCAGATCGTCGAGTTGAGTCTTAGCCACTTGCCTAACATAAGCGAGGGCGGCCAATACGACACCGGCAGCAACAGCAGTGATGAGATCTACCAGTACCGTTAAACCCAGAACCAATGCCATCAGTAATAGATCCCAGCGCGGGCCACGATGGGCGTTGCGTAGGTAGCTGAAATCAATGATGTCCAAGCCTACTTTGATCAGAACACCCGCCAGTGCCGCGTGGGGGATATAGGATGCAATGGGGCCCACGCCAAGAATGACGGCAGCTAAGACCAACGAGTGGATCATGCCAGAGAGGCGGGTATGACCACCCGATCGGATATTAACCACAGTCCGCATGGTCGCGCCGGCGCCAGCGATACCACCAAACAGGCCCGCCACGGCGTTACCCACACCCTGACCGATCAACTCTTGGTTAGAGTCATGGCGGGTGCGAGTCATGTTATCGGCTACCAAGGAGGTCAGCAGGCTGTCGATGGCTCCCAAAACAGCCAGTATGAGCGCCGCTTCAAGAACCAGCATCATGGCGCCCTGCTCAAAAGCAGGCATTCGGAAGCTGGGGAGTCCACTGGGTATCTCGCCCAAAATCGGCATGGGTCCGAGAAATAGAGACACCAAGCTGCCCGTGATAAGCGCGGCCAGTGCCGCCGGTAAGTACCTGCCCCAGCTGGTGGGCCAGGTGTACACCACGAGAAGCGTTACCGCCGCCACGGTCAGTGCGGGAAAATTTATGTCGGTGAACGCCGTTGGAAGATATAGCAGGGCCGGTATGGTACCTGCGGGCGCCATGTGCCCGACAGTAGCATCGAGTTGCAGGATGATGATGATCACGCCGATGCCGCTCATGAACCCCGAAACCACGGGGTAGGGCACCAGCCGGATAAAGTCGCCGAGTTTGGTGAGTCCAAAAATAATCTGGAATAGGCCAGCAAGGACCACCGAGGTCAGGATTAACCCTACGTCGCCTGACAAACTGGCAAAAAGACCAGCAAGCACGACCACCATGGGGCCCGTGGGACCCGATACGTTGGTGGGTGTGCCGCCAAGCCAAGCCGCGAAAAAGCCCACAATGATGGCGCCATACATACCTGCCATTGGCCCCAGGCCTGAGGCGACACCAAAGGCTAATGCCAGAGGTATGGCCACAACCCCGGCCGTTAAGCCGCCGTAGATATCACCACGTAAATGACTGAGATCAAATTTGAAAATGTTAAGCACGGTGCACTCCAACGTATAGATGGTTGCCATTGTGTCAGTCCACGAGTGAAAAGATATATCGACTAATTTTCTATTTTGTATATGATTAATCTATCACCTTTCCCGAAGGGATGGTGAAGAATGAAAACCCAGAGTGCGTAGCAACAAGGGAGAAAAATATGCCATCGATGCGCCAGCTAGAGTATTTCATTGAGGTGGTCGACTCTGGCAGCTTGCGCAAAGCCGCGCAAAAGCTGGGAGTGACGCAACCGACGCTCAGCGTACAACTAACAGCATTGGAACAAACCTTGGGCGTGATGTTACTTGAGCGGCAACGTAGCGCCAGCCGAGCGACCCCGGCCGGTCGGGAGCTGCTACCCGAGGCACGCGCGCTGTTAACGCAATGGCATGACCTGGTGGAAACCGCACACCTCCTGTCTAACGATCTCGCCACGACGTATCGCCTAGGCGTGCCGCCAACTCTGGGCCCCTATTTGTTGCCGACAATCCTGCCACCGCTACACGCGAAGTTTGAGCGATTGCGAATGCACGTGCGGGAGCAGGTGCCGGACAAGCTGATTGAAGGTTTGGAAAACGGCGATTACGACGTGATTATTGGGCCTATAAACAGTAAACGAGACGATATCGTGGCAGAGCCTTTGTTTCGCGAGCCGCTACTGCTGGCCAGTGGCATCGACGTGATGCCCAGTGCCCAAAAGAGCGTTAATGACAGTGACTTAAAAGGTGAAAACATTTTAGTTCTGGAGGAGCGGCATGCGCTGCGCCGGGAAGTGGCAGATATCTGTGATCGCACGGGCGCTATTCTCAATCGTGATTTTGAGGGGACGAGCCTAGATACCTTGCGTCAGATGGTGGTAATGGGTATGGGTTCGGCACTATTGCCAGCGCTCTATGTGCGCAGTGAAATCCACAGACCAGAAGAGCTCACGGTGCGCCAGTTTGCCGATCGGCAATTATATCGGGAACATTATTTACTCTATCGTCGAATGGCACCTTCGCGAAATTTCTACCGCCAACTGGGCGGGTTAATTCGAGACGTGGTTGAGGCGAAATTGGCCGATACGGTTATTCCTATCGCCTAATTGGCCTCGCTTCAATCGCGGTTTGAACCTTGGGTATGTTTTTTTTACCTAAGGTATGGCACTCTTTCGCCTCATTTTTTGGCCTGATATCGGCCAGTTAGCCATGCTTACGAGGATAGTCTATGACTCACGCTGCCTATATTTATGACGCTGTCAGAACCCCCCGCAGTAAGGGCAAGAAAGACGGCACCTTACATGAGGTAAAACCCGTAGATCTGGGTGCCGGGTTGTTGCGCGCGCTACAGAGCCGGAACGAACTGGATACCAGTTACGTCGATGATGTCGTGATGGGCTGCGTTACGCCGGTGGGTGAACAGGGTTCGGATATCGCCAAGATGATCGTACAAAACGCTGATTGGGATGAGTCGGTGGCGGGTGTCCAGTTAGACCGCTTTTGCGCCTCCGGTCTCGAGGCGGTAAACATTGCGGCGCAAAAAATCGCCTCGGGTTGGGAAGACCTTGTCGTAGCTGGTGGTGTTGAATGCATGTCTCGGGTACCCATGGGATCTAGCGGCGGCCCTATGGGTAGCGATCCGGGTTTTTCGTTGAAAACGGGTTTTGTCCCTCAGGGCATCGGTGCCGATACCATTGCCAATTTGGGCGGCTGGTCGCGCGAAGATGTTGACCGCCTTGCGCTGACATCCCAGCAACGCGCGGCACATGCGCGCGACAGTGGTTGGTTTGATGGTTCGGTAATACCTGTTTATGACGAGAATGGTGTGCTCATTCTCGAGCGTGATGACTTCATTAAGCCCAATACCACGATGGAGGGTCTGGCGCAGTTGAAGCCGTCATTCGAGGCCATGGGTACCATGGGCTTCGATGACGTGATCATTGATCGCTACCCGACCTTGAGCAAGGTCGAGCACGTGCATACCCCCGGTAATTCCTCGGGTATTGTCGACGGTTCTAGTGCGGTTCTGATTGGCAGCGAAAAAGCCGGTAAAGACCTAGGCCTAAAACCCCGCGGGCGTATTGTGGCCACTGCAGTGCTGGCAACCGATCCCATCATCATGTTGACGGGTCCGGGACCGGCGGCTAAGAAGTGCTTAGAGAAAGCGGGAATGACTGCCGCTGATATCGACCTGTGGGAGATTAATGAGGCCTTTGCTTCAGTAGTACTGCGTTATATGCAGGATTTAGATCTCGATATGGAAATCACCAACGTCAACGGCGGCTCTATCGCTATGGGTCACCCCTTGGGTGCCACTGGAGGCTGTCTAGTTAGCATCATGCTGGACGAGTTGGAGCGCCGCAACGCGAAACGCGCCATGTTGTCACTGTGTGTCGGTGGCGGTATGGGCATCTCTACTATTATCGAACGCGTTTGACCGAGACAGCGAAAAGGACTTTAAGCTCATGACAGGATTTGCTTACGAAAAAGATGCCGACGGTATCGTCACAATCACCATGGATATGGCTGGCCCCGTGAATTCCATGGTGCCGGAATTTACACCCATGCTCGATGAGACCGTTGATCGGCTGCAGGCCGAAGAAGGTCTGGTGGGTGTGG
>CAYPPU010000014.1:0-1228 GCA_964412695.1 uncultured Alteromonadaceae bacterium | reverse complement strand
ATGCTCGATGAGACCGTTGATCGGCTGCAGGCCGAAGAAGGTCTGGTGGGTGTGGTATTGACATCCGCTAAGTCTACGTTTTTTGCGGGTGGCGATCTCAACGGCCTATGCCAAGTCGACGACAGTAATGTAGAAGAATTTTTTCTCGGTGTTGAAGAGATCAAGCGTGTCTTCCGGCGCATGGAGAAAATGCCGGTACCCTTTGTAGCAGCGATTAATGGCGCGGCTCTGGGTGGCGGTCTGGAGCTGGCTTTAGCGTGCAATTATCGAATCGCTTGGCAAGATCGCGCCGTGCAGATTGGATTTCCCGAGGTGACACTGGGTCTACTTCCCGGTGGTGGTGGCGTCGTCAAAGGTATTTATTTGATGGGTCTGCTGGGCGCAAACGAGTATCTGCTTGAGGGCAAGCGTGTGACGCCGGAAAAAGCCTTGGAAGCGGGTCTTATTAACGAGACTGTTGCCACGCTCGACGAGTTAGTACCCCGTGCCAAGGCCTATATCTTGGAAAACAAAGACAACGACGCTGCCGCGGTGCAACCCTGGGATACTAAGGGGTATAAGATCCCCGGTGGTTCAATCAATAACCCGGCCGTGGCGCAAATGGTCCCTGTGGCCACGGCCATGTTGCGTCAAAAGACCCGCGGTTTGTTGCCTGCACCCGAGAAAATTTTGGATCTTGCGGTGTCTACTCTCAAAGTCGATTTTGACACTGCTATGCGCATGGAAAGTCGTGGGCTGGCTTATCTGGCTAACACGCCGCAAGCGAAGAACCTGATTAATACATTCTTCTTTCAGATGAATAAGATCAACGGCGGTGCGTCGCGGCCTAAAGATATTGAGCGTCAAAAGACCGAGAAGGTAGGTGTGTTGGGCGCTGGCATGATGGGGCAGGGTATTGCCTATGTCTCCGCCATGGCGGGCATTGAAGTGGTGCTAAAAGATATCTCTATTGAGGCGGCGGAGAAGGGTAAAGCGTACTCCCAAGCGCTGCTGCAAAAGCGCGTGAATCAGGGCCGGATGACCGAAGAGAAGATGGCTTCAGTGCTGGCGTTAATCAAGCCAACTGCTGACAGCGCTGACTTACAGGGTTGCGATTTAATCATTGAGGCGGTGTTTGAGAATATGAAGCTCAAGCATCAGATTACAGAGGAGCTAGAGGGCTGCCTAGCTGAAGGCGGGGTTTGGGGGTCGAACACATCAACCCTGCCTATTACGCAGCTGGCTGAGG
>CAYPPU010000013.1:0-50198 GCA_964412695.1 uncultured Alteromonadaceae bacterium | reverse complement strand
TCACAGCGGCGACAGGCTCAGCTGAAAAAACTGACTGGGCCTTTGGCGGCGTCATCGGATCGGTGGGTGGAGGCGGTTATACAAGTACGGCGGAAGGCAAAATTGTAGCGGCTGCCTTACTTGAGAACTTCAACACAATAATCGCAGACATTGAATCCAATCCCGACTTACTCAGACCTCAAGCTACGATTGCACAGGACAATGCCAAGCAGTCTATGACAGCAATCAATATACCCATTGGTGCGGTGCTGAAAGCGAAAATCGGTAACCAAAAACTGCTGTCGTCAAGTAGTACCGAGACCGGCAGTGTCATTACTAAGTTAGACAAAGGTGAGGAAGTCGTATTCCTCGGCGAGCAAACTGACGGACTAATCTTGGTGCAGGCAGAAGCCGGGCAAGGCTGGGTAAAAGCTATTATGTTTGCTCCCTGAACACCCTTCTCACGGGGCACTCGAGGGTGCAGCGACTGACAACAGCAAGAGCCACGCCCTCTAGATTATCTAATACTCGGACTGGCGGCGAAGACGAGTCAGTCAAAAGGGAGTGTTGTAGCGTTAATGCTATGCCTCGAAAAGATCGTCCCAGAACTATAGCCTCAGCTAACTAGCGGATCAGATAGTTGATGGGCTTCCCCTGAGCGCTGCAACCAAAAGATAGAGGCCCCCTATAAGGATCTACCACTCCTCATCAGCTACTGTGCGATTTTTCTCGGCTTGAATTTCTTTCACCATTTTTCTGACTTTACTGGCATCTTGTGCTTTGGGCCGCAATTCGAGGTACTGGCTGAGGTGTGACATTGCAGCATCCCAATCCTCTAGCTCACGATAGGTATAACCTATCTCTCGATGAGCACTGCCTTGATTGGGGATTTTGTCCAGCACAAACAAAAATTCGTTAACCGCCACCCGATACTCCAGCTCTTGCTTTGCCGTTTCACGCAGGAGAATGCCATTAAGATAACGGCTTCTTGGATCTTCTGGCTGCGCCAGTAACGCGCAGCCAATGGTGTGCTCCGCCGCCTCAAAGCGACTGTTATCTAGATCCCATCGCGCAACGAATTGCGCGGTGTCAAAAATTGACTCACAGTAGCTTTTGGGGTCCGCGCCCTTGTCACCGCTATTTCGCTTTTTCCGCGCCAGCTTTTGAGTGTTGCGCGCCCTGTCAGTAAGCGCTGCGGCATTGCCATAATAGTACTTATCTGGAACGGTGTAGCTAAACTTCGCCAGCCGCTCCCAAGCTGATGCTGCATTTCGTAAATCGTAGCCCGCATCTTTCAAATAACGCATGCCGTATTCGTCTGCGTCATCCTCTAACTTTTTCCCTAAGCCGTTGGGGCCTGCCGATGCCATTGAAGACTGAATACTCTCAATCGCATCATTTACCGTGTTAGCAGTCCCCACCCCTTCGGTTACCTTACCCACATTTCCACCCGTAATGGATGAAATCGAACTGCTGGCATCGGCGAGGTCACTCGCTCGTGAGAGCAAGCTACCAAATGATCCACCAGACCTCCGCTGTTTTCGAGCTATTGCTTCCTTTTTTAGGGTCAATAAATGCTCTCTGCGAACGTGTGCCAGCTCGTGCGCCAGAACCATCGCAATCTGAGCCTCAGTTTCTAAGCGGGCAATGATAGCGGCAGTAACTATAATAGTTTTGTTTGCCAGCCCACTGGCGAATACCTCATCAGACTGACCAAGCAGAACGGGATACTCCCCGGGACGACCACTGAGTTCGTCAACAATTTCCTGAAGATAGCTACGAACTTCTGGCGCGTCATACACCTCACCATCGTTGACCATCTCATTCATGACCTTGTTGGCGTCGCCAGCAAGACTGGCTCGCAACACGTCATCATCGTTTGCTATGGCGCTGGCGCCAGACAACGCAAGCACCAGCGTAAAAGCCTGACCTCGGAGGAAAGACATAACCGCCGCCCTATCAGTTCGCACTCAATCGACGGAACTCCACACGCCGATTTTGCCGCCGCGCTTCATCGTCAGTGCCATCCACCAGGGGCGCTTCTTCACCATAGGCCATTGTTTCAAGGCGTTCCGCGTCGATTTCAAATTTAGCCGCGAGGTAGGTTCGCACCGCCTCCGCTCGCTGCTCCGACAATTGCTTATTGTAATCGCTGGCACCAGTATCGTCGGTATGCCCCCCTATTTGAAAGGTCGAACCCGATAGAGTGGGATGCACAAGCGACTTACCCCATTCGTCCAGATTTATCTTGGCTTGATCCGTTAAATCAGCAGAGTTGGTGTGAAAAAGAATGTTGGCATCTAATTTCGGCTTGCTGATTGAGCGATACTTTCGCGCACTGAAAAAAGCGACGATATCTTCACTGCTGTATTCAGCACCGGCACGCCCCTGGACCGTGCTTTCCATTAGGGCAACGGCATAATCAGCGGGGGTGTTTACCGCCTGCACAGCAGCGGCGAATGCCTGGGCCACTTTCACCGAATCTTCCATTTCAAATAACTGCGTCTCGGCAGAAGTCACCGTAGCGGGATTCTGATTCCGCGTTATTTGAGGCATGTAAGCAGCTGCATCGAGTTGATTTGCCGTGGCAAATACATAAACGGCGTCTCGACCAAGAGGTGGCTCTAGCGTTAGCGTTACATCAGATCCCTCAGCGGGATAAATTGCGCTTTGCCCAGCGGCAAGGAAATTGCCACCATCGCCAAATGACGGATCGATGATGTCGATAACGCCCTGGCTATCGACATACACAATGCTGATATAAGCATCTTGCGTAACGTCAATATGGAACTGTATTTGGTCACCAATAGTCATTGCGGCACCAATGTTGGAGCCATTGATATTGGCAGAGACCGTTTCAGCCTCAGCGGCCTTCGCCAATGCGTCTAATGGCGCCATGGTGTCGTCCTTAAGCGCCGCTAGGCTTGATAAGGGCAGCGCCATCACTGCCAAGGTAGTTAGTGCTGTTTTTATTACATTTTTCATGGCTCACTCCTGTAAAGACTTTCCCATGTTGTTGCCGATTTCGCACAGCGAAATCCAATATCATTACTCGTATAACTTGTGTTCTCAGCTCGACGCGCTTGTATTCTCAGATGAGCCGGATTTACGTCAGACCAAGCACCGCCCTTCGAGATATGCGCGCCGGATTCGTCACGCGTCGCCGTCCACTCCCAAACGCCGCCGGTGATACCCTGCAGCCCCTCGGGTGTGACTCCATAAGTATCGACCGCCGCCAGAAGACGATCCTCACTATCAGGAACAAAACCTGAGGGTTGAGTGTCGTCCCATTCAGCGCCCCACGCAAACAATCGGCTGGTGGCGCCCGACGCGGCATACTCCCACTCGGCCTCAGTGGGCAGACGCTGACCTTTCCACTGACAATAGGCCTCGGCATCGGCAACGCTTACGTGTAACACAGCCGCCCGCCCAGAACTGTAGTGAGGGGTATTCAATCCTGTGACAGCATCCCAGTTGCTACCAGCAGAACGTGCACTCGAATCCCCCAAAATAAGGTAGGAGAAACCGGTTTTTTGTGCTGTGGTTTCATAATCTGTTGCCTCTACAAACTGCCGAAAGTCGTCAACCGTCACCTCCTGAACCGCAATCCAAAACGGGCCCACATCTACCTGAGAACCGGCTTCGTCAGAATACCAGGAGCGATCGCAGCGGGTCTGAAACTGCTGGCAAAGCCTTAAGGCCGCGTCGATTCCTTCGGTGCTACTGCCTTTATAGAACTCTCGAGAACCCTGATTAATCGCCTGCTTCAACTCATCCGTAGCCAGTTGAAATTGCTCAACTGCAGACTGGGTAGACTCAGATATAGCAAAAGCCTCTGCAGTTTCGGCGTACTTCTCTGCCAACTGATAGCCAACGTAGGATCTACTAACTTGTAGTGTATTAGCCTCTCTGAGTGCAGCGGCAAAGGCGTCACGCGCCTTACCAACCTCATCACTCTGAAGGCCTGCAATGACTTCAATGTAACCCTCATAGGCCGCTCGCAGACTATCAATAGCGAGTGCCAACTTCCCAGCGTTAAACTGTGCTTTTGCCTTACTAAAGGTCTCTTCAGTCGACACAAAAAGGGCAATACTTGAGTCTGCCCCTTTCTCTACAGCTTCTGCCCGCTTTTGAGTTGTTCTTGCTAATTCATCGCTTAATTCGGCACTGAGCTCAGCGTTAAGCTGCTGCTTTAGATAATAGTCATAACCGTAGTATCCGCCGCCGCCTAAGACTGCAATACCCAGTATCAAGTAGACCGCCATCAGCCAACCACTGGTTTTCTTAGTGGTTATTGCATTTGGGTCAAGTGGTTGCACTAAAGGCGTATCACCACCCGACGACAGGCCGCCTAAATCGTTTATGATTCCTGACACATCCACGTAGCGCTCGGAAAGATTCTTGCGCAACATCTTGTCCACGGCCGAAGAAAATGCCTCGGTATACCCTATCGTCAGCTCGCTCAAAGGCTTAACGAAAGCATTAGGGTCCATGTGCCAGTGCAGCCAACGCTGCTTCTGCAACTTGTCATCACCCGCACCGTGAATATCGGCGAACACTTTCTCAAACAGTTCTGCACCCAAAGCAAGCTCCAGTGCCATCATCCCCAACGAGTAGATATCGGCTTGCTCATTAATTTGCTGTTCTGAATGATATTTTTCAGGCGCGCTGTACTTCGGGTCCATGGCAATGGAGGTAATCTGTACGCCAATCTCACAGGCACTCTCAAAATTGCTGATTTTTATGAGCTGCATCTGAGGGTCGTACAATACATTGGCGGGATTAAGATCGAGGTGTAAAACACCAGCAGCATGAATCGCATTCAATCCCGCCGCCATATTGAGCACCAAAGCTTGGGCTGTGGCAGGCTCCAATTTTTCGCCTAGAATTACGTCCGCCAGTGTTGAGCGCAGCGTCTCGGTTACCAAATAGGCCCTGTCGCCGACCTCCCCCGCCGCATGAAATGCCACAACTGCCGAAACAGACTTATGGCTTATCCGTTTTTGAAGGCGTGCAAGTTGTTCGAATTCCTGCTGCGCTTCGTCGTTGTTGAGCACATGCTCATGCAACGCCGTCACCTTGACGCGGCGGCCTGAAGACTGCTCGGTGCAGATCAAGTGCACATAGTTGCCACGTTGACTCTCACTTTCTACAACATAGGGCGCATTAGCAAAGAGTCCACTAGACACGATTCGCCTCACTCTTAATCTCTGACATCATTCTAAGGGAGTAGCGTGCTATGGGTGCTCGAGGGTCAGGCACCATCAGGTAGACCCTATTCAATACCTCGATTGCCCGTGCATATTGCCCCGCCTGCTGGTATTGGTAAGCAGATAACAACAATGCTTTAAGCTCTGACTCAAAAGCTTTGGTTAATGTCCCAAGCTGAGAATTTTGAACGCCCTGGGCTGAACTCAAAATGGCTATCTGATAAAACTGGTAACTGGGTGAATTTTCAGTGAGGCCCCGCTCTACTTCACTGATATCGACATTCCCAGACTGAGCATAATCAACTGTAGCCTGTATCGCGCTTCGGTAGACATCGCTGTTTAGTAAAACAGGGCCCGAGGATTCCTCCCCCATTCGTCCGACGAGAAAGTACGCGATGGCCCCCAAATAAACCACCAACCCCATGAAAATAGCCCATTGCTTGGGACTATTAAGCAGAGCCGTCGACCAACCGCTTTCTTTATTGCTTTTCTTCTCGAGGCCCGCATTCAATTGGGCGATGTCCTCGAATTCCAGCAAATTAGCCGCGCCAATTTGAATGGTGTCACCGTGACTGAGCACCCTAGCCTCAACACGCTCGGCGTTCACCAAGAGACCAAATTCGCTCTTGTTTTCTACAATCCACTTTTCATCGACGCGCTTTCGAATGATGGCATGTTCATCCGACACATAGTCGCCTTTCAGGCGAATAGCACTACTACGCGCCAAACCCAGGGTCATGGTATCTTTCTTTAACTGCAGGCGCTTTCCCTTCTGGGAACCAGCCTTACCAACCAATTGGGAGTATTTAGCTGCCACGATTGCATCTCACCTTAGAATTAAAAGAAGTCACTGCTCGACATATCAATCGCAGCCGGCCCCATAATCAAAATCAACACCGAAAAAAGCAGCAACATAGCAGGCCCCTGCATACGCACTTTGATCTCCTCGGCGAAACGCTCGGCATTCTGGCTTCGAGTAAAACGTATGGCACTAGATTGCTCGACCAGCACATTCACCAAAGGGGTGCCCATTCTTTCACCTTGCACAATTGCCATCAGCGCGTTTTGTACCATGACCGTCGGTATGCGCTCCCGTAATGCAATAATGGCATCACTCAAAGACTTACCCATATTGATCTCAGATAGCGTCAGAGCGAATTCGTCTGCCAATGGCGTATTTTCGTTTTCCGAAATATAGGTTGACATTGACTCCAAAAAACTCGCCCCGGCGTCCATTGACATGACGGTCAGATCCATAAAATAGGGGAAGGCAATGGAAATGGCATTTCGCCGATCGGTTACCTTGCCATCCAACCACATGAACGGTAAAAAACCTGACATAGCAGCAATAATCACGCTGGCCACGAGAGCATTAGCTAAATCGGCAGAGGTCAGTAATACCAACAGGAACATGACTAGGAACAGTCCCAGCGCACCCAACTCCACTGCAGCCAAGAATTCCTGCGCACTGACACGCCCTCCGGGTCGGCCAGCCAGGTTAAGCTTCTTGGTGATGTCATCGAGCGTTGATTTGAGTGCGGGGTGATTGTTATACACGGAGACGAACAAGATTAGGCGACCGACCCAGGGCAAGTTAACCAAATCGTTCGATCGAAGCTCCATGTCCACGTCGGCAATCAGCTGACGCAGATTGGAGTAGAGCATGCCCAAACCGACAGTTAGGCACATAACCGAAAGCGTCACGCTCGCCAGCATGGCCTCCTTCATTACACTTCCACCCTAATAATTTTGAACATCCACATCATGCCCAGGCCATATAGCAGTGCTGCAATCGCCAAGATACCAAACCCCATGAGGCTGCCCGTTAGCTGATCAATCATCTCTGGCTGCATGCTCGCCACCATAAAAAATATAACGACGGGCATGACGGACATAACTTGCGCGCCCTTTCTCGCCTCAGCTGAGGCAGTGAAGATCTTTTGCTCTAAACGCCAAATCTCCTTAAGAGCCTGCGACATACGCTCTAGAGCCTTGGGTAAGTCACCACCCTGGCGCATATTGACCAATAACGCGGACACCACCAGATCAAAGGTATGTGACTTCAAGCGTTGGCGTGCGGAGGACAAGGCCGTCGCCATGTCACTCCCCATCCGGTTTTCACGGACTATTTTTTGGAGCTCACCGTCTATGGGGGCCGGTGCCAACCGCGACACGTCCTCCATAGCCTGGGCCAAATTCAAGCCCGCCCGGGTTGCACTGACAATTTGATCCAGCGCCATGGGAAATTTTTCGTCGAAATCCTTACGAAGTTTGGCTCGCGCCCAGGGGAAATAGAGCCGGTCAGAGATCAGTATGAGTATCGCCGATCCAAAAGAAGCAATGTAATACTCAAGCAGGAATCCTCCCACCAGCACCAAAAAGGTCGACATGAATAGCGCCATAGCCATGAGCTGATTGGGTTCATAATCGCTCATGTTCAATTCTTCCATGTGCTCTTGTAGTTCAGCGGCCTTGGCTTGCCACTGCGCATGTGCAAAACCCACGACTTTCGAAAACGGTATAGAAATAGTGATCAACGTAACGCTGATAAAGAGCAAGCCATAGGCAATGTACTGAGGATTGAGGTAATTTATCACTTAGAAAAGATCCTCCAACTGCAGTAACTTCATTTTCACCATGTCCGGCAAGAAGCGCGGGATATAGCCTGTGTAAACATGACGACCCTCACGGCCTTCCTGTGCCGGTAGATAAAGGAATATATCCTCCACGATGACGTGGCCTGTTTCTTCGTCAATGCCCGTCACTTCAGACACGTGTGTCACACGTCGAGCACCGTCGTTAAAGCGATTCAACTGCACAACCAAATTCACTGCACTCGCGATCTGCACTCGGATGGCCTCAACTGGCATGTCCGTGCCCGTCAACACCATAGTCTCCAGCCGCTTCATCATGTCTTGCGGGTTGTTAGCGTGGCCCGTTGTCATGGATCCGTCATGACCCGTATTCATCGCTTGCAACATGTCGAGAGTTTCACCCCCACGGCATTCACCCACGACAATTCTATCTGGGCGCATACGCAATGAATTTTTTAGCAAATCGCGCATTGTGACCTCGCCCTTACCCTCCATATTGGCATTACGGGTCTCAAGGGTGACAACGTGTTCCTGATTGAGCTGCAACTCCGCCGTATCTTCGATAGTGACAACACGCTCCGATGAGCCAATAAAGCTCGACAGCGCATTTAACATGGTGGTCTTACCCGATCCAGTGCCGCCCGAAATAACCAAATTTAAATGCTTACTGACACAGGCGATCAGGAAGTTCGCCATTTGCTCGGTCAAAGCACCGAACCCGACTAGGTCCATCAGCCCCACTGAGCTTTTTGAGAATTTTCGGATTGTGAGGCAAGGACCGCGAATCGCGAGCGGCGGGATAATGGCGTTGACACGCGAACCGTCCTGCAAGCGGGTGTCTACCATGGGCGTTGACTTGTCAATGCGGCGTCCTGCCGGCGCCACAATTCGCTCAATGGTCGCCATCAACAACGTGTCGTTGTAAAACTCGCGCCGGGAATCCTCCACAACCCCAAATTTTTCGACAAAAATGCGATCGCGACACACCACCATGATTTCTGAAATAGTCGGCGCATCTAATAGATCTTGCAGTGGCCCCAGGCCAAAGATGAGATCCAAAATATTCCGCATCAAAAACATGCGTACGATGTAATCCTGTAATCCAGGCCCAAAATCGATCTTGTGGCGGAGAAAGGAGGTTTCGTAATTGGCGTCCAGTTTCTCGGTGTCCGTCTTCATGGTCTTGGGCTGCAAATCGAGTTCCAGCTCCCTCACCATGACCGAGGTGATACCGTCCAGCTGACGTTCGAAGTAGGGCTGATCAAAACCTGAGTAGCGCTGGGCAACACCCTGCGATCCAGCAAATGTCACCTCACGGTTTAGGCGTCGATAAACGGCAACCCGCATGAGCTCATCGAGCAAATGCTTCTCCATCTCAGCGACCGCAGCCCCAATAAGTTTATCGAGCAGGTCGCGGATTTTGGTGACGGTCTCCTCGTTTTCCAGGTCTATCTCATGGCGATTTTGTCGCAAATCCATAACATCAAGGAGTTTGCTATGGATGCCGTTTTCTATTGCGATAATTTGCTTGCGACTGGCATCGTCTAGCTCGCCTTTGGTCTCTAGGACATCGACCACTAATCTTAGGGAGTACTCACCAATCTGTATTAAATCGTCAGGGCCAAACGGGTAAGTCTGCCCAAATTCAAGCTCAACATTATTTAACGTGGTGGGTAGCGCGCCGAGACGCGACAGATGCCAACCGTCGCCATTTTTCTCGACCGAGGCATGGCGTTTGTTGATCTGACGACTGGGAATAACAATATCCGCCGGATCCTCGTCATCTGCGACGAAGCTCCGGCCAATGGTATAGCGCGCAGCGTCGAGCGAATATTCCTCTACGCCGCCGAGCAAATTATTGGTGATTACCAATACGGTCATGGATCAGCCCTTAACGCCCACCAGTTCCTCCCAACTCACTTCCGGTATCTCGATAGTTTCGGTATTGGTGGGGTTACGAAGAACCAAGCTCAAGCCGCTTTCGGCCTGACTGAGCGCGAAAGTGAGTAACTCGGCTTGCTCAGGCGTCACCTCGAAAGTAACGGTGCTGTAGGTGTCCGCTTTGTCGATATTGTTATCGGGAGACACCGAACGGCCCACTGCCATGACTTTAATATTTTGAAGAAGGGTGCGCGTGACAATACGGGGGGAGTTAAGGCCCATTTGCGCTTTGTATTCTTTGGCAGCTGCCGAGTTATCGGTTTTACCCTCGCTATCGACCAATTCTGTTGTAATTTCAATGGTGGTCAAAATATCGACCTGCGCCCCCGGCCCAATAAAATACGATACGGCCGAAATGGAGTTAACGGGTATCGATATGGCGCGCATGCCGGGTTCAATCATCGACGCAAAGGTAGCCGTTGGGGACTGAACAATATGCTCGTAGAGCAGAAAAGAGCCAGCTTGAATGTCGACAGTGGCTACCCCTTTACCCGACGACAGTAAAGTGGAACTTTCGTCACTAGCTGGCAACGCCACCCGTCGCAAATTGCCAAATTGCGCTGGCAAAGCCACTGGCTCGAGCATGCTGGGAAGAATTTTCTGCCCCTTGGCCACAGCAATGTCCGGTTTTAGGCGCAGAAAAGACTGGCTTGCCAATGACTGCTCTAGCTCCGTGATGTGCATATACATGAGACCCGCCGATAACACGCCGAGAATCAAACCCACTGCAAGCGTCCAGCTAACTTTCATCCACATTCCCTCTTAGTATTTAATCTTTATTAAATGGGGTAGCGCTGTATGGTGACTTGTAACGGGCGAGGCTTCTTACCCGTATCCAATATATGTACCACAATCTCTTGCTCTTTGCCCTTTAAGAAGGCCAAGCGCTCACCCGGTGCATCAATATCTGCCAGTCGCGAACTATAGCCCGCGTGCTCAAGCTCGCTGACATAATGTTGCAACGCTGTATCAACCGAACCCATGGCTTCGTAGGACCAGGTTTTGGTTAACCAATGATCGGCACGCTCCTCATAGGTTAGCGTGCGCCGACTACTGGGGAGTCGGCGCACTATTTCGAGATCATCTCCCGCTGCGTCGCCTTCACCTGTGCCCAGAATGTCTAATAACCGAAAGCCCTCGCCAAACTTTAATTCCCAGAGATCATAAAACGGTTTCTTTGCCATCGTTTCTTCTGAGAACAGTAAATAACCTTCCGTGACCGGTGTTTCGGCCAAGGAATTACTCGGGTCTATAGCTGCAATGGGTACGCGTCCAAATACTCGCCAAATCCCAGCACGGTAAGAAAAAGGCAGCTCAAACGCGGTAATAATGCGCTCTCGCTCTTGCGCAACGAGGCTGTCTACCAATGTTATAGCCTCGGCTTTGGCCTGATCACGGACCGGTCCTTGCTCTGCTTCAAACGCCACCTGAATGCTGTCGTCGAGCGCCTGATAGTCAAAATTACGCTCGGGATAAGCCTGATAGCGCAGACGCATGTCGTGGGTCATCGCTTCAAAAAATTCCTCTCGGCTCTTAACAATATGCCGTGTCGCAATGAGCTCACTGCCATTAATCGTCAGCCGGCGGGTACCGCCCGGGCGCAACGACGACGGGAGTAATGTGGACAGGTCGGCCAACTGTTGCTGGTTAATAGGCTGGGGGAGGTATACGTCGGCCTGTACGGACAAGGCACAAAAACCGCCTAACAACAAAAAGACTACTGCTTTCAGCTGGCGCATGAGCGACCTGTAGGTCAAAGATGCGAAGATCACTTTATGTGCTCCAAAAACTTAGACTCATCGCCCAATTGCAGCTTTAATTTGGCATCAAAACCCTCGGTCTCAGCCGCAACCGGATCGATACGCCAGCCTTGGGAGAAGTCCGTTACATGCTGCTCCTTTCGCACGAACGTACCCGGCGCCGAGGCCAGTGCCTCTTTAAAGTCGCCACCACTTGCTAGCGATAAGAGGGTTGCTGCCAATGCACTTTGTGCCTGCTCACTGAGGGTTTGACGAAAACCAATACGCTGGACCGGAGAATAGGCCATCCCGGTAATGCCGGAGGGTTTATCGCTATCAAGGGACTCTGTCAGCACTTTCACTTTTAAATTGTTTACGTTGGGCGCGTCATTGCTGATGTTTCGCACGTCGGTCAACCACTTCTCGGCAATTTGTAAAGAAGTTGATCCACTGCCGCCGGTATCAGCTTCTGTCGCTACGCTATAGCCCACCGTATTTTTGTCTTTTACACTTCGAATATTGCCCTCGGTGAGCGCCGCGTAGCGCGCCGAGGGGTCAGCTAGCACCTGCGCTCCGGCCAAAACCCCCGATGTACTTGCATCGCTACCAAAATACAACTCAGCCTGCCAGGCGGCGTTACGCGCCTCAACAACACGATCAAGCCAAAGCCACGAAGCTTTGATGCACTGAAAGATCAACATCAGAAAAAAGAAAATAACGGGCAGTGTTAACACCGTCTCTAAACTGGCCTGCCCCGCCTGAGCAAACCTAGTGCGTGGCCAGGTTGTCATACTGCCCCCCACTGCTGCCTTTTAAAAAATTCTGAAGTACCGCGGCGCTCTGCTCACCGTCAAATAGCCCCCGCATACGATCACGGTCCGGCCCGCAGTCGCTGCAAGAGACCAAACTGACCGGCGTGTGCTTGGCCCGCCAATGCTGGGTATACAGGTCATACCATTGGGCATTAAATATTTCCGCTTGCGAAATAACACTGGTATTGGGCATTGCGCCTGGGAAGCCGCTACTGAAAATCGGGGCACCCGACTCGCCGGTGGCCAAATGGGCGATACTCCATTTTTCACGAGTGGGTCCTATGGTGGGCACGCTATTGGCGACCGACGTTGGAATAACACCGCCTCCTAGTGCCCGCATGGAGTCACCCAGTTCAGGCATCAGGCGTGGCTGGCGCACCGCATACAGGTCTATTTCAAACATGCTAAAGCCTAGGACTTTATCGGCCACGGAGCCAAAACCTTCAATCGTATCGCCGATTGAAAACGGAATAGAATTCTTAACAATAGCCTGGTAAAACCACTCTGGACGCCACAAGGCATAATTTAGCCAATCTGATTTGCCCGAATCCTTTGCCTTATTCCCAGATGTTGTTTGGTCAGGCTTTTTATTAGCCTGCTGAGCGCCGCCGCCTCCATCTCCAACAGCCTCTTGCATTGCCTGATTTTGTGCATTGCCCACAGGCTGCTCGGTCTGCGCGCTTGACACCGCGTCATCTCGCGCCCCTGCCGCCTCCCTCTCGCAATCGGCTCTCATTTCAGCTTCTTTGGAAAGCTTTGCTGCTGCTATTTGATCCCCGGACAAGTAATTAGGATCGTCGTCAGGCAAATCTCCCCGGGCCTCAAGATCCGGATAGACATTGCTTCGAAGATTCTCTATCCCCTCTTGCTCGCACGCTTCCTTTTGTTCCTCATAAATGTCACTGGCCATCGAATTCACGGTGGCATTGGCTTGGCCCTTTAAATCGTCGACGGCACTGTTCATATCCGGTTTAGGGAATTGGTACCCACGCTTAACACCCACTGCGAAGGTCCAAAAAAAGCGCGGCGGCACTCCCATGTCATAGCCAATTCCGGGGATTTCATAATTACCAAGGCTGTCGTCAAATTCAGCCGAATAAGGAATGTCCCGCCATAGCGAGGCCCATTTCCATACCTTCTCAATTCGCTCCGCCAAATCAGGCTCAGGTATATCGGTCTGCGTGTCTGTAAAGGGCTTGATTAAGATGTCAATGGCAACCTCAAACATCTTCTTCATTGCGCAAAAAGGGAACGTTACGAGAATCTCTGGAAAGTCACAGCTGGGAGGTGTAATGCCAACAATGTTAAAAGCCTTAGTTATCGGATCCTCTGTTAGTTTACCTTGTGCTAGGTCCTGAAGTTTTTCGTTTATCTCCCCGAACTCTTTCACTAGCGTATTCTCGCCGCCATTGGGGTCAATATAAGGACCACTGCCTTTTTCATAGCCGTGGTTGTCAAAGTTCGAAAAGTAATCGAACTCGATGTTAGCGATATTTTCGTGGGTACCCTTCTCGCCTGTGCTTCGGATATTGAGAATATTTCTAACACTCTCAGTTGATGCCATGATGTTACCCAGATTAAAACCGCCCCCGCCTAAACCCTGCGCCATAGCATCCGTCAAACTTTGTTTAACCACGGGTATTTTTAGCTCACGGTAACTGGCTGGATCTGTCTCCCAGCCCCAGCCTGAATAGCGTCTGAAGGCGCCATCAACCCCGTTATATTGGGCCTGCGCCGCAGTTGCCTGCTCAATGACTTTGGTACCTTTTTCAAAGATCAGGGTATTCATTTGACCGAAAGCGTAGGCAGCACGGGCAAGACCCGCGTCGTGTGTGCAAGAACCGAATAAACAGATGCCGTCAAATACTGCCTTTTGTAACTGATCATGCAGCTTGGTAAGTGGGGCTAAAACATGCCGATTTAACTCTTCGTACAGCAAAAAATAGTAGGCCACCGTAATCACTCCGAGCGCTGCACCAAAGGGTCCGCCAGCCTCGACAGCGGTCTTTACTAGATAAGCGGCGCGCCCCATGTAGTGCCCGGCAACCTCTCCGGCTTGTTGGCCACTAAAGTGAATGGGGCCTTCCAGCGCAAATGCCGCGGTGCCTACCACCACCGATTGGGTGATGGCGGTATTATTTTGGGTCATCACATTGAGTGAGCGTGCTACCCAGGCGGCCTCTGTCATAACTGAGGAGTCAACCGCGTTTTGAAGTTTGGCCCGCGACGCACTGACAGCCCCGGCATTTAATATATAACCCACAAAAAGCACGAGCGGGATGAACAAAAACATCATCAAAAAAATGATTTGGCCTCGCTGTTTTGACGGCCGCCTGTTCATATCAACTCGACCTTGGCACTGAGCCAGCGGCCTCTATTACTAGCCATGGAATTGGGTTCATGAAACAACGCGCTCGCCCACGGCACCAGTAGCGGAAAATAAAACCGCACCTCGGCAAAGACAGGTAGCGACGTGATCGTCGTAATTGAGTAGCCGGATTCCTGAAGCTGCTTTGCCTGATTCAGCGCAATGGTGGCGTACTGGGCATTAGCCCCCAAGGCCGATGTCATTTGCGAGAGCGTGGGTGTACCCGAACCGCGGGCGGCCCACAGTTCGCTCACAGTGCTAAACAGTGGCGACCCGTAATCCACCTCTAGGTAGGCGTTGCTATAAGCGTATTTGGCCTTGCGTAGCAGCAAGTTCTTTCGATTTGATGGCAGCGATTGATTTTGTAGTAGCGCCTCCAACCCCAAATCATTGACCCGGTCTATGGAATTTTGAGACCCGCCCGATCCACGACCGCCTACGGTATTAATGTTGATATCGCTCGAGGATGGCGCCAGAGCGACCAATGGCCAAGCGGCAGCGGCAAAGACCTTTTCTCGGGCCGGACCGTTGCTGCCATTGAGCAGACTTAAGGCGCCCATGATACCTAGCGCCTTGTTGGCCAAATCCACGCTACAGCAATCGAGGTCTAAAAAGGCGTGATCGAAATCAACCAGCTGCGTCTTCGCCGCCCGCGCGGCACTATAAGCTGCGTAATGAACCACCACAGACGCATTGGCCATTAACGCTAATTGCAGAGTGAGTAGCACGATCATGACGAAGATCGGCAACACAAGGGTGAAATCCATAATAGCGGCGACACCCGAGGTATCGCGATGCAAGGATCTAAGAACTCGCCGCGCCCGATGCCGACGCAGGTAAAAAAACAGCGTGAGGCTAGCGAGAATAAGGCCCGCTAACGCCGAGAAACTATACAACACCGCCTGAGACCAGAGACCTGGGCTGTGGGCTATGGCGCTGAGTAATTTCTCATCAAGCATGTCCCTCCCCCTGTGGCCTCAGCATGAAGCGGTATCATCGAACGCAGGTGTGGACTGATTAGATGATTCGGTTGGTATCACAAGTGAAACCATGCCTCACCTCCAAGCTGCACCCACCAAAATGCCATCGCGATAGACGGCGCCAATGGGATTACTGCCGCTGGTTGAGCACCGCCAGCGGGTGCCAGTAAGGCGCGCAGGCGACGCACTAGCAGCCAACCCAATGACGTAGATGCTGCCAGAGCGAGGATGCCCAGAAGCAACAATCCGGCAGAATACGGCTCCAACCAGACCCCCAATGCCGATAACAACTTCACGTCGCCGCCGCCCATGATGCCAAGCGAGAACAAAGCCAAACTTGGCACCCAACATAAACACCAAGCCAGCAAGCTGGCCTCGATATTTTCGCCTGCCATGGCGACCAGAACTCCAGCCGCCAACAAAGGGTAAGTGAGCCCGTTAGGTATCTGTCGCCAAATCAAGTCTGTGATAGCGGATGCCAGCACGGCTACTGCTGGCATTAACCACACTAAGCCCTGACTCTCTGGGCTCACCCCTTAAAAACGAGCTCGGCTTAGTGGCCGATTCCGTCCACCGACGTACCCTTGGTGTTCATTTCCTCCCACTGATCCTTAGTGGACTTTGAAGCTTCGTCACGCGCAGAGATCAGGAAGATCACCAGCGGAATGACGATCAACGCTAGAATTAGAATGGGGCCAATTGGCATCTCGCCACGCTGGTCTTTGTGCAGTTTTTTCGCGGTTCGGATCATGGTTGTGTCCTTACTTGTTGTTATGACATTGGCTGTACTGCCGAACAGATATTCTTACAACTTTTTTTATTAATCAAGCCTGCGCCTAGGCAGACGCCCACATAGCCTCGGTATGCGTTACTGACGACAAGTGTCCCTCCGCTCGCAGCTCTTCTACAAAGCCGGGCACTTCACCGGTCCAAGCCAATTGTCGCGGTGCATCGGGATGGTCTGACTGCCCGGTCAACCGAAAAATATCTTTAACGGTGTAGTTGCCCTGGCCATCGAGTGGGCAGACCTCACTGATATGCGTAATCCGGCGCTCACCACTGTGGAATCGGGTTATCTGTACAACGAGATCGACCGCCGAGGCTATTTGGGTGCGCAACGCACTCAAGGGCATTTCAATATCGCCCATGAGGCTCATAACCTCTAAGCGCGCCAGCGCATCAACCGGGCTATTGGCGTGGGCCGTGGACATACTGCCGCCGTGGCCCGAATTCATCGCCTGGATCATGTCCAAAGCTTCGCCACCACGGCACTCCCCCACAATGATGCGATCCGGGCGCATGCGCAGTGACGCTCTGAATAGCCCGCGCATATCAATACCGCCGCGGCCATAGCGGTCGGGTGGCGTCACCTCAAACGGCACCACATGCTCCTTTTGCAACTGAAGCTCGGAAGAATCTTCCAAGACAATAATGCGCTCGCCATCGGGGATCATGGCGGACAAGCAATTCAGCAGCGTGGTCTTACCCGAGCCTGTGCCACCGGAAACGATGATATTGCGCGCAGAACTCACCGCAATATCCAAAAACTCAGCCGACTCGTCGGTTAAGCTGCCTGACTTGATTAGGCCATTGACGTCCAGCTTGTTCTTGGAAAATTTGCGGATAGCCACGCAAATGCCCTTTCGTGCAGCTGGCGACTGCACAATGTGCACCCGGGAGCCATCCGGCAAACGGGCCTCCACACTGACGTTTTCAGGTGTGAGGCGCTTGCCAACATACTGGGCGATATTACGTACCGCGGCGTATAGCGCGTCGGCGTCCTCAAAGGCGGCCTCAGTTTGAATTAGCCGCCCTCCTCGCTCAATATAAACCTCGTCAGGGCCATTAATCATGACCTCAGACACGGAGTCATCAGACATGTACTCGGCAATAGGCGCCAGAAAATGTGCGGTGCTAAATTGGTACAGTTCAGCAGGCTGATCCATGGGATATCACTCCGAGCTCTAGGGAAGCGGCAATGCCATGATCAAGGATTGATTGGCATAAACTGCTGCGAGCACCTGGACGCCCTGCCGAATGATAAAAACGACAGGGACAACAATCAGCCCGAGCACTAACACGTTTGAAACTGAATCATTCATGCTGTAATTTCTTGTTGATTAGGTCTGCACTCAGGCCAGTGTAACTGACATAGCGGGGTAAAACGCAAGTCAGGTGGCATTTGGTCCGGGCGGGTGGCGTGTAGCGAGCGCCCCTGTGGCGTTAAACCTGCTATTCAACATAGGCGTCGTAGGTGGAGAATAAAAATATGCCCCACTCCAACACCGGTAAAAAGCGCACTTCGGCTCGGGTGCTCAAGATCGTCTCGCTATTGCTAGCTGCGGGCCTGCTCCCCGCCACCTCCCAAGCAGGCCTCAACGTAGAGCGACAGCCCTCACTCAAGAACGCCAGCGCTGACGCGCAGACTCCGGAACCCAGCTCCCAGACGCGCGCTACAGATAGTTCAGCACTCAGTCTGGAGGCTGAGACCACCGTCTCCAGCACCCCAGCTAGGGAGGAACCCGAGAACGAGTGGGCTGCCATCTCATCGTTATCCACAGACCTACCTCTTGATGCAGGCGAAGACGCTGGCCTGCCAAGCGAGACACCGGATTCCGACTGGGAGGACGACGCCCAGTGGTCAGAGGCCAGCGCTGAAGTCGGTACAAAAGAAGACGCCAAGGCTAGCGAGATCGAGGTCGCTGAGACTCTGACGTCTGATACCCCGGAAGCGTCATCCGCGTCCTCGTCGGCACAAACGCCGCCGCCGAGACCGACACCCACCCAAACGGCCCAGAAAGTTCTTGACGACGAAATCCTGTGTAGCTTCGGCTGCTATAGGGGAGGTAAAAGCGAAAGCGGCTCAGGGCCCCAAGAGAAACCTATACAAGTTGATGCCGCGGGACTGGTAGCCGCACCTATCCCACCCTCCAATAACACTGACGCGGCTACCATATCAAACAGCCCCCCAAAAAATGCTCTTCCACAAGTGACCGAAGTTGCAGTGACTCCCATCACCCCAGCGGCGCCTACCAATGTCGTTACTGGAACAGGCGCAGGCAACGCGCAAAATTTGCTACTGGCAAAACCCGCCATGCAGGGCATGTTAGCCACCTCAGACGAATCCTTATTCAGCAAAAAGTGGCACACGCTGCAGGGCGGGGAAAATGCCGATACAGTGCGCCGGGTTGTGACGCGCATGCACGACTTCACCACTATTGCCGTCGGGCAAACTAAATCTTTTAGCGCTGGCCGCTATGACGCCTGGGTTGTGGCCGTGGACGCCGAGGGCAAGAAATCGTGGGAGCAAATCATTGGCGGCGCGCGCGACGATGAAGCCCATGATTTATCACTACTGGATAATGGCGATGTTATTGTCATTGGTGCGACTGAGAGTGTGGGCGGCAGTGAGATGACGGCGCCCGTAGGCTTCCTCGCTCGAATCAGTGCTGATGGTCAACTTCTTT
The DNA here is from genome assembly GCA_964412695.1 of uncultured Alteromonadaceae bacterium. Taxonomy (GTDB): domain Bacteria; phylum Pseudomonadota; class Gammaproteobacteria; order Pseudomonadales; family Halieaceae; genus Luminiphilus. The sequence goes on along the minus strand of CAYPPU010000013.1, from coordinate 31,108 downwards.
GGAAACAGGACATCCGACAGGAAGACCCACATAAATTAACCGCCGTTGAGTTGCTCAATGCAGAGGAAGGCGTAGCGTTTGGGAGTGATAACGGTGCCGTAAAAATGTACCGCTTCTCGCTTACCGGGGACCGAGTCACCAAGCAAATCCTAGCAGGGTGCGACCTCGAAGTTGTCAACGCGGTAGATATCTTGAGTTCGGGCGATGTGGTTATCGGGGGCGAGCGTGCCGACTTTCTCAACTTCATGGGCTCGATTTGTCGACTGGCGCCTAACGGCACAGTAAAGTGGCAGGCCAACGCTAACATGGGCGTGCGTAGCGCCCTAAATGACATCGCCGCTGTTGGCGACGACGTTATAGGGGTGGGCTTCAACCTCGGCAAGGGCGGTAATGAGCAAGCGCTGGCTCTGCGGGTCGACGGCAGCGGCAACATCCTTTGGGCCAAGAGTCTAGGCTCTAAGACCAGCGATCAGCTGCTGGCGTTAAATACACTCAGCGACAATCGCATTTTGGCCCTTGGCAGCATTTTGGACCAGGACACACTGCTTTCGCGACATTGGATAATAGCGCTCAGTGAATCTGGCGAGGTCGTGGAATCAATGATGGGCGACCATGAAGAGCAGCTAACGTTAATGGACCTTGCTCCACGATCAGATGGTCGTTACGTCGTGGTCGGCCGCCAGGTTGACGAACTCAAGGCAATCAATGGTTACATTGCACTGATGGGCACACAAAATCTATCGGTCGGTGAAGCCATCGCGGTGAGTGAAACTGCTGTGGCCCCCAGCGTCTTGATTCCAGGTGATGGCTCCATCATCACCGAAAAACCCGCGACAGAAATATTAGGGAATGTCGTTCATAACCGTCCCATTGCCAGGGTGTTTGTGGATGGCCAAGCCACTCGATTAATGCAGAACGGGGCCTTTAGGACCTTTGTCTCTACACCTATGGGGCGGACAACGATCACGGTATCAGCAATTGATGATTTAGGTCATGTGGGTGAAGCCAAAGTGGATGTGATCCGTCGCGAGGCCGTGGAGCAAACGGGCGCCGACTTGGAGCAAATAGTCGCCAGCACTAACTTTGGCAGCTACCACGCCATCCTTATTGGCAATCAGGCCTATGGCAATGGCATCGACACCCTTGATACGCCCTACAAAGATGTCGAGGTGCTGGCTGCGCTCCTAGAGGACCAGTACGGCTTTGATGTGAACGTGCTAAAGGATGCCACCCGCCAGCAAATGCTTTCTGTGTTTAACGAGGCAACCGAAAAGTTGAGTGGTGACGACAACCTACTCATTTACTACGCAGGTCATGGTCACTATGACAAGGACTATGATCAAGGCTATTGGCTACCCGTGGATGCAAGCGCGGAAGACCGTACAACTTGGATCGACTCCGGCTCAGTCAAAGATATGATCAAGCGCATGAGTGCAAAACACGTACTGCTTGTTGCTGACAGTTGCTTTTCCGGCACGCTGCTTCGAAGCGCCAGCAACGCCCGCTCAAGCAAGTTCTATGAAATCATCGCGTCGCGAACCGCTCGGTTAGCGATGACCTCGGGGAATATTGAACCGGTAATGGACGGTGGTGGCGATGGCCACTCCATCTTTGCGCGTCAATTCATTAACACCTTACTAACCGATAGACCTATTATCGACGGAACCTATCTGTACAACTCGGTACGTGAGCCCGTAGTCACGCAATCTGGGCAAATGCCGCAGTACAGCAACATTCGATTTTTAGAGAGTGACGGTGGTGACTTTCTATTCGTAAAACACCAAAAATGATTAATCACACCTCTTGGAGACTGCAATGAAATTAACAGTGACTCGCGCCGCAACCTTGGGCCTCGCTTTCGTCATAGGGGGTTGTGCATCGACATCTTCGTTCCAAACCACTGACTACCGCCGTGTAGTTCCCCAGCTAGCCGAGCAAAAAGTGGTCCCCAGCTTCCAGACAGTCAGGATTTCGGCCCACAAAGATGTCACAGACAACAGTACAGTTACCGACCTAGTCAATCTCACCCAAAATGTTGACCCAAAAGTTCAACTGGGATCACCCGCGGTCTCACCCACGCAGGATGCTGTGAGCTACGCTGTTATCGATGCCACCAATCAGGCCCAGATGTTTCGCCAGAGTGCTTTGAGTACCGCAAAAACGACCATTGGGGACAACAAATCGCTGAATATGACTCCGACCTACACGCGGGATGGACAGTTCTTATTGTTCAGCTCTAATCGCGCAGGCAACGGCCAGAGTCTGTGGCGAATACGTTCTGACGGCGCCGGTGGCATCACCCGTATCACTACCGGAGCATCAATGGATATTGCCCCATCAATGGGAGGTGATGAGACAGTGGTATTTCAATCCCACAGTGCGAACCGTATGTCGCCTTCCGTTTGGAGCGTGAGCCTTAATGGCGGGCTCCTGACTGAGTTGAGTGATGGTGAAACACCCTCGGTATCTCCCGATGGCCGACAGATCTTGTTTGTAAGGCAGCAAGGTGGCCAGAAACAAATCTGGACCATGCGTATTGATGGCAGTTCGCCAACGCAGGTCACCAGCGGCAATGCCAACGATATAAGCCCCTCTTGGCACCCCTCAGGCCGCTTCATTATTTTTGCATCAGATGAAGCAACGGGGACCAGCAAAGAAGACAAGCGCAATTTCAATGTTTGGCTGATGCGCACAGACGGCACCGATCGCCGACAAATCACCAGCAATCAAAGCTACGATGATTCTCCCGTATTCCTAAAGGACGGCAGAACCGTAATCTTCCGTTCAAATCGCGGTGGCGTGTGGAACCTGTATAAAGCCACACCGACCATTTGACGAACTGACATATCTGCTAAGGATCCGATACGGTGTACTGCTCGGCTTGCGGTGAACAGAATCTTGATACAGATGAAAAGTGTTATCAGTGCGGCGCAGTCCTACAGGCTGCGCCTTTGGTCAATAGCACGCGAACGCCGGCAAAAAACCCCTTCGCTTACTACTTCGGATGCTTCAAACAATACTTTCAGTTCAAGGGTCGCGCGCGGCGCGCCGAGTATTGGTGGTTTTTTGTCGTCAATCTCATTCCCGCCATAACCCTGAGCTTGCTCGATCGACAGCTGGGGCTTGTATCGGAAAGCACTGGCTACGGATTGATCAGTGGCCTCTACATCGCCTTGGCCTTCATACCCTCGCTGGCTGTGACCGTAAGACGCTTGCACGATACAGGGCGCAGCGGCTGGTGGTTCTTGCTTAGCCTAATCCCAGTAATCAATATTGCTTTAATTATTTTGCTCGCTATAGACGGTGCCAAGTCCGCCAATAAGTATGGCGATAGCCCAAAATATTGCTGATTCAGACCATGCCAAGGTTCATGTACTACACGAACCGTACGATAGCATGCCTGGCTAACCTGCAACGAGATGTAATCCAACGTCCCGACTAAAAAGCAAAAACCGCCCTCGGGCGGTTTTTTCATAAGTTGGTCGGGACGGCAGGATTTGAACCTGCGACCACCACACCCCCAGTGTGGTGCGCTACCAGGCTGCGCTACGCCCCGAATGGTCGCGGATTATACACATCCAGACGCTGGATGCGAAATCAGTCTTTGGCAATATCCAGCAGGGCCCGAGCGCGTTCTAATTCAGCAATGCATTCCCGGGCAAGAGATTGAACCTCCACCGCATTGGGGCCGTCATCTTCATGGGTCATGCGCTGTCGAGCGCCGCCAATGGTGTAACCCTGTTCATACAGTAGACTGCGAATCGTCCGAATCATCTCTACATCACCACGCTGATAGTAGCGTCGGTTACCGCGTCGTTTCACCGGCTTCAGCTGCGGAAATTCCTGCTCCCAGTAACGCAATACATGGGGCTTTACGGCACACAGATCGCTCACTTCACCGATGGTGAAATAGCGTTTGGTGGGAATCGGCGGCAATTCGCTATTGTGGGTTGGCTCAAGCATCGTCTAGCAAGCCCTCATCCGCACGCTCTTCAACACGTGCCTTCAATTTCTGGCCAGGCCGAAACGTCACCACGCGGCGAGCAGAAATCGGAATCTCTTCTCCCGTTTTCGGGTTTCGCCCTGGCCGCTGGCGCTTGTCGCGTAAGTCGAAGTTTCCAAACCCGGAGAGCTTCACCGGTTCATTGTTCTCTAAGCAAGTGCGGATTTCTTCAAAAAACAGCTCCACAACTTCCTTGGCCTCGCGTTTATTGAGACCCAGTTCTTCAAACAGCTTGTCTGCCATGTCCGATTTGGTCAGTGCCGGCATTGTCGTTCACCTAACTCCGGAGTTGAGCGCCAAGGTTTTCCTTCAGCGAATCAACGACTTGTGCAATAACGTCGGAAATTTCCGAGTCGTCCAGAGTGCGCGTCTGATCTCGGAAAGTCAAACCCAAAGCCAAACTTTTATGACCGGGCTCTACACCCTTTCCCGCATAGACATCGAACACACGCAAATCAACAAGTGCAGGGCCAGCCGCGCCACGGACTTGTGTCAGCACTTGCTCCGCCGTCACAGTATCCTGAACCATAACGGCAATGTCACGCCGGCTTTCAGGGTAGCGCGAGATATCCTGATAGGCGGGTATCTGCGCTGACAACATGTGCGTCAAATCCAGCTCAGCGAGGTAAGTCGCCGCGGGTAGATCTAAATCCTTAGCCACCGTGGGATGCAGCGACCCAAAGACTCCGATTCGCTGCTCACCCAACCGCACCTCTGCGGTTTGCCCTGGATGCAAACCGGGATGAGCCGCGGCTGTAAAGGTGGCATCAATTCCGGCTCCGGCTAGGATTTGCTCGATCTCGCCCTTCATATCATAGAAGTCAATGCGCTCAGCATCACCCGTCCAGTTTTCGCTATCGCGAGCGCCCAGCATGGCCAGACCCAAGCGCTGGCGCTGATGATAAGCCTCGCCTTCTACAAAGAACGTACCCCCGGTTTCAAACAACCGCAGTCGTGCTGTTTGACGCTTAATGTTGTGCGCCAAAGCATTGGCAAGGCCCGGTAGCAAACTGGTGCGCATCTCCGACAGGTCTGCCGAGATGGGGTTACGCAGGGCAATGGCCGGCTCCGAATCTCGGAACATAGCTTGTAATTCAGGTGCCACGAAGCTAAAGGTAATTGCCTCATGGAAGCCGCGTGCCACCAGCTGCCGGCGTACTGCAGCCAGTCCGCGCTTGTGTTCAGTCTCCGCTACCATCGCTAACGGTGCGCTGATACGCGTGGCCGGCAAATTGTCGTAACCGTAAATCCGCGCCAGCTCCTCAATTAAATCGTCTTCCTGAGACATATCGAAGCGCCAACTCGGTGCCACACAACGCCACACCCCGTCCTCAACCGGCGTCACCGAAAATCCCAAGGCACTTAGAATGTCAGATATCTGCATACTGGGAAAATCGAAACCTAACAGGCGGCGAATACGGCTGGAACGCAGATTGATCTCCACCTGCTGGGGCAATTCAGATTCGCTGCTAACATTGACAATGGGCCCGGCTTCGCCACCTACTATCTGGCAAAGCAGCTCTGTCGCGCGCTCAATAGCCCGCTGTTGTAACTGCCAATCAACACCGCGCTCGTAGCGGTGGGAAGCATCGGTGTGCAACCCGTAACGGCGAGCGCGACCCGCAATGAGTTCTGGCGCAAAGAACGCGCTTTCTAGAAAGACATTTTGGGTGTTGGCTGACACGCCACTATTTTCACCACCCATGATCCCCGCCAGCGCCAAGGCACGGTTATGGTCTGCAATGACCAAAGAGCCCTCTTCCAGCGTGATCTCCGAGCCATCCAACAAGGTCATTTGCTCCGCCGGCTTGGCATCACGAACCACAATGCCGCCCTCTAGCGTGTCAAGGTCGAAAGCATGCAGGGGTTGTCCCAATTCCAGCATGACGTAGTTGGTGACATCGACCACCGGGTCAATACAACGCAGCCCTGCCCGTCGTAAACGCTCAGCCATGGCCAAGGGCGTGGCCCGGTTCATATCCACGCCCGAAATAACGCGCCCAAGGTAACGTGGACATTTCGCTGTCGCTTCTACGACAACGGGAAATACTTTGTCTGTCGTGACATCAATAGTTATCGGCTCACTCGCCGCAACACTGACCCCGGTAATGGCACCCACGTCTCTCGCCACACCCAAAATGCTAAGGCAATCGGCGCGATTGGGGGTGAGACCCAATTCCAAGGTATGGTCATCCAGATTGAGGTAGTCCCGCAGGTCGGCTCCAACGGGTGCATCAGCGTCCAGCTCCATAAGGCCTGCGTTTTCCTCGGAAATACCGAGTTCTGCTTGAGCACAGAGCATGCCTTGGGACTCGACGCCGCGGAGTTTAGCCTTCTTGATTTTAAAATCACCGGGAAGTCGCGCACCCACTTTGGCTAAGGGCGCCTTGAGACCCACTCTAGCGTTAGGCGCACCGCAGACAATTTGCACCAGCCCTTCGCCGGTCTCAACCTGACATACCCGAAGTTTGTCCGCGTCTGGATGCTGTTCAGCCGAGATAATTTCGGCAACGACCACCCCAGAAAATTCTCCGGCCACAGGCGTAATGGCATCGACCTCAAGCCCCGCCATGGTCAACTGATGGGCGAGGGCCTCAGTATCGATCTCTGGACTTACCCAGCTGCGCAGCCACTGTTCAGAAATAATCATCTCGGCCGCTCCCTAAGCAAACTGACGCAAGAAGCGCAGGTCATTTTCAAAATTTAGGCGCAGGTCACCGATGCCGTAACGCAGCATCGCCAGGCGCTCGACACCCAGACCAAAAGCAAAGCCGGTGAAACGCTCGCTATCAATCCCGCTCATTTGCAGGACCTTAGGATTGACCATGCCGCATCCCAGCACCTCTAGCCAGCCGGTTTGACTGCAAATGCGACACCCTTCTCCACTGCATTTCACGCACTGAATATCGACCTCAGCAGAGGGCTCGGTAAAAGGGAAATACGAAGGTCGAAAACGCACCGCCAAATCATCACGCTCGAAAAAGCTGTGCAGGAAATCTTGTAGCAGCCCTTTCAAGTCGCCAAAGCTGGCCGACTCATCAATGAGCAGCCCCTCAATTTGGTGAAACATGGGCGAGTGGGTAAGGTCTGAGTCACATCGATAAACACGGCCTGGACAAATGATTCTCAGCGGCGGCGCCTCAGTTTCCATGGTGCGAACCTGCACACCCGAGGTATGGGTGCGCAAGACGTGACTGTCATCCACGTAAAACGTGTCATGCATCGCGCGTGCCGGATGGTGTGCTGGAATATTGAGGGCCTCAAAGTTGTGGTAATCGTCCTCGATCTCAGGGCCTTCCCGAGACTCAAACCCAATACTGGCAAAGAAAGTCTCAATACGCTCAATCGTGCGGGTAATGGGGTGCAAACCACCTACATCGACACGACGACCTGGCAAGGTCACATCAACACTCTCGGCAGCCAACTGGACCGCCAGGGCATCGTTCTCGAGCACAGCCTTACGGGTGTTGAGTGTTTCTTGCAGTTCCTGCTTAACCTGGTTAATCAGCGCCCCAGCCGCGGGGCGCTCCTCGGCACTGAGCTTACCCAAGCCTTTTAATAGGTCGGTCAGGCGGCCCTTCTTACCCAAATAATCGACGCGCAATTGCTCAAGTGTCGCGCCATCCTCTGCCCCCGCAATAAGCGCTAGAGCCTCGTCTTTTAGTGCGTCAAGAGATTCCATGGCAATACTCTCGCTGCTTCCTCAATGGGGCTGAACCGGTGAAGTTCAGCCTTTAGAATCATCCAAAAAGAAAGGGGCATGCGCCCCTCTCTATCACTCATCACGGCCCGCTTGCGCGAGCGGCAAATTAAGCGGCGAGTGCTGCGCGTGCGCGCTCGACAACAGCGGTAAACGCTGCCTTGTCATACACTGCCAGATCGGCGAGAACCCGTCGATCCAGTACCACGTTGGCCTTCTTGAGGCCATTGATCAAGCGGCTGTAGGTCATGCCATTAGCACGAGACTGCGCATTGATCCGGGTAATCCACAGGGCACGAAACTGTCGCTTACGCTGACGGCGATCGCGGTAGGCATATTGGCCTGCCTTGGTAACCGCTTGCTTAGCAACTCGGAATACGCGCGAGCGCGCACCGTAATAACCCTTGGCTTTCTTAAGAATTTTCTTGTGACGGCGATGAGCGGTCACACCACGTTTTACGCGAGGCATCAGTAATCTCCTTACTCAATCGACGAATTATTTGGCGCGCAACATACGATCAATCAGCACCTTGTCGGACTGATGGATCATAGACGTGCCGCGAAGCTGACGCTTACGCTTGGTCGTCATCTTGGTCAGGATGTGGCTCTTGTAAGCGCTCTTGCGCTTATAGCCGCCAGCGGTTTTCTTAAAACGCTTAGCTGCCCCACTGTGAATTTTTGCTTTTGGCATTGCTATGTACTCCGCATTTAGTCACACGCACTCAGGCGCAGACAGTTCACTGTTCGGGTGTTAGGGCATTCACGGGCCACTAACCCCGTTTCTTGGGTGCGATAACCATGGTCAACTGCCGGCCTTCCATTTTTGGAAACTGCTCAACGTTACCCAATTCGCTCAGATCGGCTTCTACTCGCTTGAGTAACTCCATGCCGATTTCCTGATGAGCCATCTCACGACCGCGGTAGCGCATCGTGACTTTGGCCTTATCGCCATTTTCGAGGAAACGCACCAGGTTGCGTAGTTTTACCTGGTAGTCTCCTTCCTCCGTCCCTGGACGAAACTTAATCTCTTTAACCTGAATGCGCTTCGCTTTTTTGCGCTGCGCAGACTTCTGCTTCTTCGCTTCGAAGATATGCTTGCCGTAGTCCATGATCTTGCAGACAGGGGTGTCGCCCTCTGCCATTAGAACCAGATCCATACCGGCTGCTTCCGCTGCTGCCTGAGCCTCTGCGTTGGACACAATCCCAACCTGCTGCCCTTCGGCGTCAATCAAGCGCACCTGCGGCGCCTCAATTTGCTCGTTGGTCAGTGCCTTCTTGCTCTTGCTCTCGGTCTTGATGCTGCAAATCTCCTTCTAAAGCCCATTGAAACAAGCCAACGTCAATGACGCAGGCCCCCTAGTTCAAGTTGGGCAGTTGATGGCCCAACGCTGCGCTCAAACCGCAGAGGGACCACCCCAGTCAATGAGGGCGCCGATAATATAGGGGTTACCCCCGAATCTCAAGCGTCTCAGCCAGTTCTAGCGCCTGCCGATCTGGGGAAAAATACCGCCCAAATCGAGGCTTATCGGGCCGGATTTAGCGCCCCAAAGTGCCCGAATCGCTAGTCATTCAGTCCGCCGACCAAATTGCGCCGTTTCGCGGGCCATTAAATCGATCAAATCAGCGATGGGTTGGGTGCCCAAATCACGGCCATGGCGGCCACGAATGGCCACGGTGCCCTGCTCCATTTCCTTGTCCCCAACTACCAAGACGTAGGGTACTTTGCCGATTTCGTGCTCGCGGATCTTGAAGCCTATCTTTTCATTGCGCAGATCACAGCTCACTCGGAAACCCGCCGCAGTTAACTGCTGCTCAAGGGTTTTGGCGTATGTCGCCTGCTTGTCGGTAATATTTGCGATCACGGCCTGTTGGGGGGCCAACCACAGCGGGAACTCGCCCTCGTAGTGCTCAATTAGGATGCCGATGAATCGCTCAAACGAGCCCAGGACCGCACGGTGCAACATGACCGGCACCTTGCGATTGCCATCCTCGGCCACGTATTGGGCGTCGAGCCTGCCCGGCATAGAAAAATCAACCTGAATGGTGCCTAGCTGCCAGACTCGACCAATGCAGTCTTTCAGCGAGAATTCGATTTTCGGACCATAAAATGCACCCTCTCCCGGCAACTCTTCCCAAGGCAAATTCTTGGCATTGAGCGCCTCAGCCAAAGCCAATTCAGCACGGTCCCAATCGGCATCAGAACCCACGCGCTGTTCGGGCCGGGTAGACAGTCGGTAAATCACCTCATCGAAGCCGAAATCGGCATACACAGCGTGCAGCATGTCAATGAAGTCGGCCACTTCTGACTGAATTTGGTCCTCGGTACAGAAGATGTGCGCATCATCTTGGGTGAAACCGCGCACGCGCATGATGCCGTGGAGCGAACCCGAGGGCTCGTTACGGTGGCAACTGCCAAATTCTGCCAGTCGCAATGGCAGGTCTCGGTAGGACTTTAGCCCCTGATTAAACACCTGTACGTGGCAGGGGCAATTCATGGGCTTAACCGCAAACTGTCGCTCTTCCGCCTCTAGGGTAAACATGCCTTCTGCAAACTTGTCAGCGTGACCTGAGCGCTGCCACAAACTGATATCCACCACCTGCGGGGTTTTGATTTCCTGGTAGCCAAATTCGCGTTGACGCTCGCGCATGTAACGCTCAATCGACTGATAGATGCTCCAACCCGCGGGATGCCAGAACACCATGCCCGGGGCTTCCTCCTGGGTATGGAACAGATCTAATTTCTTGGCGATTTTGCGGTGATCGCGCTTTTCTGCCTCGGCAATTCTATTCAAGTAAGCCTTGAGCGCCTTTTTATCGGTCCAAGCCGTACCGTAAATGCGCTGCAGCTGTTGATTGTTCGCATCACCCCGCCAGTAAGCACCGGCCACTTTCGTTAGCTTGAACGCTTTCAATCGACCCGTGCTGGGCACATGGGGGCCCCGACACAAGTCCATCCACTCGCCCTGCCGATAGACCGAAATCTCCTCGCCCTCGGGCAGGTCCTCAATGATTTGCACTTTGTAGTGCTCACCCATGTTTCGGAACAACTCAATGGCTTCGTCCCGGGGATACACCACTCGCTCAACGGCTACGTCTTCTGCCGTGATCTCGGTCATACGCTGTTCGATCTTTTCCAAATCTTCCGGAGTGAAGTTGTGGCCCGAGGCAAAATCGTAATAAAAGCCGTCTTCCACGATCGGCCCAATGGTTACCTGGGTTCCGGGAAACAGCTGTTGCACCGCCTGTGCCAACAGGTGGGCGGTGGAGTGGCGGATAATTTCCAACGCGGCTTCATCGCGCTCCGTGACAATGCTCAAGGCCGCATCGGCGCTAATAACAAACGACGTATCCACCTCGCGACCATCAACGACACCGGCGAGAGCCGCCTTGGCTAGACCAGGACCAATGTCGCTGGCGACATCAAAAACGGTAACGGGCGCCTCAAATTGACGCTGGGATCCATCGGGAAGAGTAATAACAGGCACACTGCGCTCCTTAAGTCAGTGGCGACCCCTACGAAAGGTCGCGTGGCTGGCCGACAAGGCGGCCCGGGATATGAGGCGCGGAGTATACCCCAGCGACGTGCTGAGCGCGCCACGAAAGTGCACCCTATGTGCGGTGATTGTTACATCGATAAAGCGGCTCACACTCCTCGATATTCTTCTTTAAACTGCCCCCATGAAATCCCACATCGCCATAGTCGAAGACGAACCGGCGCTCGCCGCCAGTTACCGCGACTTACTCGCCAAGCATGGCTATGCCGTGAGCCTGTACGCCGACGCCAGCAGTGCGCGCATCGGTATCGCGGACCGGACCCCGGATTTGGTGCTGTTGGATGTGGGGTTGGGTCACGATGCCGAGGCGGGCTTTGATTTGTGTCGCGAGCTACGCACTCAACATCCACTCCTGCCCATCGTGTTTTTGACCGCACGAGATACCGAGATCGACATTATCTCGGGACTTCGGCTCGGCGCCGATGACTATCTCACCAAAGACATTTCACAAGCGCATTTGCTGGCGCGTGTCACCGCGCTGTTACGCCGTATGGCGGCTTTAACGCAACCCGAAATACGCGAGCAGGTATTGTCTCGTGGCGACCTAGAAATGAACACGGAGCGCATGTCGACACGCTGGCAAGATCAGGCCATTGAGCTGACCTACACCGAATTCTGGATGCTGCACGCACTGGCGCGTCACCCCGGGCATATTCGCAATCGCCAACAATTGATGGACGCTGCCAATGTGGTTCTAGACGACAGCACCATCACCTCCCACATTCGACGGCTCCGCCGAAAATTTGAAGCCGTTGATGCCAACTTTACCGCCATCGAAACCGCCTACGGACTCGGTTATCGCTGGCTAGATGAGTCGTGACTCCGCGCCGACAGCTAATACTGTTCAGCCTGACGTTGCTGGTGCTGCCCGGCCTCACCTTCCATTACATCCGCGACAGTGAACAGACGCTTCTAGAACAACAACAGACTGCCCTGCAACGAAGCGCAACATTGATTGCTCAAGTCCTGAGCACGCAACCGGAACAACTGTATGGTGACAGCGGGCGCATCAAAAACGCGTTGAATTTGAACAGTCTGTATGCACCCCAGCTGACCCAACCGCCAGCGTTGGATGGCAATCTAGAAGACTGGCAAAACCAATGGCAGCGGCAATTTGGTAGTGATAAAAGACCGTTGCAGGTGTACTCGGGCATCTATGGTGGCCAGCTGTATTTGGGCATACGCGCTCGAGAGCTGACACGCCGATGGAATCGTGCTGACAGCGCGCAAGCTGATGGCGATCGCTTGATACTCACGCTTTGGCAGGAGCCCCACCGGCTCCGCTATGCCATAGCCAACAGCGAGCCCGGTCCGCTGGCACCCGCCCTTATCGATAACCATCGGCACACCACAGCACCCGGTATCTTCGGCTACTGGAGCGAGACGCCCGATGACAACATAATCGAATTGGCCATCCCCCTCGAAACCCTTAAGGGCCGACTGGGTCTCTATTATGTCGACGTGGATGACGGTGGCGTCAGTATCCGCGGTAATTTGCGCCCCACGGAGACCGCGGCGCCCCCCGAATTGATTGCCGCAACCCAAACGCTCATGGATAGCGCGCCATGGCAAGTCGAGCGTGGCGCCGAAGTGGTGATTACCGATCGCTGGGGCTGGCCACTCAACACTTTTGGCACACAGTTACCCAAGATCGGCACTACCGAACCAACCCCTGCCACGCCCTCACTTTGGGATCGTATTCTCAAACGCCCCAGCGCCACCGAATGGCGCGGCCTGCAAGCTGATGGCCGGCTCGTAAACCCCTCTGTTAGCAACGCCCTTCGCGGACAAGGTAATGCTGCGCTGCAAGCCCAAGACGACGAGACACAGCTCAGCTACACAGCGCCCATTCGCCACTCGCAACTGGGCGTCATTGGGGTAGTGCAAACCACGCTGCCGCTCGACGTGGTGCTTAACGCAGCCACCTCACTGCACCGAAAACTCTGGTTTTATGTACTTGGCGGACTCGGTCTCATTAGCGCTGTGTTCCTGGGTTATGCGTTAGGCGCTCACCAACGCTTACACCGACTCATTGCAGCAGCAGAGCGTCGGCGCGAGCAGCGAGATCGACAAATGCTGCCCACAGACCCACGCAACGATGAGATCAACGCGCTGGCTCGGGAGTTCAATCGCCTGCTGCGCGAGCAGGATGACACGCAAGATTATTTACGCTCCTTACCGCGCACGCTTGCTCACGAAATTCGCACCCCGATTGCCATCGTCAATGCCACATTGGAACAACTGGTCGATGCCGAAGGCGAGCAGCGAGAGACACTACTCAAACGTGGGCGAGAGGGCCTTACACGTCTGAGTAATTTACTCGACGCTATGAACGAAGCGAACCGTTTGGAGCAAGCGCCGGATGAGAGTGAGTACCAAGAGACTGACTTAAATGCCCTGCTGACCGATCTGAGTCGCGCCTATGGCAGTTCTTACAGCGATTTTTCCATTGTCTTTGCCAGCGACTCAGCCGAGGCCAAAGCACGTGTGGCACCCGAGCGTTTAGTTCAAGCCTTGGACAAACTCATCGCCAATGCCGTGTCCTTTAGCCAAGAACGGCAGGCTATCGAATTGCGACTGGAGCACCGGGGATTGTGGTGGCGATTGAGCGTGATTAACGCGGGTCCCGCGCTGCCCGAGCCCACCGACAACCTATTTCAGCCCATGGTGTCGCATCGACAGCGCGCAGAGAGCCAAGGCCACTTGGGTTTGGGGTTACACGTGGTAGCTTTGATTGCCCGCCACCACGGCGGTGAGCCTTGGGCGCACAATCGAGAGGAAGAAAAACGGGTTGAAGTAGGCTTTACCGTCAGGGCTTGAATCCAGCGATTAGGATCCAAGTCGCCACCTGCGCTTCAATGGAATCAATAACTTGATCAAAGGCTGCCGCTTGTTCGGCGGGGTCTGTCAGTTTTGACGGATCGGTAAGTGGCCAATGCTCACGGGTTACCGACCCCAACCATAGCGGGCAGCTCTCTCCCGCCGCGCTATCGCAAACCGTGATCACACGATCTAGATGCACGTCTTGAAAACTGTTCCAAGATTTACTCGCCAAGCCTTGGGTGTCATACCCCCGACGCTGTAAATGCTGAAGGGTGGCAGGGAACACCTCTCCTACCGGCGCACTACCCGCGCTACTGACTCGCAGGCTTGCTCCGGCACGCTGCCCGACGATGGCTTCGCATAAAATGCTACGGCAGCGATTGTGGGTACAAACAAATAGTAAGTGGGGCGTCATCTTGTTTCCTCAGCCCTCTTCTCAGCCGATAAAGGCCAATTGCTTTAACTCGGTTAACTGATCGCGCAACCGCGCGGCCTCCTCGAATTCGAGATTCTTGGCATGCTCAAGCATGGTGGCCTCCATCTTCTCGAGCTTACGGGCTAGCGCCGCCGGCGTCAGTGTTGCCACGTCCTCGGCGTAGGCCGCACTGGCCTCCGCCACTTTGCGCTCTCGAGCACTCCGCGCCCGCGTCGGCATGCGGCGTGCACCCTCAAGGATATCTTGTACCGACTTCTCAATACCCCTGGGTGTAATGCCATTGGCTTCGTTAAAGGCCACCTGCTTTTCACGACGGCGCTGGGTTTCTGCCATCGCGCGCTCCATCGAGCCGGTAATATTGTCTGCATACAAAATAGCGCGACCTTTCAAATTCCGCGCTGCTCGACCAATGGTCTGAATAAGGGAACGATCGGAACGCAAAAAACCTTCCTTGTCAGCGTCCAAAATTGCCACAAGTGAGACCTCGGGCATATCCAAGCCCTCTCGCAATAAGTTAATGCCCACCAGCACATCGAAATTACCCAAGCGCAAGTCTCGAATGATCTCTACGCGCTCTACCGTATCGATATCTGAGTGCAGATACCGCACGCGGACGTCGTGTTCGCTCAAAAACTCGGTCAAATCCTCAGCCATGCGCTTGGTAAGGGTGGTCACCAGTACGCGGTCACCCGCCGCGACAGTTTGATGAATTTCTTCGAGTAAGTTGTCGACTTGGGTGCGGGCCGGTCGCACCTCCACCTCAGGGTCCACAAGACCTGTAGGCCGAACCAGCTGCTCTACGGTTTGCCCCGCATGTTCAACCTCATAATTGCCGGGGGTTGCCGACACATAGACTGCCTGCGGACACAGGGTTTCCCATTCTTCGAACTTCAACGGGCGGTTATCCAGCGCTGACGGCAAGCGAAACCCATATTCCACCAGGGTCTCTTTGCGCGATCGGTCTCCGCGGAACATACCGCCAATCTGCGGGATCGATACGTGGGACTCATCCACCATCAGCAGGGCATTTTTAGGTAGGTACTCAAATAACGTAGGCGGCGGCTCTCCCGGGGCCCTCCCTGAGAGATAGCGAGAATAGTTTTCGATGCCCTGGCAGTATCCCAGCTCTCGAATCATCTCTAGGTCGTAGCGCGTGCGCTGCTGAATTCGCTGGGCCTCAAGCAACTTCTCCGCGTCCTTGAGCTGCTTAACCCGCTGTTCGAGCTCCTCTTCAATCAGATCCACGGCGCCCAGTAGGGTGTCTCGAGAGGCCACGTAGTGGGTTTTGGGGAAAATAGTTACCCGCGGTAACTTTTCTGCGACCGCACCCGTCAGGGGGTCAAAGCTGCATATGTTCTCAATTTCTTCGTCGAACAGTTCCACACGAATCGCCAGCTCATCCGAATCTGCGGGGAAAATATCAATGACATCACCGCGAACTCTGAAGGTACCGCGCTTGAAATCGATGTCGTTACGGCTGTACTGCAGTTCCGCTAACTGACGGAGGATGCCCCGCTGATCAATGAGCTCGCCGCGGGAAAGGTGCATTACCATTCGAAAATAGGACTCGGGATCACCCAAACCGTAGATCGCCGAGACAGTTGCCACCACCAAGCAGTCTTCGCGCTCCAATAGGGCTTTGGTGGCGGATAACCGCATTTGCTCAATGTGGTCATTAACCTGCGCGTCTTTCTCAATGAAGGTATCCGAAGACGGTACATAGGCCTCCGGCTGATAGTAATCGTAGTAAGAGACGAAATACTCCACGGCGTTGTGTGGAAAAAATTCTTTGAACTCTCCATAAAGCTGAGCGGCCAAGGTTTTGTTGTGCACCATCACAATCGTAGGGCGTTGCACCGCCTGAACCACATTAGCCATGGTGAAAGTCTTGCCTGACCCCGTCACACCCAACAAAATTTGCGAAGCGAGACCTGCCTCAATGCCCTGCACAAGCTGCTCGATCGCCCGGGGCTGATCCCCGGCGGGCTGATAGCTGGATACGACTTCGAACTTACGGGACATGGCAACGGGCACTAATTTGAGCAGAAACGGACAGTATTGCGGTTTTGGCGATAATTTACAGCACGGCAGTAAATGGGCACAGCAACGGTTGACTTCAATTTTTGGGGTCTTGTATAGTTGCCGCCCTTCCGAAGGGGAGATCATTCCGCCTTAGCTCAGTTGGTAGAGCAAATGACTGTTAATCATTGGGTCGCTGGTTCGAGCCCAGCAGGCGGAGCCAAATATGAGAAAGGGGTTAGCGATAGCTGGCCCCTTTTTTTTATCAGCAACGCACGGGGCGTGCATTATCGCCGCGGACCCCGACATACAGCATCGCCATATGCCTAGCCTATAGCCTAAGAACGCTCAGGGTTTTGGGTCCGAGGGGTTACACATGCCCTCAAGCGTACCAACAAACCGATGAAGGACTTCGCCTAAGCACGGGGTGGCTGAGAGTTGTAACGCTACACTAAAGCGAACAAAGCGATTGATCAGATATTTTCACCCGAGACGCAGAGCGCACTGGTAGGACTCAAGCTTCTTAACAAACACCCATCTCGGCACAAACACCCATCTCGGCACAAACACCCATCTCGGCTGATCTCCTTTTGCAGCCCAGTGAACACATTCAGGAGCAGATTATGATTAAGCGCATTTCTTCAGGCGGCGAATTTGAAGCAAAAATGGGGTATTGCAGAGCCGTTGTGGCGGGAGGATTTGTCCACGTTGCAGGTACTGTGGGCCAAGGTGATAACGTGACCACCCAATGCCAATCGGCCCTAGACACTATTGGTGCGGCCCTTGAAAAAGCCGGCGCGACGTTTGCAGATACCGTTAGAGTGAATTACTACCTTCCGGATGCTTCGGAGCTAGAGCCCTGCCTACCCATTCTCGCTACAACGTTTGGCGCTAATCCGCCCGCCGCGACGGTGATTGAGTGCAATCTGATTGACCCCAAGTACCGCATCGAAATTGAAGTTACTGCGCTGGCACCCATGGCGGCATAACCGCAAATGCACCCCCGGTACTAAACTGACAGCGCCTAGCCCTGGACACCCTGTCCGCAGCTAGCTTCGCGCAAGCGGTGGGGAATAAGCAAATCTTTAAGACGGGGAAGGCCTCGCTCCACAAACCAGGGAAGACGCTTGGCTTTGAGCTCGCCAGGCCAGCTCGAAGGCCGCTGACCACACGCGTTCGCGCTCAGTTTTACAATACTTGAATGCGTCGCTAACGCATCTTCTGGGTGCTACAACGAAACCGCCCCACGTCGAAACCTCGTGTTTTACGGTGCTTGGTAAATCGACCCGAGACGCGCTGTCGCCACAGCCGAAACGACCGGGGTTTAAGCTCGCGACGCATGAGCGCAATGACTTGCGCCTCATCCATACCATACTGCGCTTCAATGGCTTCAAACGGGGTGCGATCTTCCCAGGCCATTTCGACAATTCGACTTCGATCTTCGGGGGGTAACGGCTGCATAGATTAATGAAAACCCACAACATCGCCACCTGCCAATATAATTGGGCAACGTGACCCGCAATGATCTCGACAACATCTGGTCGGCAAGTCGCTAAACTCTCCCATTGTTCTCAATATTGAGGAGACGCGCCCTCACCCTAACTGTGCCGTTCTGGGAACTTAACCAAGGTACTTATAACAGCGCCAGCGATAATCAGACCCGCGCCCAGCAAGGTATACACAGTGGGCCATTCACCAAAAAATACCAGCCCTAATAACATCGCAAACACTATTTGCACGTAGGAAAGGCTCGCAGCCCGACTGGCCGAGTCGAGGCTCATAGCCCGCGTCAAAGCAATTTGTCCCAATTGTGCGAAGCAACCCACGCCCAGAAGTACCCACAGCATGCTCTCATCAGGCCAAACAAACTCGTCAAAACCCAGTAGCAATGCACTGGGCACACAGACCATGGGGAAGTACAACACAATGACCGAAGGGTGCTCGGTGCTAGCAAGCTTCCTCACGATGACATAAGCCAGTCCCGAACCGAATGCGCCTCCCAAACCCGCCAGTACAGCCAAAGTATCTCTATCGCTGACCGAGTTCAAAAAGGCCGGCATTAGCATCACCACCAGTCCCAAGACGCTAAGTGCGACACATATCAGAGTACCTGTCGTTGGCACCTCCCGTAGCAGAACGAATGCCAAGGCGGCCGTGAAGATCGGATGCAAGTACTGCAATAGGGTTGCCTCGGCAAAGGGCAGGTGAAGTACTGCATAGAACACGCAATTGAGTGAGAAAAAACCCGTTACACCGCGCGCCAGCAACCACCAGCGCTGATTCCCTAAGGGGTGAACACCAGCTCTCGCAATAGCGTAGAGCGATAACAGCACCGAGATGACCGCTCGGGCCAGAATGATCTCTAAAAGAGGGATACCTGCGCCGCCGGCCGTCTTTACCAAAATGCCCATTACCGCAAAGGCCAAGGCGCTGAGCATCATATAACGGGGACCTGTCATGAACTGACTAGACCTAAAGCCCGCTGAGTCTCACCAACCCATAACGTCACCATGACTATTGATAAGCGCACTTGCCGATTGAATACCAAAACTAATCCTACAATTAGCGCCCAGCACGCCATAAAAAAAGCCACGCAAAGCGTGGCTTTCTGAAAATCGCGGTTGATGCGTCGATCAGGCTTCCGCCAATCCGGCTGCATCAGCGTAGCTCAAGCGCAAAGCCGCCGCGACCGCGTTGAAATAATCAATTTCACGATGGCTAACGTGGTCATCGGCCAAAATCACGTCACGCAGCGCGTTGATCACCAGCAATTTGTGCTGCTCTGATACCTTCGCCGCGAGCTTCGCAATACCTCGCATCGAATCGTCATCTGACATCATGATCGCCGCGGTACGAATCTCAACACCCTCAAGCTGCTCACCGGTGTGCTCAGCCACCAGGCTTTGAATCATAGCGATTTCGTTTTCATCGGTATGCAAGTCCGCTCGAGATCCCTTGGCTAATACACTGATGAGTAACTCACGCAGCGTTTCGCGCTCCGCTTGATTGCTGTTACCCCCACAGAGAGCAGCTTTGAGAGAATCTAAATTGAGTAGCGGCATGACACAGGTCCTTTTGCATTCCGGTTGAATTCCGGCGACGTCCGTCCAGGGGGCGGCATTTAAGAGCGAAAAGTCTACCGCCATTTTCGGCGTATCGCTAGCATTTGCCTGTCAGACCGGCGTCCGAAGAGTGCTAGGGCTGCTCAAAAGCGTCAGTTGGCCTCAGCGTTTCTATATGGGCAGCTAATTTGGCATTTTTTGGCTGAGCTGCCAGCAAACCCTCAAAGTAGACGAGCACACTGTCTTCATCTGTGGGTAGTGGGGTGTAATGCTCCCCATGCAAGGCCTTCCGAGTCGCGCCTTCAATCAGCAAACTAGCCCGGTGGGCACCGTAGTGCGCCGAAATACCCGTATCGATAATGATGACCTTGCCGCCAAAGCGCGGCGTGATGACACCCAGATCCGGGGTATGTCCAAGCACCACCACTTCCACGTCGTAAGTGGCAAGCAACGCGTCTAGGTGGGGCTGCTCCTCTGCTTCTGGGTTCCTTGCCAAACCGCGATACCATAGCGGTCCCTCACTAGCGTCACCTAAACTGGCGGCACTATCGTAGGCTCCCGCTACTTCCTGGCGTATCGTTTCATTGATCTCAGCTAACGACCGAGACAGCATGGAGGGACCGAGACCTCCATGCATAAACAACACATCATTGATGCGTATAACGCTGTTGTGTTGCGCCACCCATTGATTGATCTCTCCCTGTGATTGCCAAGCAATACGGTGTTCAACGTAGCCTGGCGGATGGTCGCGATACCACGTCTCTTTAAATGCAGCGTCAATAATGGGCGGCTCTGCCTCTCCCTCGGGCGTCTGGGCTCGCCGCGACTCCAACACCGCCACCACCTGCTGGTAGTAGCCATCTAAATAGGCTGTTGAGCGTTTTGTCTTAAAGGCCTCATACTCTCCGGGATGCACGTAGCGCAAATCACCCGTGGCATTCATAAATTCATGATTACCGATCAACACGTGGACTTTGCCGCCTTTTTTCTCGGCCTGTTGTTCCAGCTGCTGCAAGTGCTTAATAATTTTTAGTGTGTCCGGGCCACGATCGGGAACATCGCCGACCTGAACGAGGTGAGTTTTACCCGCCACCCATTTGCCGCGCTTGTCGATTACACCGGCCTCATGAAGCACGGCGCGGTAATTATCGTAATCACCATGAATATCTCCCACCGCGACAATACGTGCCACGTCAGACCAGTGATAAGGAATGGCATCACCGGCGAATACGGAGGGGATTGCCAGCGCGAGCGCTAACCCAAGCGCATGGATAGATAGCTTTATCTTGCTCACAAGCATCGCGATCAACCTCGGCACTTAGCCTTTATTTTTTTCTCAACGATTTTGGGATCGGAGATATCTTCAAAAAAGGAATCCAGATAGCTGCGACTGTCTTTGGCTGTGCGCGCACTGACCAATGACGTGTCTGCAGCCACCGACAGCAGCAATTCGCGCTTAGCCGCGAAGCGAGCGATCGTGGTTTCCAACACACGATCATCAACACAAAATCCTCGATACACGCGCTGCCGTATGTGGCGCTGCTTCAAATCAGGGTTGGGCTCTGCATAAGGCGCTTTGACGTAACCTGAGCTATCGAAGTCATAGGGAATTACCCGAAATTGCTCACTCCCCTTTTCTTGAAACACCTTGGCGTTATGGCAACAGGCGCCCTCACGGCTAGCGATCAACGAGAAATCAATGTTGCTGATCATGTACATGAACATCGACACCACTGCCGTGTGCTCTTGTTCAAGTGCGGTATAAGGCACGCTATTAGGATTCAATGCTTCCAAATCTTGGCGCTTGGCAAGTCGCTTACGGTGCTCCACCAACATACCGCCATGCTCTCGCAGCTCGTTGCCATCGAGATCTCGATAACTCACCGTTACCCAGCGAACTCTAAAACTGTTTGGTGTCAGCGCGTTCAACAGTAAATAGGCTTGGTATTCGCGCGCCAGCAGCTCTTTATATCGATCGCCATCACGGCATTGCACGACCAGCTTCAGCTTATCTTGATGGTCAAACAGGGTATCTTTGACTTCTTTCTTCTTCAGATTGAGCCAAAGCTGAGCGTACTTACAGGTGCTTTTATCTAGGCGATAATTACCGCGGGGCGAATAACTGACATCAAGAGCAACCTCGCTCCCAGATTCTTCGCGGTAACGGAGTACGCCCGGCGGATATTCCGCCTCCTTGTCCCTCTGCGAATCGATTTCATCAAAGGGCCCCTCCAGCACGATTGAAAGCGGCGCTGATGTGGCAAACAAGGGGTCTGGGCTCTCACTTGCCACCGACATACCAGACAAAATGGCGAGTATCGCGAAAGACAACACGGCACGAACGTCGCAGAGCGTGCTGATTCCAAGGCTACGTTGTTCCAGCATGCGCACGCCTCCCACAAGCCGTTAAATTGTGCAAAACCTTCGGCGAGTTTACCATCAGAGATTAGCGTCAACACCACGGAGCCAGCGCCAGGCATGAAAACCTATCTCGATATTGTTGATCGAAAGACCCTGCATGTCATGGCCATCTGTGCTCTCGCTGTCTATCTATGCCGCGAATTTCAATTTAGCTACAACATGGATTGGATTTTCCTTGGGGCCGCCGTGGTATTCCCCCTCGTCTTTACCATTAAACAAAGCTTTCAACGGCGTGAACGCGCGATTCGAGTATTATCTCAATTCAAAGCAGCCATGCATGCCTGCTACCA
The DNA here is from genome assembly GCA_964412695.1 of uncultured Alteromonadaceae bacterium. GTDB lineage: Bacteria > Pseudomonadota > Gammaproteobacteria > Pseudomonadales > Halieaceae > Luminiphilus. The sequence goes on along the minus strand of CAYPPU010000013.1, from coordinate 8,800 downwards.
AACGGTGGTTGGCAGCAGCAAAATCGACGACCAGTTCCGCGCGCACATTCATGCGGTTTTCGTCCATTTATCCTCTGCGTTCCTGACGCGCTTGCGGGGACACTCGGATCACAGTATGGATGACGCTCGCGCTGCCATGCGGGATGTTCATCATATTATTAGCGCCCCCGATTCGCCCTTAGGAAATCGGGTGGGGCTAAAACTGGTGCGGGTAGTGCAAGACTTGGAAGAGGCGCTTGAAGAGCTCAACGCCATTAAAAGCCACGGTACACCGGTGAGTATGCGCGCCTATTTGCTGCTGTCGATTTACCTTGTGCCGTTCATTTTTACGCCGACCTTAAGTCACTACCTCTCCAGCAAGTCCATTGGCATTGTTTATCTACTGAGCATGCTCAATGGCTTTATTTTGATCTCGCTGTATAACGTACAGGCTCATCTAGAAGACCCCTTCGATCAGAAAGGCCTCGATGACATCCATCTCGATGACTTTGAATTCACGGCGAAAGCACTTACGACTCATCAGAGCAGCAATAGCGCTTCTTGAGCACTCAGACTGAGCAGTAACTAAGACGCCGTGAATAGACTACCCTGCTGTAGCGCAGCATAAGAAGCTGCCAGACATCAAAAGAGCTCAGGAGAAGCCTGTATCAACCGGCTAGAACGGCGCAGCGCTGGGGCTCTTGGGCTATAGCCAGTAATTGATCAGCGTAGCCATCTGACAAGGACGCACAAAGATTTAGGAACGCCGGCATCGGAGCGCCACTTGCATGATAACAAGCCACCGCGGCTCCCGGCTCAGTGACTATCTCGTCGAGTAACGCCGGGCTTAGGGCCCCTGCCTCGGGATAGAGCTCAAACTGCGCCAAGCTGTGTAATGCCTTCAATAGTTTGGGACCTACCATCTGCGGCGCCACCTTAGTCGGATCAACACGCTCAACCAGCGATTCTGTGACGTGAATCAGAAAGGGCAGGATTGGATTACCCGCTCGAAACGCCATAAAAGCGTTGTGGGGTGTTTTAAAACAGCGATAACCGCCGGCCTTTTCTGACTGAACCCAATGCTCTTCACCAAAGGCGGCATGAACCGGTAACCCCGGTCGCCAGGAGGGCTCAACACACAGCGTATCCGCGTCTATCCAGATGGCCACGCCTCCTAACTGCTCAAGAGTGTCGCGCAACCAATACAGGCGACCCAGATCCGCCAGTATGGGTGTCCGATACCCCACTTTCTGTACAAAATCGCTGGGTAGCTCAGCAAATAAGGCATCATCAGTGAACTGATACTGCCAACCCTGAGTCTTTGCCCATTTGCGTACCGTCTGCATACAGGTGCGCTGCCAAGCGGGATGGTGATCGGCCGCAGACTGCATGATCACGACTGAACTGTCCTCGCTCATCTCGGTCTGCTTGCCCATTTTAGCTATCAATACACTCTCCCATGACTTTTTTTTGCTTCGCGGCACCGACTAGATGGGATAGAATCGCCGGCCCGCTTATTAGACGCAATACGTATGCGCCAATTCCTTCCACTCTTCATCGTATACCTTCTCAGCAGCTACGCGGTTGCTGAGGGTGAGCGCGTGGTGGTGAGCGAAATTCTTTGGCGACAAGGCGGTTTTGACATCACCCACCGTCTGGCGTTAGACGACGCTGAAGCATTGCTCACTGCAATGGAAGTTGAGGACAGTATTGAGAGCGCCAGAGGCCTCAGCCTAGTCGCATTGCATGTCGAGCGTAAATTTCAAATTGTCGATTTAGCAGGTCCCGCCAAACTGCAAACCCTGTCTGCTGAAATAGACGAAGCCTATTTCTACGTCAGTCAGCGCTGGCGAACAGCACTGCCCGAAGATGTACCACAGGTGTATTCAGAGGTGCTTCAGGTGATCTCTGATAGCGTTAAGTCACTGGTGATTTACGACGCACCGAATACGGGACAGTCGCTATTTACTGCCGATTCTGTCGTCAATTCAGCAGAGGACCTGGATAGCCTAGACACCTAAACAAGCTACAGAGCAATGCCCCGGTTGCCTGACAAACCGCGAATCTCTGGCTGACTGGTATCAACGCTCTCGATGGTTTTCTTGGCGCGTAACCAGCGTGCGACCACGTCCCATACCGGCTCGCCTTCGACTTTTTGTACCGACGCCCAGCCCGCCACCTTGTAGGTTTTAGCCGGATCGATGGCCTCGGTACCCAGGCGCATATCCGCAATCCGCTCGCCCGAGGGCGCTAATGGCGCGATAGCGTAATCCAGTCCACCAACGCGAACCATATCGCCACCTTGCTGGTAATAGGGGTCGGGATTGAACAAATTGTCAGCCACGTCCTCTAGCACCAACTTGAGATAGTCGCCTTTCATTTCCGTCAAGGTCACAGTGGGATAGGTAATGGCCACCTGTGCCATCAGGTCTTCCATGGTGATGTTGTCCCCGGGCAGCAACGTGGTGCCCCAACGGAACCCCGGAGACAGCGCAACCTGCGCATCCAGCTCATCGCGCAGGGCGTCACAAATCAACTGATCAAAGCTGCCATTGAAATTACCCCGGCGATAAAGCAGATCGCCAGTGGTCGCCAATACCTCACTTAAGGCATCGGCATAGGGCGCGCGGATACCATCGATCAACCCTTGCATATCAGGATCCGCAGGTAGCAAATCGGCAAAAACGGGCAGCAACCAGTAGGACCAATCTTTGATAGCGCCGTCGCGCACATCAAAATCCAACACACCTAAGAACTTACCGTTGGAGCCGGCGTTGGTCACCAGCGTCATGCCACCCGAATTTTTTACCTCGATGGCGCGCGGAATGGCGTCGTGGGTATGACCACCTAAAATCGCATCGAGTCCACTCACTCGCGACGCCAGCTTGATATCGGTATCGGCTCCGTTGTGGGAGAGTAAGACTACGACCTGTGCCCCCGACGCTCGAACTTCATCGATTTTGTCTTGTAGCTCACGCTCTTGAATACCAAAGGTCCAACCCTCAGTGAGGTAGCCAGGGTTGGCTATTGGCGTGTACGGGAACGCCTGCCCAATAATCGCAACCGGCACACCGTTAATCTCCTTCACGGTATGACTGGCAAAGACCGGGTCGCCGAAGTCCATATCATTAATATTGTGAGCCACAAAATCGATATGCCCATCCAAATCGCCCTCAACGATTTCCATGACACGATCAGTACCCAGCGTGAACTCCCAGTGGCCGGTCATCACATCCACACCCAGCAACTTACTGGCGTCGACCATGTCCTGACCATTGGTCCACAATGCCGTGGCTGAGCCCTGCCACAGATCCCCCCCATCCAGGAGCAACGCGCCGGGGCGATTAGCCTTTATATGCTTTACCAAAGTGGCCAGGTGCGCAAAGCCACCGACCTTACCGAATTGTTCAGCCGCCGCTATGTAATCAAGGTAAGTGAAGGCGTGTGACGATCTGGCGTTGCCAGTCAGTCCATACTCCGCCAATAATGATTCGCCAACCAAGTGTGGCGCGCGGTTTCGGGCCCCATGCACACCTATGTTGACGTTGGGCTCGCGGTAATACACCGGCGTCAACTGGGCATGGACATCAGTCGTATGTAGCAAATGCACATTGCCCACACGGGGCAAATCGTAGGGGTCGGCCGCGGCGAAACTGCGGCGGCTCAACTGCGGCAGGTGCAACCCCGCAGCCAAACCCAGCGCGAGCATTTTGTGGAACTCACGACGTTGCATAAGCGCCTCCCTGAGGGGTCAAGAATTCAAGTTGTTAATCGGTGACAGGTGTATTAACTGGCGAGGCTGGATCTAATAGATAGGCCATCACGTCCTTCAGCTGTTGTTCTGTCAAAATACCTTGAGCACCAAAGCGCGGCATGTGTGAGCAAACATTGTAGGCATGGGTATTCCACAATTTGGTCCAGGTGTACTGCAAGACCACGTCACTTTGCCCGCGAGCGCCGTAACCTGTTAGAGAGGGACCAATAGTGCCGTAGGCCACTTCACGGGGATCAAGCTGATGGCAGGCATAACAGTTGCCCCCATTGGGCGCACTAGGGTCATCCGAATACTGCAAACCTCGACCGTTGTTAGCGATCTCGGCACCAGACTGCCAACTCCCCAAAAATGCACCATCGGCGGGCATCACTACTGAGGCCATCGCCGCGGCGCGTAGCTCTGCTGCAACAGCCTGGTCCCCTGCCTCCTCTCGAGGCTTGCTACAAAACGTTTGCAGTGGGTCGCGATCCACCCGCGACACAGTGACACCATTAATATCAGCAACTGAGTCACGCATGGCGGTGTGCACATCGTCAGCAAAAGCGGTAGATACCAGCAGACTCAACAGTCCCAGAAAGCTGTAGCGTTGCATAAGCATTACCTCTTCAGACCCGGCGCGGTCATTTCGGCACCCGACGCTTTGACCGCTAAAAACATCTGTAACGCTACGCTCGCCTCTGAGCCCATTATGAGTTCCGGTAGGCGCTGCTGGCGCATGCAGTCCCGCATACGCCAGCCCATGGTTCGCACCACTGACTGAGAGATACGGTAAGCTGGCCAGGTGGTGTATGCCTCAGCTGCGCCTTCATGGGTGGTTAAATTAGCCAAGGCCTGCAAGCGAATACGCACGTCATTCTGGCTATGGCAGGTGGCACACGAAAAATCGTGGGGCCCAGCCCTGTAGAAAAAGATCTGCTCGCCTAGTGCGTAACTGGCCTGCTCTTCGCGGGTGGTCTGCCCCGGATTCACCGCCATCCCGGCACTCTGGTCTGCCAACCACGCCACCAGCGCTTCCATTTCCGTGCCCATGTCACCGCGCAACGAGTAAGGCTTACGATTAACCTCTTCTGCGCTGCGGCCCTGTAGCTCGATCATGCAATGTTGCAGTCGTGCCTCGATATCCATGACCCGACCCGCATCCTCAAAAAAGCGTGGAAAGCCAACATAGGCCCCCTCTACAACACCGGGCCCTAAGCCAAGATCGCAGGCCTCTAGACTCGCAGCCTTGGGCCCCTGCGTTTCGTACCAATACTCCTCACCCTCGTCGATGACAAATACCGCGGGGCTGTCATCGCCCATCATTTCGCGGTATTCATCGAACATACCGTCGTCAGCCAGCGCCGTGCCGGTGAGCACGGCCAACAATGTCGCGGCGGCTATCAGATGTGGCTGCATGGTCGCTCCCCCTCCTAGCGGATCTTGGTTTCTCCATCACCGGTAGCACCCGTGTTATCAACCCAGGTCACGGTCACGGTGTCCCCTGCAGCGCCGCCATTAAAGCGCATACCCAAAAACGGGTTAGCCGATACCGATGCGCCCCAATACGTTTGCATAACCACCGTGTCATTGTGACTGACGGTCACCTCTTTAATGAACTCAGCCGGAATAGGATTGCCCTCTTGATCCTTGCGTAACCCCGTTTCCATGGGATGTCGCATGAGTGCCTTTACCTCGGTGACACCATTCTCTACTTGGGCGCGAATTCGAATTTTACCTGCCATTACGCAATCTCCTCTTAGCCGCCACAACCACCAAGGGTTACCTTGGTTTCTTTGGCTGTCATGTACAGTTTCCCATCTACCTCAGCGACCGCATACAAATTGCAGGTCTGCGCTACTTTGACTCGTGTTTCCACGTAAGGCTCAGTACCCTCGGGAATCATGAACATGCCAGACAGCGGGTTCGGATTTTTTTCTACAAGAATATAAATCTTGCTCACACCAGGCAGCTTACTGCCATCGATCTCAACCTTAACGGGTACCACGGCGCCATTCTCAGCAATATCAGGCGTGGTAAAGATAATCCCGTCCGAGCTCTCTGGCGTCGCGCCCAACTCGGCGAAAGTGGCATCGAGGTCCGTTGCCGTGAAAGCGGCATCAGGACGTGCTATCGCCGCCCATAACTTGGCCGGCATCGCGACGGCCGCCAGTGTCAAAGCACCGAGACGGAGAAAGCCTCGACGCGCCATCCCATGAGGGGCAGTCAACTGATTCATAGTATTCACCCTAGTTCTGTTAAAGATTATTCCGAAAGCCAGCTTACGATAATTTCAAGTGCGGCGTCGTCTACCTGAGCCATGGGTGGCATAGCCATGCTACCCCACACGCCACCACCTCCCTGCCGGATTTTTTGCTGTAGGTACTCAGCCTGATCCTGACCGGCATAGCGCGCTCGAATTTCAGCGAATGAGGGACCTACAAGACGGCCCTGTTGCTGGTGGCAAGCGCTGCAGCCATTGGAAGCCAACAAGTCAGTGGGGCTTGCCGGGGCTGCCACCACAGCAGTGGAGTCTTCAGCCTCAGGATCCGTGACAATACCCGGGAACGGGCCATAATCGCGAACCTGGTCCGCGAGATTACCGTGAGCGTTCATCGCATAGGCGGGAATCGACGACGTAACAGTAGTATCGACAGCACAGTCCGACACGCATTCTGAGCCCACTACATCGGGAGCCCCATCCACCGACCAGAGACCGTGGTCGGTGGTCATACCGTTACGGTTAGGCATGATGGCCTGCACGTCCTCAATGGTCTCATTCGAAAGCTCAAAGTCAGGCTCAACGATATAACCCAAGCTCAACAAGTAGGCCACCAAAGCATAAACCTCATCGGTCTCGAGCGACTTTGGTGCATTCCATGGCATGGCACGATTAATGTAATCCCAAATGGTCGACAGCGTGGAGACCTTCATCAGCGTGGTTCGAACTACCGCCGGATCGGTCAGTGCCGCCACGCGGCCCGATTCCATATCATCTTCCGTGACGCTGCCCAAAACGAGCGGGGAGAACACCTCATTGGAATCGCCGAAATCACCGTGACAGAACGCACACTTCTCCAACCACAGCTCTTCGCCTTCTTCGGCCGTGCCCGATCCTGCCGGCAGTCCTTTAAAGTCGGGTCGTACGTCGATATCCCAAGCTGCTATCTCTGCCGCCGTCGCAGGCCGACCAATATCAGCAATGCCCTCTGCGAGATCCGACGCGGCAGTTAAAACGCTCACAGATACCAGCAAAACACCTGATAGTGGCTTAACCCAACTGAACATTTTCCACCTCCCCGGACGGATTAAGACGCCATGTCTGAATCGCGTTGTTGTGGTAAATAGAACGCGTACCCCGTACAGCAGTAAGTGCCAGTCGACTGGGCTGTACATAACCCGTGCTGTCGGTAACACGGCTTTGCAGCAGTGCTTCGCCACCATCCCAGCCCCAGTCAATATTAAATCGCGTCAGCGCCTTGGGCAGTACCGGCCCCTCTAAACGCGCCTCGCGCCAATTGCGACCACCGTCGGTAGACACTTCAACTTTTTTGACACTACCACGACCCGACCATGCCAGACCGGTGATACAACAATAACCGCGACTCAGCAGTTTCTGCCCGCCAGAAGGGCTGGTAATGACCGACTTGGCCTCTTGAATCGCCGTGTACTGCCGCTGCATGCCGTCAGGCATGAGATCAACGTAGTGGCTAGTTTCGTCTTTAGCCGCATAGGGTGCGTCGCCAACCTCAATACGACGCAACCACTTAACCCATGAAACGCCCTGAACCCCGGGAACGACCAAACGCAAGGGATACCCGTTCTCTGGGCGCAGCATTTCGCCGTTCTGACCGTAGGCCACCAAAACATCATCAACCGCATTTTCAATGTTGATGGTGCGGGTCATGCTCGAGCCGTCTGCACCTTCAGCAAGGATGACTGTGGCGTTTTTGCGGTCATAACCCGCGCGCTCCAAAAGCAGTGACAGCGGCACGCCCGTAAATTCTGAGCCTGACAACATGCCGTGGGTATACTGCACCGTGGGCACCGCGGAATTACCCCACTCCAAGGCTGTGTTAGCACCGCATTCAATAAAATGAATGCGCGACACACTAGGCAATCGCATCAGGTCTTCCATGGTGAACACCAAAGGCGTTTTCACCATGCCATTAATCATGAAGCGATGCCGGCGGGGATCAATGTCAACCCAGCCCTGGTGATGGCGCTCGAAGTGCAGGCCACTGGGTGTGATCATACCGAACATGCTTTGCAGCGGCGTGAAGGCCACACTGGCCTGATCGGTCTGGGTAAGCCCCGGACTTTGCCGGCGAATAATGTTGGCCTCGTATTTTGAAGGCAAACCGTAGGGATTGGTGGCAACTGACTTGCCCAGAATGCGGCTCCACTCAGGAACGTTCACAATGTCTGGATCATCAGCAGCCACACTCGCATAAGACATCCCCGCTAACGCTGTGGCGAGCGCCCCTCTGAGCAGGCCCCGGCGACGCTCATCCACGCCTTCTGCTGCAATCTCGTTAATAAGCTTTGGATCGAGAAAAGACTCGGGCGCCGGCCGCAATTGCGCGCGCTCGTAGGTGTCTGTCATGGTGTTACCCCGCTTATTGTTCCGCCAACCGGCTCATCGGGTGGCGCCTGGCTTCAGTGCCTTCTAGGCATCTTATAGCTAAATATAATATAGTTATAACTGCTTTGATGTTACTGCGCCGAGGGAATTCTTGCAACCTTCTCACCGCCATTTCTGATGCTGATCGCGGGGCCAACATTACAGAGCCAACTTGACGCCGGCCACCCGTAGATTACCCTGCAACAGCTTGCTTGATGAGGCCTTACCCATGTTGCGACGACGCGTTTTGCGCCACGTTATCAAACGTTCATTCTTAGTGCTGTGGCTATTTTCGGCGCCGCTGTACGCCGATTTGCCGGGCGTGGTGTTGCATATAGATACCGACGCACACATGAACCGTAGCCTACGGCAAGTCAGCCGATTACTAGACTCGGCGCCCGACCTGAACCTCAGAGTCATCCTGATTGCTGATGGCGTAAAACCGG
>CAYPPU010000012.1:31485-51992 GCA_964412695.1 uncultured Alteromonadaceae bacterium | reverse complement strand
CTCTATACTTTGGCTTTGGCTCTCGCCTGCCGGCGCAGCCACCGCAGGTGCAGCCACCGCAGGTGCAGCCTCAACCTCGAGCTCCGCGACGGCGGAATGCGCGGCGGGCTCACTGATAAGATCGGGCTCTGCTTCCACCTCTGATACTGCGGCCGCCTCACCCGTTTCCACTTGCAAAATAGCATCGCCCTCTGAGAGCTGGTCGCCTACCGCTATATTGAGTGCGGTGACCGTTCCTGCAGCACTTGCAGGGATCTCCATGGAGGCCTTGTCGGATTCCAACACAATCAAACTTTGTTCAAGCTCGATCTGATCGCCCACAGCCACCAAAATCTCAACCACCTCGGCGCCTTCGGCACCACCAATATCGGGTACCCGGATTGTCGTTTCTGCCACGTGCTATCTCCTCTGGTCGCTTACGCCATTCGCGGGTTGGTTTTGTTACTGTCGATGCCCAGATCGACAATGGCTTTAGCCACCACGTCGGGTTTAATAGCACCCTCGTCTGCCAGGGCCTTGAGCGCCGCTAGCACCACGAACTCGCGACTCACCTCAAAGAAGGTGCGCAACTTAGCGCGGGTATCACTGCGGCCAAAACCGTCAGTGCCCAGCACGGTAAAGCGACCCGGAACATATTCGCGAAGCTGGTCGGTGTGCGCCTTTATGTAATCGGTAGCGGCCACAAAAGGCCCTTTGGCGCCCGACAGTTGCTCGGTGATGTAAGGCACTCGAGGTGTTTCTGTCGGATGCAGCATGTTCCAGCGCACCGCGTCCTGCGCCTCGCGGGCGAGCTCGTTGACACTGGTCATGCTCCAGATATCGGCCGCCACACCGTACTGACTCTCTAGAATTTCAGCAGCGGCCTCGACCTCACGCAAGATGGCGCCCGCACCCATTAGCTGCACACGCTGATCAGCTTTAGCATCCGAGGCCCTAAAACGATACAAACCGCGCACAATCCCCTCTTCGACCCCATCGGGCATATCGGGATGGTGATAGTTTTCGTTCATGGTGGTGATGTAATAAAAGCAATTCTCGCCCTGCTCGAACATACGCTTCATGCCGTTCTGAATAATGACCGCCAGTTCGTAGGCATAGGTGGGGTCATAGCTAACACAGTTAGGTACAGTCGCCGCCATTAAATGACTGTGACCGTCTTGATGCTGCAAGCCCTCGCCGTTAAGGGTGGTGCGTCCTGCCGTAGCGCCAATCAAGAAACCGCGGGCCTGACTATCCCCCGCCGCCCAGGCCAAATCGCCAATACGCTGAAAGCCAAACATCGAATAGAAAATATAGAACGGGATCATCGGATAGTCCGATACCGAGTAGGAAGTGGCTGCCGCTAACCAGGCCGAGAAGGCGCCCGCCTCGTTAATGCCCTCTTCCAAAATCTGACCGGTCTCGGCCTCTTTGTAATACAGGATTTGACCCGCGTCGTGGGGCGTGTAGCGCTGGCCCACCGAGGAATAGATACCCAATTGCCGAAACATCCCTTCCATGCCAAAGGTGCGCGCTTCGTCTGGGACAATAGGAACAACACGCTCACCCAATTCTTTGTCTTTCACTAGCGTCGACAAAATGCGAACAAAAGACATGGTGGTCGATACTTCACGTTTGCCGGTCGACTTCAGCTGGCTGGCAAAGCTGGCCAATTCAGTCGAGGGTAGTGAGTACGACGTCGCACGTCGAGCCGGAATCGGCCCACCCAACTGCGCACGACGTTCACGCATGTACTGCATTTCGGGGCTATCTTCTGGCGGCCGATAAAACGGGACGTCTTCCAGATCTTTATCGCTAATGGGTACGCCAAAACGATCCCGGAAAGCCTTGAGGCTCTTAATATCCAATTTCTTCAACGAGTGGGTTTCGTTGTTAGCCTCGCCCGCCTCACTGGTGCCATAGCCTTTCACCGTCATGGCCAAGATGGCCGTGGGTCGCTCGGTTTCTTCACAGGCAGCGGCATAAGCGGCATACACCTTGTAAGGATCGTGACCACCACGGTTTAGATACATGATGTCGTCGTCACTGAGGTCTTTGACTAGCTCGAGTGTCTCGGGGTACTTACCGAAGAAGTGCTCGCGGGTATAGGCACCGCCGTTGAACTTACAGTTTTGGAGCTCGCCATCACACACTTCGTTCATGCGTTTTTGTAGGAGACCAGATTTATCACGCTCAAACAATGGATCCCACTTACGCCCCCAAATCACTTTGATGACATTCCAGCCGGCGCCGCGGAACACGCCCTCAAGCTCTTGGATGATCTTACCGTTACCGCGCACAGGACCATCGAGACGCTGCAGGTTACAGTTAACAACAAAGTGCAGGTTGCCCAAGTGCTCCCGACCGGCAAGCGCAATAGCACCCAGAGATTCGGGCTCATCGCATTCGCCGTCACCCATAAAACACCAAATCTTGCGATCGCGGTGATCGACTAAACCGCGCTTCTGCTGGTATTTCATCACGTGTGCTTGATAGATCGCCTGCAAAGGGCCCAGCCCCATAGAGACCGTGGGGAACTGCCAGTAATTAGGCATGAGCCAAGGGTGTGGGTATGACGACAAACCTTCGCCGTCGACCTCACGCCGGAAGTTTTCTAGCTGCTTCTCGGTAATGGTGCCCTCAAGAAAAGAACGGGCGTACATGCCCGGAGCGCCGTGCCCCTGATAAAACACCAAATCACCGGGGTGGCCGTTGGCCGTCCCCCGGAAGAAGTGGTTCATACCAATGTCATACAGTGTGGCGCTGGAAGAAAAGCTGGAAATATGGCCGCCCAAGCCATCCTCATTTTCATTCGCTCGCATCACCATGGCCATCGCGTTCCAGCGCACCAGAGACCGAATACGACGCTCCATAAACAAGTCACCCGGCATGGGCCGCTCGTTTTCAGGACGAATGGTATTTCGGAAAGGCGTGGTGATGGCTGAGGGTAACGGCACACCGTCGTCTTCTGCGTGCTCGGCCAATGCACGCAGCAACTGGCCGGCATGCTGGCGCCCGGCGTGTTTTACGATGGAGTCGAGGGCGTCGCGCCACTCAGCCACTTCCATGGGATCTAGTCCGTTGTCAATCTGCTGCACGCTACCCCCTGCTGGGCGGGGTACATCCCCACCTCGTCTACCATTGACCTATTTGGCATTAGGTTTCAAAAAAGAACTAAAAATAGTCTTACTCGCGGGCCGTAAAGTACCGTGTTTCCATCAAAAACACATTAAAGATCCATAGTGGAACTATATATTGGTGGGAAAAATACCCAAAGCTGCGCGAGATGCGCTGCGAATGTGTCTCAAACTAGATAGGTAAATACCGTTTGCCAAAACGTGCGTTGCAACGGTAACACCGATGCTGAGCGTGACCTAAGGCGATGCCGTCTACCCCAATGCTCGGCTTGGAGATAGAGTGGCGCGCCAGCGCTGTGCTAGATGGGCGATTAGCGGGAGAACATCAGCATTGGATGACCGCTATACCTGAGGCCAGCACCCCGGGACGACAGGCTTAACGCGTTACCTAGGCGCTAACATCGAACACACAAAGCATCGAGCGCCAAACCGAGCTGCGGCTGCCCACATGCCTGCCTGGTAGCCGCTAGATTGACAATTCAGTCTTTGCTCGGGCTCTGCTCCTGCATGGGCATACGTGCATGGAAGGCCTCGATATCAGACACAACTTCAGCGCCGTCTATCGAGGCCCACGGGTCTTCAGCAAAACGCTTACCCCGAAGCTGAACCAATATGGTGCTGGGTTCCGCTGTCATTACCGTATCTTGGTAGTAACCCTGGATGGATTCCAGCGTCACCGCCTCAACGGCCTTGATCAATTTGGCTTCGGTATCGAAGCCGTACCGCTCGCGACTCCAGTCACTCAAGAAGGGCGATGCCTCCTCGGCTAAGTTTTTCGGCGGCTCGCGTAGCGTAGTAAGCACACCGGCCTTGATTTCCTCAAACTGGGTGGGCTCTAGCGTAGCCAGATCACCGGCAAATTCTTCGCGATAGGCATCAAAGCGTGCCAACATAGCTTCGGGGGCTTTCACCGGAGTCTGTATATAGAATCCCACAAAAGGATGATCGCCTACGGTGGTGGCAAAGCCACCCGCCGCATAACCGAGCTGCTCTTCGGTGCGTAACTGATTGAACGCCCGCGTGCCTAAATATGTCGATAACACACGCCCCTCGGCCTCGCGCATAATGCCATCGTCCTTGGCAGCAAAGAGGTACAACATACTCAAATCTTCGATCGGCAAATCCTCCTGGTACACCAATGCGGTGGCATCGATCGGCGCATAGGTGCCCGCACGGTGGTATTCAGTGCCTGACAGTTTCGGCAAAGCAGCTTCAATCACTTGGGCCAGACCCGAAGCCGAATCCGTTGAGTAATTTCCGAACAAATACACGCGCGCGAGTGACACAGATAGCTGCTGCTCGATGAAGGTCTTTAGACCGCCAGTTGACACCGACTCAGCAGCTTGGGCCAACACCGCTTCTGGGTACTCGCCTGTTTTGACCAGTTTGCTCAGCGAGGGGAACAGCTGTCGCATACCCATATCGAGCTTACTGTTAATAAGGCTGCGTCGATAACGATCCAAAGCCTGCTGGAACGCCTGCTCACTGGGGTTAATTGACAGACCCTTAAGCATCTCTTCAATCAACATCGGCTGTTTATCGGTGAAACCCGACAATGACAGAGTCAGTCCATAGCCTCTTGAAATGCTGGGGTACATGCCAGAAAGCACCGCCTCATTAAACAATGACACCTGTGACTGCTGGTACAGATCTGCCCAGAGTGATAGATACACCGCCGCCTCAGGCGACTGCTCTACGGCAGCGTTATTTAATTCAATCCGGGTAAAACCCCGGGGCTGCTCCGGAAACGCTTCACTACCCTGCAACCAAATTTCCACACCGGGTTTGTGTATCACTTTCGCTGGCACAGGTGCAGCGTGACTCACCTCAAAAGACTCGGGTAGCAACCGATTGAGCGCCGGCAATTCCAGACCGTAGCTTGCAACTAACTTGGCACGCGCGTCCGCAGTACCCAATTCAAGGGGTTCTAAAGCATAGCGTCCGGCGTGGTATTGGATTGTTTCTGTACCCGGTTCCTCCTTGGAGATATACCAAACCCGCAGTCGTTCTGGGGTTAACTGCGACAACAGTGCATCAATGCTCGCCTTGTTAAAGCCCTCAAAGTGGTAGTCGGCGTCCACCGCATTGGCAATGGGATACACCTGCATAGCAGCTGAGAGTTGAGTCGCATACTGGTAGGCGCTGGTCTTTTCTAAAAACCGGAATCGGTTATCCAAAGACGTTTTGAATTCCTGGGCATAACGATCGTCAACACCGCCCTCACGCAGTAATTCGACATAACCCAACAACAATTCACTAATTTCTTGGCGATGGGCCATACCCTCTTCGGTAAGCTCCGCATCGATCACAAATGCACCGTAGTTACCAAAATCCGTGGGTTTAGCCGTACTGGTGAGAGCACTCACCCAGCCCTTATCGCGCAGCACTGTTGCCGGCGTACCCGGCATCTCTGAGCTCAAGATGTAGCTGACATACTCGTTGGGCTTGGCAGCAAAGTCGATCGTATTATTCTCGATAATGAATTCAAGACGCAGCGCTCGGCGATCTTTCATAGGCACCAGCCGAATGAGCTTGCCGCCCGCCTCGGCAAAATCGATGCCAGCGGTCACTTCAGGCTTGGCGATGCCCTTATTAGGAATCGACCCAAAATAGGTTTCAGCCAGTGCTGCCATGTCATCTAAGCTTCGGTTGCTGACCAAAGCCAACTTCATGATATTGGCCGAGTAGTAGCGCTGGTAAAAACCGACCGTGGTCTCGTGCAAGGTTGAGTCGGCCTTGTCAGCGAGACTCTCAAGGTTGCCAATCAAAAAGCGGTTAGCTGGGTGATCACCTAATAGACTGCGGGTAAGGCGAAAATCCACAAAGGTATCCAGCTCTCGACGCATGGTCCACTCGGCGTTCACCGCATTCTTTTCTTTCTCGATGTAATCCGGACTGAGTAAGGGCGCGGTGAAGAACTGCGAAAAACGATCCAGTGATTCTTCGTAGGCAGCGTTTTTAATCTCCAACATATAGTTAGTGATATCGAGCCAGGTATAAGCATTATTGGCGCCGCCGTTTTGGCGCACAAAGCTGCTGTACGCATCGGGTTCCGGATATTTCTCGGTACCCAAAAACAGCATGTGTTCAAGGTAGTGGGCCATCCCGGCGTAATCTGTGGGGTCACTGAGCAAGCCCACGCCAACACTTAGCGAGGCAGCCGATTTGTCAGTACTGGGATCTGATACCAACAGCACTTCCAAGCCGTTGGTGAGCACAATCGCTCGATACAGCCGACTGTCGTTTGGACTGATGATAATACCGGCTTGCGCATTATCCGCCTGATCATTGCGAGAGCCTGAATCCGTACCGCCACAACCCCATAAGCCAAGTGTTATAAGCAGCGTCGCGCAGACAGGTGTCAGAAGCTTGAGCCCAGACCGGCGGATAACATTGATCGCACGGCTAAAACTAAAAGGTTTGGTAGCACTCAACACAAACAACTCTCCTAGAACAGTCGCTGGGGCTTCGCCCCAATAGACAAAAAATATGCAGTAACAACGTAGGCTGATGACTCAGGCGCCGATTTATTCAGCTGCTGATTTACCCAGCCTCCAATTTATTCAGCCGCCGCTAGGGCCTCGGCCTGCACCGTTGGCCATGCCGACACAATCGCGTTGACCAGTGTTGCTAGCGGAATGGCGAAGAACACACCCCAAACGCCCCAGATGCCGCCAAAAAACAACACCGCTACGATAATGGCAATAGGGTGCAAATTCACTGCCTCTGAAAACAGTAGCGGTACCAGCACGTTGCCATCTAAAGCCTGAATGACCAGGTAAGCAAAGGTCACCCAGTAAAATGCCGGCACCAATCCCCACTGAAAAAACGCGACCGCCACCACGGGTATGGTCACCAGCGTTGCCCCAATATACGGCACGATCACAGAGACACCCACGAGCAAGCCAAGTAGTGCTGCGTAATTGAGACCAAAGAGTTTAAAGACCACGTAACTCACGCCCCCAACGATCACAATCTCGATCACCTTGCCCCGAGCGTAGTTGGCGATTTGGCGATTTAACTCGGCCCAAATGTGGTTGAGCAAAGGTCGGTCGTGGGGCAAAAACGAGGTCAGCCAGCCCGTGATCAGTGCCTGATCTTTTAAAAAGAAAATCACCATCATGGGAATCAGCACCATGTAAACCAGAATCGCAAGCAACCCAGGAATACTGCTAATACCCTTGGTCACCACCACCTGCCCAAACCCCGCCAGCTCGGCCTTGACCGTACCCATGACGTCGTTGATTTGCTGCTGAGAGATCAGTAACGGGTATTCCTCAGGCAATACCAACATCATGTGCCGGCCCTGTTCGACCATGGCCGGCAGCTCTTTAACCAGACTGGCCAATTGGCGCCATACCAGTGGCAACAACCCCAGACTAAAAGCAAAAAAGATACCGGTAAAAGCCAGACTGGAGATCCACACCGAAAGCCCGGCTGATAACCCCAAGACCTGCAGCTGATTAGCAAGACCTTGCATCAAATAAGCAAGGACCACGGCCACCATGACGGGCGTTAGCGACTCTCCCACCGTCGCCAACGTGATTAGGGCGGCCGCGACCAGCAACAGCAGAATAAGTGCCTCTTCCTGACTCAGATACCGCTTTTGCCACTTCTTAAATATGTCGAACATAACGTCGCCTAACTTACGTCTTCACTACGCCTTGATAATGCGATGACAAAACACTCCGTCATCCCGCGTTGTCGTTTCTACCCGGTGCCCACCGAGTCGCTCCAGGGATTGAAAATCTTTCACTGAACCAGGGTCCGTTGCCAACACTTCCAAGACTTCGCCCGAAGCTAAGTCCCTAAGGCCTCGCTTTGCCATCAACAGTGGCATGGGACAACGCTGCTCCCGGGCATCGACCACACTGTGGGGACTCGCACTCATGAATTTCCAGCTTACAGGTTCAGCTTAAAGGAGTGTGAGTATAACGGTTTAGTTCCCTTCAATTCTGGCAATCCTGACACCCCATTGATCATACAAAGACTGAATAATTCCACCTAAGTTGCGCTACAGTGCGCCCATGTCGTCGATAATCCCGAATCGTTTTCGTTTGCTTTGGCACCGTGGCTTGGCGAGTGTGCTACTTCTCGCCAGCGCCAGTGCCGGCGGCGTGACCGACGGACTCAAGATCCCCAATCTAGGCGAGTCCAGCACCAGCCTGTTCTCCGCTGAATTTGAGTACAACATCGGTCGTACCTGGCTAAAGGTATTCCGAAGTCGCGCCCCCGTGGTGAACGACCCGCTGCTTTACAGCTATTTGGAATCGATTGTATTTGAACTGGTCACCCACAGTGATCTTCAGGATCGCCGTATTGAGTTGCTCATCGTCGATAACCCCAACATCAACGCCTTTGCGGTTCCAGGAGGCGTCATTGGCGTTCACAACGGTTTGTTTCTGAACGCGCAGACGGAAGACGAATTTGCCACGGTGCTTGCACACGAGATCGCCCACCTCAGCCAACGCCACTTTTCGCGCAGCGTCGAGTTGGCGCAAAGCCAGTCGGCACTCAACCTAGCCGGCATGTTGGCCGGTATCTTATTGGCTGCTACCGCCGGGACCGATGCCGGCATGGCTGCCATGACTGCCAGCCAGGCCGCTTCCGCCGATGAGCAACTGCGCTTTAGCCGCGCCCATGAGGCCGAGGCCGATCGCGTCGGCATGCGGGTAATGAACGAGGCCGGCATGGACCCCTACGCGGCGCCCGCGATGTTCGAGCGTATGTTGGCGGCCAATCGGTACACTGGCTCAAGTCGCATACCCGAGTTTCTCCGCACCCACCCTCTGTCCGAAAAACGGATTGCCGATACTCGCAACCGCGCACGGCAATACCCTAAACGCATTCGGCCGGTCAGTCTTGATTATCAACTTATGCGCGCTCGAGTAGCCAACGCCCTTGCCAAAACGCCGGAAGAAGCCGTACAAACCTTTCGAGGACAACTCGAGGGTGAGCCGCGCTCAAGAGAAGCGGCCACCTACGGACTGGTACTGGCCTTAACGCGAGCCGGCCGACCTGATGAAGCCTCGTTGATTCTAGATGGCATCTGGTCCGGCAAGGGCGACCGATTAGAGTACGTACTGGCCGATGCCGATATTGATAGTGCAAGGGGGAGACCCGATCGCGCGGCAGAAAAGCTGGAGAAGCGATTACAAGTTTCGCCCGGCAATCACCCACTCACCATGGCCTACGCCGAGGCACTGCAACAAAGTGGCCAAGCTCATCTGGCTGAGGAAGTGCTAGTCGCGCAGTCGCGTATTAAACCTAACGACCCGGCACTTTGGTATTTACTCGCCGAGGTGCAAGGCTTGAGTGGCAACATCTTAGGACTACATCAGGCCCGGGCCGAATATTTTATTTTGGTGGGCAACCTTGATGCCGCCGAAACCCAACTCAGCTACGCCCTCAAACTCACGGGTGACGATTACACCGAGTCAGCACAAATCAATGAGCGTTTGCGACAAGTCGTAGACATGCAGGCCGAACTCGACCGCGAAAGCTAGTTAGGCTCGACCGACGACGCCGGTATTGAGCGACTGCGCAAAATCCAACATGCGATTCAGGGGGCGCATCGCCGCTTCGCCCAAAGACGGATCCACGAAGATCTCGTTATCTGTGATCTCAAATACCGACGCGAGACGCTGCAGGTCATTCATGGCCATCCAAGGGCAGTTGGCGCAGCTACGACAGGTGGCGCCCTCACCCGCTGTGGGTGCGATGATGAACTCTTTGTCGGGTGCGGCTTGTTGCAGCTTGTAGAAGATGCCCTGATCCGTCGCCACGATAAACGTACGGTTGGGCAGACTCTGTGCGGCCTTGATGATTTGCGTAGTTGAACCGACATGATCGGCGAGCTCAATCACCGACGCGGGCGACTCGGGATGCACCAATACCGCTGCTTCGGAGTAAACCCGCTTGAGATCGGCCACCCCACGCGCCTTGAATTCCTCATGCACTACGCAAGCGCCATCCCACATTAAGATGTCGGCACCGGATTCACGGCGAACGTAATCACCCAAATGCCGATCGGGGGCCCAAATGATTTTTTTGTCCTGCTCGGCCAAGTGCTCAGCCACATCCAGTGCAATGCTCGAGGTAACCACCCAATCGGCGCGGGCTTTCACCGCAGCGGAGGTATTGGCGTATACCACCACCTCACGATCGGGGTGCTCGTCACAAAAAGCACCAAACTCTTCTATGGGGCAGCCCAAATCCAGCGAGCAAGTCGCCTCTAGAGTCGGCATTAGCACACGCTTGTTGGGGGTCAGGATTTTGGCCGTCTCGCCCATAAAGCGAACACCGGCGACAATCAGTGTGGTGGCAGGATGATCTCGACCAAAGCGCGCCATTTCCAGAGAATCTGAAACACAGCCACCCGTCTCTTCAGCTAATGCCTGTATTTCAGGAGCGGTGTAATAATGGGCCACTATCACCGCGTTTTCGCGCTGAAGCTGCTCACGAATCTGCGCCTTGAGCTGCTCGCACTCAGCTGCCGAGGGCTGCACTTGCTCAGCTTGATTTAAATGCAGCTGTACCTGCTCCCGAATACGGATGAGTTTTTCTTGGGCGATGGACATGTTTGGGCGGGTGATGATCGAAGGCCGCGAATGGTAGCACAAACTACGGCCAGCGCTGCTTCGTAAAATCTGCGCGCCCACCGCGCAAAGTGCTAACCTGTCATGACCCATGACGAGATTCGTGCAGTGAGTGCAGATATCCCGCAACAAACCGCCAAGATATTAGTCTGTGACGACGACCCCATGGTGCGTCTATTGGCCCGTGAGTGCCTAGAGGAAGACGGTCTCACTGTGGTCGAGGCCGCCGATGGGGATAGCGCGCTTGAGTACTTTTACGCTGAACAACCCGACCTTGTATTTCTCGACGTCGACATGCCCGGTAAAACAGGTTTCGAGGTCTGCGATGCCATCCGCAACACGCCTGGGGGCGACGCCGTTCCCATTTTGATTGCCACGGGCTCCGATGATCGAGAGTCCATCGATCAGGGCTTTCGAGTAGGTGCAACGCAATACAAGACCAAACCCATCAACTGGTCCCTGCTGTCGCGGGACATACGATACATGTTGCGTGCCGCCGGTGCTTTCACAGAGCTCAAAGCACAGGAAGCGCAGCTTCGGTATCTAGCCTATTTTGACCCACTGACCCAGCTACCCAATCGCCGCTCATTTACCCGCCAGATTGAGCGCGGCCTTAACCGCTGCCAACAAAAAGGCACCAACCTGGGTCTTTTACTGATCGACCTCGATCACTTCAGAGCCATTAACGACGCTATCGGTCAGGCGCGCGGGGACATCTTGCTGGCCGAGGTTGCCGATCGATTACGCGGCTGTTTAGAAACCTTAGGTATGGTTGTCACTGATGCCGAGGAGACACCAGTGAATAGCGAGACAGCCCGTTTCGAGATTGCCCGCTTAAGTGGCGATGAATTTGCCGTGACGGCCTACCCCATCCAGTCCGTCGATTTTCTACGTGAAGTGGGCAATGCGATTGTTCGCGCCATCAGTGCCCCAATTGATGTGGAGCGGAACCAATTGGTGGTCATACCCAGCATTGGCGCCGTCATGGGGCCCGAGCACGGGCAGCATAGTGATGCACTGTTCGGCAATGCCGACTCAGCACTCGATGCGGCTAAGCAGGGCACCCAAGGCAAGGTGCGGATTTACGACCACACACTGAGCCAAGACGCCGCCACCAAGTTGCGCATAGAAGCGGACCTACGAACGGCCCTCGAGGCCGAGGACCAACTCTGCATGCACTATCAGTCGCAGATTGATGCCGAGACCGGCGCGATCGCCGGCGTTGAAGCCCTCATTCGCTGGCAACACCCCGAACTGGGCAATATTCCACCGTGCGATTTCATTCCCATCGCCGAAAGTAGCGGCTTGATCATTCCGCTGGGTTTTTGGATCTTAGAGCGGGTGCATTACGACATCGCCAACACCGAGGGCCGCTACCCTGCGACGACTGTCGTCAGCATAAACCTTTCGCCAATACAGCTAGCTCAAGCTAACTTTGTGACACACATGCAGGATCTGCGTGAGCGCATGGGCAGCCAGCTAGAAATCGAATTGGAAATCACCGAGGGCGTTGTGATGGCCGATGGTCAGGGTATTCGGCAAAAATTGCTGGACTTGAAGGCCTTGGATTTTGATCTTGCCATCGACGATTTCGGTACCGGTTACTCTTCATTGAGCTACTTACGTAACTTCCCCATCGACACTTTGAAGATTGATCGCAGCTTTGTTCAGGATATCGGCAGCCGCGACGGTGACAGTATTGTTCTTGCGGTACTGGGGTTAGGTAGAGCATTGGGGATGCGCGTTGTTGCGGAGGGCGTGGAAACTGTTGAGCAAGCCCGCTTCCTCGTAGCCAACGGCTGTCATCGCTTGCAAGGCTACTTGCTAGGTAAGCCCATGCCTCTTCCAGCGTTACTAGAGAACAAATCCGTCGACCATCGGACGCTATTTCAGTAATCCAAGCGCGAGACCCAAAAGCCGTGTCCCTATGCCCTCGCTTTAAGCCTCTCTCGACCTCGGGTGCCCTCGCCGTGTTGACGGCGCTCCAGGCCCTGTTAGGGTCGATGCCCAGCGCCGCCGTACCTATTCAGGTATTGCTGCAAGGTGATGACGCCCAAGAGCTGCGCGACATACTCCGCGCCCATGGCGGCCATCTAACCCATGAACTGGGCATTATTAACGGCATTGGCGGCTGGATTAATGACAGTCAACTCGAGAGGCTGCGACAAGCCTCAAAGAGCGCCCGCGTAGTGGAGGATTTCAATCCCCCTGAGGAACCGCCAAAACGGGACTGCCCAGCCGATGGCGCACTTGATGTCGAACTCAATGGCACTACGGCGATCTGGAATATTCATGGTTTTGTGAGTGAGCCAACGCCTCTCGTGAATGTGGCACTGGATTGGCCCACCAGCCTAGGCTTAGGGCGGCTAAAAAAACTCACTTTGCACTACCCTAACGGCGACAGCCAACGGCTTGTTGAGAATCAAGACACGCCCCTTCAGCAAAGCGGAACGTGGTCCGTGAGAGAGGGCATCAATCAACTCGAGCTGGAATTCGAACACGCACCCCGAGTCACTTCAGTCAGTGAGCTTCAAAATGCTCTGACATTGTCCCTTGATTTCCATGACTGCACCGTCACGCTTCCCAAAGCCTATACCAATAATCATCACGACTTTTATTACCCCCGAGTTGCCGGCGCCGAGCTCCTTCAGCGCGCTGGCATTACTGGTAAAGGGGTTGGGGTGGCGATATTGGACTCTGGGCTCTGGGCAGTCGATGCACTCACACTGGATACAAACGGCGAATGGCGCGTGCCGGCGCACTTTAATGCCCTGCTGGATCGCCCGGGGCCGCGCTTAATCGATGCCTCAGGGCATGGCAGTCACATGGCCAGTATCATCGCCAACAATGAGCCCATCGAGAATCCAGAAGGCATCGGATACAAAGGTATCGCGCCTGACGCTCATCTGATTCCCGTTACGGCCTTTGGCGCGCAATCCGGCGGCGACTTTTTAGATATCATCCGCGGTATTCAGTGGGTGGTCGACAATCGCGACACCTACAATATTCGGGTACTCAATCTCTCCATCTCGGCCGAACCGCGGTTTTTTTACTGGGAAGACCCGCTCAACCAAGCGGTGCTCCAAGCCTGGAAAGCAGGCCTAGTGGTGGTAGCCGCCGCGGGCAATGAAGGGCCCGATTGGGAGAGTGTGGGATCGCCGGGAAACAACCCCTTTGTGATCACCGTGGGGGCAATCACCGACTCCTGGACCCCCGATGATCCCATCGATGACTTCATCCCCGACTTTTCTTCACGGGGACCCACCCCCGCGGGTCACATAAAGCCTGACGTCGTAGCGCCGGGAGGTCATATCACCGGCCTGCTACCTCCGGATTCGACGTTGGCCGTTGAAAGCCCCAACTACAGACTGAGCACCGGAGAGTTTGTCTTTACTGGGAGCTCCCAAGCGGCGGCCGTGGTCTCCGGACTCGTCGCCCTGTTACTCGAGGCGCGGCCTGACTTGAGCAACGACGACATCAAGTGCCTGCTAATCACCTCCGCATTGCCCGCAATCAACAGTGATGGCGACCTCGCTTACAGCCCACTGGTGCAAGGCGCTGGGTTGGTTAATGGTGGGCGTGCGCTGACGCTGGGGTCGACCCATTGCTCTCAGCAATACCGAGATATCGAGGCGGCTTTGGCCGCCCTCGAACCCCAAATGGGACCGGTCCAACGAAGCGAAGACGGCTCCCCGGTCATTCCCGGCCTACTTGCCAACATAGCAACAACACCCGCGGCGAAAGGCCGCAGCGAGACCCGAGTGTGGGGAATCAAGGCACATGTGGAACGGCTGAACGATCAGCCAGACGCCAGTGGATCCTGTCCCGCGCCCGATCCATGGCGCGCACTTTACGTGGCGGAACGCGAAAAATTGCAGGAAATTTTGCAAAATGCGACTAATTCGCCCTAATTAGGGCAAAAATAGGGCCGATATTTTTTAAATTTTCATTCTGGACAAATACTTAGCGTAGGCCTAGTATCGGCAACCCGGCGTTGCAAAATGCATCAAACCGGCGCTAACAACAAAATTGCGGAATGAGGATTTCACCATGAGCGTTAAAAAAGTACTGACTAACACCCTATTGGCCACTGCATTAATCGGTGGCTCTGGATTAGCCCAAGCTGAGGGCCAACTGCGCGGCGGCATGACCGCCATTCACAACGTGGCAAGCGCCATCGCCACCCAGAACGGCTACTCCAACTTCAAGTGGGTCGAAGGCACCCGCAGCTCGGGCCCGGTGGTTAACCGCGCCAGCCGAGCAAGCACTAACACCTACAAGTGGGCCAGCCACCCTTCGGCAACCGGCAGCCAGACCGCCGGCATCGAAGTGAGCGCCGATGCTGAACAGACGCGGCATCGTTGGACCATGAAAAATGACGCCGATCAGACTCGCCATCGCTGGACCATGAAAAACGACGCCGAGCAGGCTCGTCATCGATGGACTATGCGCTAAGCACTACGCTTAAGCATCGACATTCCGCAATCCCCGAGTAGCACAAGGGGGCTGAGCGCTCTAGACTGATGACTTACGTTATTGGTCTGGAGCTCTTTGCTGAATAGCGGCAAAGGCGTAACTGTAATCTCATGGCATAAGAGATCATGCGGTACTACTTACTGCTGGTTCTAGTTCTCACCTATCCCAAGGTAGCTGATGCGCAGCAGCCTGCTGACTTGGTTTTTTGGGAGTCGCCAATTTCTGCTCGCCTTAGCCAGAGCATCGTCATTGATACGTTCCAAGATTCAAGTGGAGCCCTTTGGCTAGCCACCCAAGAAGGCCTCAACAGGTATGACGGTAAACGAGTAGAAATATACCGCTCAAATATATTATCTGAACAAGGAATCGCTCCCGGGCCATTGATCGGCATAAAAGAGGATGCTCGCGGTAATGTCTGGGTAGCCACAAGAACTTCAATACAAAGATTTGATACCGCAAACAGAACATTCGAAACCCCCTCTCCTCTTAAAGGCAAAGCTGAAAAAATCAATGCGTTTGATATCGATTCATCGGGCCGAATTTGGATTGGATCGGATCTGGGAATCGACATTTACAACCCCACCTCTGAACAAGTCACATCGGTACTAACGCTAGATCGATTCGGGCAGATATCCGCCGAAATCAAAGATCTCACAATTTCTGAAAATAACGTAGCGTACAGCGCAATAGACAATGTCGGCCTCATGAAAATTGATTTCAGTGGCGAGACTCTACTGTCAGAGATTATTTCCAGTGCACCCTTGAAAGCTTCTGACCTTTGGTCAGTGACGCTGGGAACAGACAAAGCTTGGATCGCCACACTTAACGCCGGAATCTTGACCGTCGATCTCGCCACAGGAGAACTAGGGACGATTGAAAAAACCCAGTCCTATGACGGCCTACCCTCAAATACAGTGAATGATATTTTTATTGATCAAGACCGATTGTGGGTGGGGACAAGCAATGGACTGGCAGTGAGTGCCGATGGAGGCAGAACATTCCAGGTTTTTGCAGATTTCAATGATGGACTAGCTAACGACCCCGTTTACAGTATTTCCCGAAGTCGCGATGGCACATACTGGGTCGGAACCTTGGTGGGACTCGCCCAAGGCAGAGAATCGATCGCACTCTCACTCAATCGATCCAACAGCAATATCACTAACGACATAGTAAATGCGATAGCGATTGCTTCAGATGGCAGTCTATGGATAGGCACTGAGAATGGCGTCAATTACAACCAGCTAGGTACTAGTGCCTTTGAGTCAATAAACTCTGCTCGTTTCCCGCAGATGACCGATAACACCGTGATGGCACTTGAGACGCAAGCGCAATTAGTTTGGATCGGGACTTTTCAGGGTGGGCTGTATCGATATGATCGCGCGATACGCAGTTTAGGAAAAATTGACGTTAATCCTGACTCAACCACAAGCTTAAGAAGCAATGGGATCACATCGCTACTCGCAACCAGTAATAATGAAGAACTCATAGTTGGGACCTTTGGAGCGGGACTATCAATAGTTAATACTGACGGTAAAGTCACCAAGACATGGCAAGCCCTGCCCGGAAGCGGTATCAGCGACGTTATATTGGCTTTACAGGAAGATCTTGATGGAAGCATTCTGATTGGGCACGAAAGAGGCTTAGCTAAACTTTCGAAAGACAGAACCGCATATAGCAGCACCGCCTTTGCTCAGCTACTTAACTCTGATGGCGAGACATCGTCAAACATCAATCTCTGGGAAATCCAACACGGAAAAGATAACAGCCTTTGGCTCGGTACATGGCAGTCTGGGTTGCTCCACGTGCTTCGCGATGAAGACTTAAATATTATCGAAGTTCGCAACCTCACTCGAGACTTGCAGCTACCAAGCTCCAGTGTGACCGGCATTCATGAGGACAGCCAGGGAGACATTTGGCTCTCTCATAATGAGGGCCTCACCCGCTTTAATCCTGACACCCTAGAATTCCAACACTACACCACTCAATACGGTGTCAGTAACAATGAATTCAATATGGGGGCTTCGGCGAGCACCCCTGATGGGCAAATTTATTTTGGAGGCACCAATGGGCTTGCCATTATTGAAGCCCGTGATGTTGACGTCCCAGCTCCAGTGTTGGAGATGGGTCTTTCCTCTATAAAAGTCATGGATCAGTTCGTACCGTTCGCCAATGCAAGCGATGACTTTGCCCTAGAGCTGAATTACGAAGACAAAATCGCCACCATTGAGTTTTTTGCCGCCGAATACGTTGCGCCCGAAAACATTCAGTACGCCTACAAGATCCGTGGCCTGGAAGAAAATTGGATCTTTCGAGGCAACGAACGCACCGTCAGCTTGACTACGCTACCACCGGGCAACTACACCCTCGATTTGGCTGCCAAAGGCACCCTGACAGGCTGGAACTGGGATGGCCTACACATCCCTATCGTTGTAAATCCGCCTTGGTGGGCCTCTCCCTCAGCTTACGCCGCCTATCTGGCGCTCGTCATGTTGTTGGTTGCTGTAGTGGTTTGGCGCTATCGGGCGGGACTCAGCGCGGCACAGGAGCGTGAGCAGGAACTGGCTGTTCGAGTACGCGATCGCACGGTTGATTTGGAGAACGCCAAACACGAAGCGGAAACAGCCAATCGCGCCAAATCAGAATTCCTAGCCGTTATGAGCCACGAGATACGGACGCCGCTCCATGGCTTGATTGGTATGAACGAGCTTTTGCTTAAAACCGATGTCACGCCACAGCAGCGGCGCTATGCCCGGGCCGCCATTAACAGCGGCAATACCTTGCTGCAACTCATTAACGAAGTCTTGGATATTGCCAAAATTGAAGCTGAGCGCATTGATCTCGAGGACATCGAGTTTGATCTCCTCAGGTTGATTGACGAGGTGTGTTACTTACAAGGGGAGCCCGCCCAGCGCAAAGGCCTGCAGCTGGACTTCACGCTCGATCCCGGCCTAAGCCAGCGCTATAAGGGTGATGCCCAAAAGGTAAGGCAAATCGTCACCAACTTGATTGGCAACGCTATAAAGTTTACGGACCGGGGTCGTATTAAAGTGCGCGCCTGGCCCACAGGTGCTGCCGAGGTAACTATTCAGGTTGAGGACACCGGCATTGGCATACCAGCCGAAGTGCGCGGTCGTGTGTTCGAAAAATTTACCCAGGCCGATGCCAGTACCACACGCAAATATGGTGGTACCGGACTGGGTCTCACCATCAGCCAAAATTTTGCCGCGCTGATGGGCGGAGAGCTGACATTATCTGAACCCGAGTTTGGTACGGGCACCGTCGCCGCCGTGCGCCTACCTCTCACCGCGCTTGAGGGTGAGTTCCCACAACTACCCGGTCGGATAGTGCTTTTCACTGAGGATGATGAGTTCGCCGACAGTCTCATTAGCCATTGTGCATTACTCGGCACCGACTGCGACCGGATCAAATATCCCGAGGATATTGAGGGCGATCGGTGTCACGGTATCTTTGTCGATGAATTACTCCCAAGCGGCATGATTGATGACATAGAGAGTTTCGCAGGCGATAACCCCTTGGTGCTGGTCACCTCGGTTCGCAGCGTCAATCCTCGCCTCGGCCACGGCAATTGGTCTCCCCTTCACCGTCCGGTAATCACCAGTAATTTGGCGGAGGTACTAGCAAACCAGGCGGATCGCGTTATCCCGCAACGGGGACGCACTCGATTTAAAGGCGCCGCCTTGGTGGCCGAGGACAACAAAGTTAACCAGATCCTAGTGAATGAAATCCTACAAGAGCTAGGTTTCTCGGTAGCCATTGCGGAAAGCGGCAATGAAGCGCTGTCGCTCTTTAAGTCGCGTCCCTACGACCTGGTATTAATGGACTGCCAAATGCCAGGCATGGACGGTTTTGAAGCCAGTCAGCGTATGCGGCAGTTAGAGCAACAGCTGGGACGAGAGCGCACCCCCATCATCGCACTGACAGCGGCGGCCAGAGAGGAAGAATTCGATCGAGCTATGGCCAGTGGCATGGATGATTTCATGACCAAGCCTTTCAATACCACACAACTGGAGAGGCGTATTGCCCAGCACGTAAAAGGCTTATCCGACAAAGCCACCGATAGCACCAACGAGGCCGACAACCCAGAGGATCAATCGGCGCTTATTGTTAACGAAGCCACATTGCAGGGCATACAATCTATCCGCGGTGATGACGGTGACGCACTACTCACCAAAGTGATCAATACCTTTATGGAGCAATTGCCACCTGCTATAGAGACATTGCGTGGATTAATCGACTCGAATGACTCCGAGGCGTTGCGCAAAGCGGCTCATGCCACCAAGTCAATGGCATTGAATATGGGCGCAGAAGCACTCGCCGAGGCGCTAGCGACACTAGAGCAACAGGCCCGGGACGGTGGAGTCTTAGACGAAACCAGCTTCCACCGTTTGGAAAATATCGCTAGCACAACCCAGGCCTCCTTGAAGGCCTGGCTGGTAGGCGACACGTAGTTATCGACCCTTAAATTGTGGCGAGCGGCGCTCGCGACTGGCCGCCAAGCCCTCTTGTAGATCTTCGGATTCCGAACAGGCCTTCGCCAGCCGCGCGGCGGCCTCTCTGTCGAGTGAGTCGGTTTCAATATCGCGCATGATCGAGAGCATGGCCCGAACTGACAGCGGTGCACGTGTTGCTAACTCCTGTGCAAACGCTAGCGCATCAGTCAGGACTTCATCGCGAGGCACCACTCGCGTCAGAATGCCTAGCTCCACCATTTGATCGGCTGATAGCTGTTCTGCCGCTATCAAAATCCGTTTTGTGGTGTTCAAACCCAATCGAGCCACTAAGCGCTCAATACCTTGAATGGGGTAACACAGGCCAATAACAGACGCGGGGACCCGCATCACAATATCCTCAGCACCGATACGAAAATCGCAGGACATGGCCAACTCCACACCGCCCCCAAAGACGTTACCCGCAATGGCACAAACAGTGGGCACTTCTATGGCCGCTAACTGATTCGTCACCGATTGAAAGCGATCGCCATCTAGCTCACCGCTAGAGATCTGTCCAAGATCCGCGCCGGCACAAAAGGTTTTATCGCCCTCCGCGCTAATCACCACAACACGCGTGTCGGCATTCAAGGCAGCGATGGCATTTTCAATCCCGGCAAGCTCCTCCCGACCCAACGCATTGTGACGTTCAGGGCGGTCAAACCGAATGTGGGCTACACCTTGTTGCTGCTCAAAAAGCACACTGGCCATACTGTGGGCTCCCACCCGCGTCAGAGAGCGCACAGTTTCTCATAGACAGCGGATTCAGACCCGCCCAACTGTAGACAGGGACAAAAAAAATACCTAAA
>CAYPPU010000012.1:26638-31385 GCA_964412695.1 uncultured Alteromonadaceae bacterium | reverse complement strand
TCAGACCCGCCCAACTGTAGACAGGGACAAAAAAAATACCTAAAGTTCAAAAATTCGAATCTTGAGCATACTTTGGACTGAGTGCCGCGTGTTACCCGAGTGTTCCCCCGTTAGTTCGACCTCAACGTATTCGTCACCGCGACGACGTAGGCCATGCCTATGACGCCCTCGAAAGACAGCGGATCGCCTTTTAACAAGGGCATACAACACGAGGCAAAACACGGTGCCATTTTGTCTAGAGCCGCGAAGTTGTTTAATACTAAAGGGGCTCGTGCTACCACCTTAAGTGACGTCGCCAATCGCCTTGGACTCACTAAAACCAGTCTGTATTACTACGTCAAAACCAAAGAAGACCTCATCTACCAATGCTATGACGCGTCGCTTAAACATGCTCATAGCCTGCTCGACGAGGTAGAGGCAAAAACTGAAGATCCGCTTGAGCGGGTTTGTCTCAACCTCGATTTGCATATACAGAGCATTTTGGACTCGTTAGCCGGCAATGGCGATTACTTCGCAGCTCCATTAGAACTGGAGTCAGTGAAGGCCGATCATCGCGACTTGCTTGTGGCTGAATACTTGCGCCTATTCAAACGCATCAGAGATCACATAAAGCAAGGCATCGAGCAAGGTGTTATCCGTCAGATCGACGCCACCTCGACCGCGCGTGCGCTGATGGGTGCTTTGGACTGGTCCTTCTACTGGCTCTATGAGATGCCGGAGGCCGTTGCCGCCGATGCCGCCCGCGCCGTGCGACAAATCGTCACCCATGGCCTACTGAAGCAGCCCGAGGCGTATCAGCCGAAAGATCACCCAGTAAATTTTGACGCCACCGCGCCGGCACGCGGTTTTGACCGCGAGGCACAAAATCGCCTAAAACAAGAAGCTTTTTTTAAGGCCGGCACTCGGTTTTTTAACAAGAAAGGGTTTAGTGGCACCTCGTTAGACGAGATCGCCGAACACCTGCAAGTGTCGAAAGGGGCGTTCTACTACCATTTTGCTAACAAGGAATCGCTACTCACCCAATGTTATGAGTACTCGCTAGATTTACTGAGCGCCATGTATGGCAGCGTGGCAACCAGTGAGAGCAGCCCGGCTGCCCGCCTAGATGAGGCCTGCCGACGCATATTCTTTTTGCAAAATTCAGATCAAGGGCCATTGATTAGCTACAACACCATCACCGCTCTATCCCCACCGATTCGACGCAAAGTGTTGGCGCGCACCGACGAGGTCAATGCCAATCTCGATCGTATGATCGATGCCGGCAAGTCTGATGGTAGCTTCAATGCCGTTAGTACGCCTGTGGCTGCCAATATGCTTGTGGGCGCTATTAACGCCGCCATGGATATGGCGCTTTGGCGCAAGCTTGATGATATTGATGCAGCTGCGATCGATTACTTTGACGTGTTTTTGTTTGGGTTAGCCGCACCCGATACCCGCGTGAGCGAATAAGCATGAACAGCTTTGATGATGTATTGGCGTGCATTCGCCCGAAGAAAATCGGCGAGTACTTATATAGCGGCGACAGCGTGGCGCAGCCCGATCGGATTTTTGGGGGGCAAGTCGTCGCACAATGCCTCATGGCCGCCAACGATACTGTCGACCGAAAATTTAGCGCCCACTCGCTTCACGCCTATTTCTTGCGCGCGGGCGATGCAAAAGAGCCGATTGAATTTGAGGTAGACCCTATTCGTGACGGTCGCAGTTTTGTGACGCGTCGCGTGGTTGCGCGCCAGATGGGCAAGGCCATTTTTAATACCTCGATCAGTTATCAAATTGACGAGGAGGGACTCAGGCATGATGACCCCTATCCAGCCTGGGTGAGAAGCCCCGAGCAATTGCTTGAGCAAGAATATGCGGGCGAGATTCCAGCACGCTTCTATAAGCGCAAGTACTACAACATCGACGGACTCCCCGCCCATCCGCCGACGGACGCCGATATTCGTCCAATTCAGGCCAATTGGTTCCGAGCCAATAGCTTCACCAGTAATGATCCCCGCGATCACCAAGCTGCATTAGCACTGATCTCTGACTTTTCGTTGTTGGGCTCGGGTATTCGAGCGCAAGGCCTGTACGACAATTTTCGCGACTTCATGACCGCGAGTATTGACCATGCCTTGTGGTTTCACGCGCCCATTAAAGCCGATGACTGGCTACTGTATTTATGCGAGAGCCCTTGGGCCGGCAACGGTCGCAGTTACGGCCGCGGTAAATTCTGGAGTCGCGACGGGCAGCTGCTCGCCTCAGCCTGCCAAGAGGGCTTAATGCGCAAGCTACGCAAAGACTAGACGCGCGTTAGTTAATTCGCGTTTCCATCTGTTCACCCACACTGACAATCTGCAACCTGCCGTCGACTCGACGGAAGTGGTTGATGGATGTATTGGCCGGCATTACCGACACCGTGTCATCAGTGCCTCGGACGTGGCCAATGAGCGTGTTAATGACAAGGAAATGACTGAAGATCACGGTCGGACCGGTAACGTTCGCCATGGCGTCAATGAGCGCGTGTCGCCACTGCCACAATGTCTCGGGTTGTTCCGCCCACTGCTGACTGAAATAGGCTTTCAACCAACGATCGCGCTCGGTGATGGATACCGGCACCGGAATTTCCCGAAAAGCCGGCACCACGGTCACGGAGGCCGACAGGGCCTTCGCTAAGGGTTCGGCCGTTTGCTGGGCCCGCGCCAAGGGGCTGCTCAGCAAAGTCACATCCGAAGGCAATGACGCCAGTAATTTGCCCGGCACTAACGCCGCCTGCTCGCGTCCCAGTGCGGTCAAATCAGGGTCGCGGTGTGTTTCAGAGGTGGGAACGGCCTCGCCGTGGCGAATCACCCAAATATCGGTCATCGATAGGTCACCAGCTTTTCACCCAACTCCACGCTGAGCATTTGCAAATGGGCGGTGTCATTAAAATTGGATAGCGACACCTGCTGAGCACTGTTGTAAATGAAGCGAGTAATCGAGCAATTCATGATCGGCTCGTAAAATTGGTAAACACCGCTGGCCGCCGCACCCGTCACCAAGGCCACCGCGGTCGCAATGGTGCCACCGGAGGTGAAGATGGCTGTGTCCTTACCCGAGCCCACACTCGTCATCACCTCGCTCAGAGCCGACTGCACGCCATCTCGGTATGTCGACCAGGGCGTAATACCTAAATCAGGGCAATCCGGGCTCACCCAGGCATTAAACACGGCGCGGATCACTTTCTGATAATCCTTACTGGTAATACCCCGATCTACCACCGAGGCGATCTCGGGGTTAGCGGCCTTAACCAGTGGCAGCAATGCCTCGATCTGCTCGTCGTTATTCACTTCGTTGAAGCGCGCATCCACCGTGAGTTCACAGGGGTTACCCAAACCGGCCAAAACGCGCTGCCCGGTCTCCTGTTGACGCGATAAATTGCCTGAGTAGGCGGCGTCAAAAGTGAGGCCGACACGGGCACAGTATTGACCAGTGACATCGGCTTGACGCTGCCCTAAGGGTGAGAGCTGGTCGTAATTTTCAGCGCCAAAAGACGCCTGTCCATGACGTATAAGGTAAATCGAAGCCATTATGCTGCCTTGTCGATACCGCGGGGAAACCGAATAACGCGGGGGTAGGGAAAGAAATCTTCGACGCGCCCAGCTCGCAAGCGGTCCTGCAAACCCTGCCAAAAGGCTGCATCGTAGATATCACTGTGACGGCTATCAAAAGCCTTACGGGCACGCTGATTGCCGGAGAAGAACAACCGAAATTCTTCGGGGAATATGTCGTTGGGTCCCACCGAGTACCAAGGCTGACCCGACATTTCCTCGTAATCATCCCGCGCCGGTGGAATCTTGCGAAAATTGCATTCCAACAGTGGTTGAATTTCATCGTAATCGTAAAACACCACTCGCCCGTGACGGGTAACACCAAAGTTTTTCAGCAGCATATCGCCCGGGAAGATATTGGCCGCGGCCAGTTCTCGAATGGCCTTGCCGTAGTCGTTCATGACCTCATCGACTTCCTCGTCGGAGGCATCCTGCAAATACAGGTTTAATGGGGTCATGCGTCGTTCAACATAACAGTGCTTCAATATTAGCGCAGTGCCGCTCTCTTCAATTTGCGACGGACAGGTTTCATAAAGCTCAGCCATTAACTCGTCAGAGAAGCGACTGCGATCAAAAACCAAATTGGTGAACTCCTGGGTATCGGCCATACGCCCTGCCCGGTCCCAGCGCTTCACTAACTGGTATTTGTCACGCACGATTTCGTGGGTCACCTCTTTGGGCGGAGTGAACCGATCTTTGATGAGTTTGAACACGAATTCATAGGACGGCAGGGTAAACACGGTCATTACCATGCCCTTAATACCCGGCGCCACAATGAACTGATCTTGAGTACTGCGCATATGCCGATAGGCGCAGCGATAGTAGTAGGTCTTACCGTGGCGGTGATGACCCAAGCAACTGTAAATCTCAGAGAGCGCCTTCTTGGGCATGAGCTGCTGCAAAAACAGCACGTACTGCGAGGGAATAGAAGCGTCAACCATAAAGTACGAACGAGTAAAACTAAACAGCAGACTGACGCGGTCAGGGCCAAATAAAATGGTATCGACATAGACTGCGGGGTTATCGCCGTCTTCGTTGTGCAGCATGGGTAATACAATGGGCATCTGTCGTGCGCCCTGCACCACTCGCCCTACGACATAGACCGCTTTGTTGCGATAAAAATGGTGCTCGAGCATCTGAAACTCAAGATCGCCGGCATTCAGGTCGAATTCGCCCCC
>CAYPPU010000012.1:22768-26538 GCA_964412695.1 uncultured Alteromonadaceae bacterium | reverse complement strand
ATTTCGAAGTTGGTCATGCCGCGCACGAGCTCGGCATACACCGCGCGAGTCTCCGACCAAAAGGCGGAGTCGTCTAGGTAGTCACCCGCAATGTGGGTAACGGTCTTGAGGGTCTCGAGGACAGTTTCTTTGTAGATATCGATACGCCGCGTGCTTTCACTGTGGGTAGCCGCCCACTCGGCGTTCTCAAAGCGCGTGCGTGCCGCGAGGGTGATGTTCTCGAACTCAGCGAAATAGGCGTAAAAGCCATTCAACACCACACGGGCGAGGCGGGTTTGTCTGTCCACGGGATGGGTCCAAAAAAAACGTCAGTCGAGTTTAGGCGGGGTGAACTGCCGACGCAATTTTCGCATGCCGCCCAACCAGCGGTCATAGTTCTGGGCTTTGTTCAGAAAATACTGCCGAACTTCCTCGTGAGGCAGTATCAAAAACGATTCCTCGCGCAAACCCGCAACCACCGCCTCGGCCACCTGTTCGGTGGTCAGAATGCCGTCGAGACCCGCGCTACCGCCATCGGAATCGCCCAGCATCGACGTTTGAACACCCTGCGGACAAAGGCAACTGACACCAATGCCGTCGTCGGCATGGCTAATCGCCAGCGTTTCGGCAAAACCCAGCGAGGCGTGTTTGGTGGTGGCATAGGCTGCCGTGTAGGGCTGGGTGAGCAACCCCGCAGCCGAGACCGTGTGCAGAAAGTACCCAGAGCCGCGTTCAATCATGCTGGGCAAGCAGGCGCGTGCGGCATAAATATGAGCCATGACGTGAATCTCCCACATGGCCTGCCAAGTCTCATTGGGGCTGGAAGTCGCCCACCAGTCCCCGCCATCCATGGCCAAAATACCGGCGTTTGAACAAAACAAGTCAATGGGCCCAACGTCGGACTCAATAGCCCTCACCAGCGCCGCGACCGCGTCCTCATCACGCACATTGAGTGCATGGCCACTGCCGCCAATCTCAGCCGCAACAGCTTGGGCACCCTCGCCGTTAAGATCGGCTACCGCCACATGGCGCGCGCCCTCTTGGGCAAATCGCTTGGCCAGTCCCGCTCCGATGCCACCGGCAGCGCCGGTGACAACGACGACCTTGTCTTTAAGCTCCACGATTAAGCCGCGTAAGCCTTCTCACAAAAGCGCTGACGATGCCAAGTGCCATCGCCAAAGGTGGTGTTAATCATCATGAGGCGTTTGGCGTAATGACCAATATCAAGCTCATCGGTAATACCCATACCGCCGTGCAGCTGAATGGCCTCACCAAAGACTTTCTTACCGTTCTTATCGATCAGCAACTTGAGCGCGTGCACTGTGGTGTCTGCCGACTCGGGGCTCTCCTGGTACTCACAAAGCGCCTTGTACAACAACGACTTGGCCTGCTCATACGCCATCATGGTGTCGACCATGCGGTGCTGAAGTGCCTGGAACGAACCGATGGCCACGCCAAACTGCTCGCGAGTTTTGGTGTACTCAAGGGTCTTGGCGTTCAAGGTGCCCATAATGCCCACAGCCTCGGCTGCCAGAGCAATGGTTGCCTCACGGATCATGGCGTCCACGTGGGTCATGGCAGCGCCTGCCTCACCCAACAGTGCATCAGCTGCCAGCTGTACGTTGTCAAAACGGATATTGGCCACACGTTGACCATCCATTAACGGGTAGCAAAGCTTGCTGACGCCATTGGCATTGGCATCGACCAAAAACAGCGACAAACCGTCACGATCAGACTGGGCACCTGAGGTGCGAGCCAAAACCACTAAGTGATCGGCATTCTCACCGTTAAACACCACAACCTTCTCGCCATTAAGGCGATAGCCGCCATCACTGGCTTCCGCCGTGGTAAGGCAATCGCTCACCTCAAAGCGGCTCTGGCGCTCAACATAGGCAAAAGCCCCGAGCACGCCGCCCTCAATTAACTTGGGCAACACAGCACTGCGTTGCGCCTCGTTACCTGCGCGTGACACCAGGCCACCAAATAGCACCACAGAAGGGAAATACGGCTCGGCCACCAAGCCTTTACCCAGCTCTTCCATCACCACGGACAAATCGATAATGCTGCCGCCAAAGCCGCCGTCTTCCTCGGCAAACGGAATCGACAGCCAGCCTAGCTCGGCAAAGGTATTCCAAACATCCCGACTCATGCCGCTTTCTGAACCCACGATTTCTCGACGGGTATCCCAGTCGTAGTCGTCTTGCACAAAACGCGCGATCGAATCGCGCACCATTTGCTGCTCTTCACTGTAATCAAAATTCATAGCCAGTCGCTCCCTGCTCTATCACTCGAGACCAAGCACGAACTTGGCAATAATGTTTTTCTGAACTTCGTTGGATCCGCCGTATATGGTTGAAGCGCGGCCATACATATAGCGACGACGCACCTCGGAACCAAACTCGTGACCCAGCTCATTGGGGTCCAGATCAATGGGCAGCACCCCCTGATAGTAAGCCGCAATTTCCATGAGGATCTCTTGGGTGGCTTGCTGTAACTCGGTGCCCTTAATCTTTAACAGCGAGGACTCAGGTCCGGGAAAGCCACCCGCAGCCTGCGCCGCTAAGGTGCGCAACTCAGTGAACTCCAGTGCCATCAGTTCCACTTCAATATCGGCAATGCGCTGCTGGAAGCCAGGATCGTCAATGAGCCGCTGACCGCCATTCACTTCTTTGGTGGCGTATTCCTGAATGAGACGCATGCTGCGTTTGACGTCGGCAACGCCGGCAATACCGGTCCGCTCGTGAGCCAATAGAGCTTTAGCCACTGTCCATCCCTTACCCACCTCACCGACCACGTTTTTCACGGGTACGCGCACGTTGTTGAACTCCACTTCGTTCAAGCTGTGGTGGTTATCAATAGAAATAATCGGATTAACCTTGATGCCTTCAGTCTTCATGTCGATCAAAATAAAGGTAATGCCTTCCTGCTTCTTGCCACTGTTGTCGGTTCGCACCAAACAGAAAATCCAGTCGGCAAGCTGGGCATAGGTAGTCCAGATCTTGGCGCCATTGATCACGTAATGGTCACCATCGAGCTCCGCTTTGGTCTTCAGGCTCGCCAAGTCCGAACCCGAACCTGGCTCCGAGTAACCCTGACACCACCAGTCTTCACTTTTAAGGATGCGAGGTAGGAAGTAGGACTTCTGCTCGTCATTACCAAAGGCCATGATGACATTAGCCACCATCACCAAACCAAACGGTACAACATCGGGAATGCCGGCTAGAGAGCGCTCGGTTTCGTAGATGTATTTTTGGGTAACGCTCCAGCCAGTACCGCCATATTCAGCCGGCCAGTTGGGGGCCACCCAGCCCTTTTCGTACAGAATTTTTTGCCATTCCACGATGGCAGACTTGTACTCTTTAGCGCGCATGCGCTCGCGTAAGTCGTCGGTAAAGTTGTCGGCAAAAAACTGGCGAACTTCTTCGCGAAATGCCACGTCGTCGGGGGAAAAGGCAATATCCATAGCGACCTCTCGTTGGGCGGTTATGAGGAATACTGGGCTTGGTTGGCAAACGCCATTTGAACCTTGAGTATGTTTTTCTACGCTAGAGAATGTAGGGGACTCTCACCCGCTTTGCAAGTCCCTGCATGAACTAAGCAATCAACCAGCGTCAAGAGTCGGCCATAACGCGGAGTCGTCCAATGAGCGCGGTGTTTTCGAACAACCTGCCAAGGCCATATGAACTCAGACTACGACGGGCAATAAGGAAGGTACCCTACCCAAATAAAATCGCCGACCGGGGCGCAATCGAGGACCCTGTGAGCCATGATTTCTCGGCTCTCAGGGTAAA
>CAYPPU010000012.1:20099-22668 GCA_964412695.1 uncultured Alteromonadaceae bacterium | reverse complement strand
ACCGGGGCGCAATCGAGGACCCTGTGAGCCATGATTTCTCGGCTCTCAGGGTAAAAAGGAAGGTACCCTACCCAAATAAAATCGCCGACCGGGGCGCAATCGAGGACCCTGTGAGCCATGATTTCTCGGCTCTCAGGGTAAATGCGCAGATAGCTCCGGCGGGGCCTCGCTGCAGCCTCTATACAAGATCAGGTAGAAGCCAAAGCGTGACGGACTCGCGCGCGCCATACCAAGTTCATGATGCCGCCCAAGGCCCTTAATCGCATTGCCAAGGGTCGACGCATTTAGCAAAGCACGCCGACAGTTGTCAGCTTAGTACAGCAGCGAAAACAACTTACGCTGGTACTCCGCAGCTAGCGGGTCGCCCTTACCAATGGTGGCAATCATATCGAGGTAAACCCGCTTGGCTTCGCCGTTACCCCAATCGCGGTCAATGCGCAGAATCACTAGCAGGTGTTCGAGTGCCTCTCGGTATTGACCGGCACTGGATAACTGCACCGCAAGCTTCACGCGCACGTCGTGGTTGTTTTCATCGGCGGCGAGCTCTGCCTCCAGGGCTTCCACTTCGGGAGAGCGCGCTGCCTGGCGTTGGAGATCAATTTGCGCTTTGAGCGACTCATAAAGCGCATCCTGATCCACCATGCGCACTTCACCCAGTACCGCCTCGGCGTCATCCAGACGATTGGCCTCGATAAGCGCGCCGGCATAGGCAAAAGTCACGTCTTTAAGCCGATTGGATTCTTCCCAAGCCGTTCGCAGTAGCGCAACCGCATCGGCGGTGTTGCCGGCCTCTAACAACTCGGTCGCTTCGGCAATGCGCGCCTCCCAAGGCGACGGCAGGTGTTTTTGTAATAACTCGCGTACTTGCGCCTCGGGTTGGGCGCCGGCAAAACCGTCAATCGGCTGGCCGTCTTTAATAACCATGACGGTAGGCAGACTGCGAACACCGAGCTGGCTTGCCAACATTTGCTGCTCATCGGCATTGACCTTGGCCAACAAAAACGCACCGGCAAATTCAGTGGCGAGTTTTTCCAGCACCGGCATCAATTGCTTGCAGGGCTCACACCAGTCCGCCCAGAAATCCACCACCACCGGGCGGTTGAAGGACTCGTCTATGAGCAACTGTTGGGCGTTGCTCTCGTCAATCTCAACTATGTGGGCCGCTGCGTTCACTGATTGCTCCTACTACGGTACTACTTACGGTACTTCTTAGGGTACTACTCGTTAAAACCCAAAACATCTTGCATGTCGTAACGACCCGGCGCCTTGCCGGCCAACCAAGCCGCCGCACGAACTGCACCGCGGGCAAAGGCCATACGCGAACTGGCTTTGTGAGTAATTTCTAAGCGCTCGCCGTCAGCGGCGAAGATCACCGTATGGTCGCCCACCACATCACCCGCGCGAATCGTGGCAAAACCAATAGTCTGACGATCGCGGGCGCCGGTCTGTCCTTCGCGGCCATACACAGCCACGTCTTTTAAATTACGACCCAACGCCCCCGCGACAGCCTCGCCCATGCTTAGCGCCGTGCCTGAGGGGGCATCAATCTTGTGACGATGATGGGCTTCAACAATTTCAACATCGACGTCGTCACCCAAAACGCTCGCCGCCTCGGCTATGAGTTTAAAGGCTAGGTTCACGCCGGTTGAAAAGTTAGAGGCCTTACATAACGCCAGTCGCTCAGCACTGGCCTGCACAACAGCCTCCTGCTCCTCGGTTAACCCGGTGGTACCTACCACCAGCGCGACACCGGCCTCGGCGCACACTTGGGCATTGGCAACCGTGGCCGCCGGTACCGTGAAATCAATCAGGACATCGATGTCGGCGATGTTGCTAGCCAAATCATCCACGATGGCCACGCCCAGCTTGTCGCGGCCAATCAGTTCGCCGCAATCGGCCCCTACCAGCGAACTTCCGGGTTGCTCTACCGCCAGCGCCAAGTAGATGTCTGCCGGGCTGTCGGCAATGGCCTCGGTTAGCATGCGGCCCATGCGACCGGCTGCGCCGGTGATGCCTACTCGTACGGTCATGAGGTCATGTCCTCAAAAAACGATTTCACTCCTTCAAACCAACTGGATTGACGCGGTGATTGACTGCCGTCGCCGTCGTTGAAGGTCTCTCGAAACTGCTTGAGCAAATCCTTTTGCTCGGCGTTTAAGTTTACCGGTGTTTCTACCACTGCGCGGCACATCAGATCTCCAACCGGACCACCGCGCACAGGTTGCACGCCCTTGCCGCGCAGACGGAACATCTTACCGGTTTGGGTCTCGGCGGGGATCTTAAGTTTTACTTTGCCGTCGAGGGTAGGCACCTCAAGGTCACCACCTAGAGCGGCATCCACAAAGTTGATGGGGACTTCGCAGTAGAGATGACGTCCGTCGCGCTCAAATAGCGGATGCTGCTTCACCGACATCTGCACAAACAGATCACCCGGTGGGCCGCCTGCTGGGCCGGCTTCACCCTCTCCGCTTAAGCGAATGCGATCGCCGGTATCAACGCCCGGAGGCACTTTTACTGACAAGGTCTTGGTTTTCTCTACCAAGCCCTGGCCGCGGCAATCGCCACAGGG
>CAYPPU010000012.1:0-19999 GCA_964412695.1 uncultured Alteromonadaceae bacterium | reverse complement strand
ACCACCGCCGCCACCAAAAATATCGCCGAACACGTCGCCAAAAATATCGGAGAAGCTACCACCCTGGAAGCCACCGCCACCCATGCTGGGGTCGACGCCGGCATGGCCAAATTGGTCGTAGGCGCCACGTCTCTCACTGTCCATGAGAACCTCGTAGGCTTCGGTAGCCTCTTTGAACTTCTCATCGGCGTCGGCGTCGTCGGGGTTACGATCGGGGTGGTATTTCATGGCCACCCGTCGGTAGGCCTTCTTGATCTCCTGATCACTAGCCGATCGATCGACACCGAGCACTTCGTAATAATCGCGCTTGGACATGGTTGTTTAGCCTACTCTCCAAAAAAAACACGCGGGCACTTGGGGCCCGCGTGGCAAAGGTATCATGTTACCCCATGTAACTGCTGTTCAAGCCGGCACGCGGTGCACCGGCCTGGGGGCATTACGCCTGCTTGTCTTCCTTGACTTCTTCGAACTCGGCGTCGACGACATCACCGTCATCAACCCCGTCATCCGCCGCCTCGGCACCCGCACCTGCCGCATCGGCAGATTGCTGCGCGGCATACATCTTCTGCGCAACGGGGCCTGTGGCCTCGGTGACTTTGGCGGTAGCCGCCTCGATGGCATCCTTGTCATCGCCCTTCATGGCTTCTTCCGCCTCAGAGATAGCGGCTTCAATGGCAGCTTTCTCATCATCCGTGGCGTGTTCGCCAGCCTCTTCAAGAGTCTTGCGAGCCGCATGGACCATGCCATCACAGCTGTTGCGCGCCGCAATCAGTTCTTCAAACTTCTTGTCCGCCTCGGCGTTGGCCTCGGCGTCGCGCACCATATTCTCGATGTCTTCATCCGACAATCCGCCTGATGCTGTGATACGAATCGACTGCTCTTTACCGGTGGCCTTGTCCTTGGCCGACACGTTCAAGATACCGTTGGCGTCCAGATCAAATGTCACTTCAATCTGGGGCATACCGCGGGGCGCCGGCGGAATATCGGCCAGGTCAAAACGACCCAGTGACTTGTTCTGACCCGCTTGCTTGCGCTCACCTTGCACCACGTGAATCGTTACCGCGGTCTGGTTGTCCTCGGCTGTCGAGAACACCTGCGACTTTTTGGTCGGAATGGTGGTGTTCTTCTCGATCAGAGGTGTTGCCACGCCGCCCATGGTTTCAATACCCAAGGTCAACGGGGTGACGTCTAGCAGCAATACATCCTTCACGTCACCAGACAGCACCGCACCCTGAATCGACGCACCCATAGCGACGGCCTCGTCGGGGTTTACGTCTTTGCGTGCTTCCTTACCGAAGAACTCCGCTACCGCGGTTTGTACCAGCGGCATCCGGGTCTGACCGCCCACCAAAATCACGTCCTGGATTTCACTAGGAGACAAACCGGCGTCTGCCAAGGCGGTTTTCACTGGCTCGAGCGAACGCTTCACCAAATCTTCTACCAGTGATTCCAGCTTGGATCGTGAAAGCTTGACCACTAAGTGCTTGGGACCGGTGGCGTCTGCCGTGATGTAAGGCAGGTTCACCTCGGTCTGCTGCGAGCTAGATAGTTCAATCTTGGCTTTCTCCGCCGCCTCTTTCAGGCGCTGCAGAGCCAGCGGATCGTTGTGCAGATCAATGCCGCTGTCTTTCTTGAATTCAGCGGCTAGGAACTCAATCAAGCGCAGATCGAAGTCTTCACCGCCCAAGAAGGTGTCACCGTTGGTGGCCAGCACTTCAAACTGGTGCTCACCGTCAACTTCGGCAATTTCAATAACCGAGATATCAAAGGTACCGCCACCCAGGTCATAAACAGCCACGGTGCGATCGCCGCCAGCCTTGTCCATGCCATAGGCCAATGCCGCCGCGGTGGGCTCGTTGATAATGCGCTTCACCTCGAGGCCGGCGATCTTCCCTGCATCCTTAGTGGCCTGGCGTTGTGAGTCATTGAAGTAAGCCGGTACTGTGATCACCGCCTCAGTAACGGGCTCACCCAAATACTCTTCGGCAGTTTTTTTCATCTTGCGCAGCACTTCAGCTGACACCTGCGGCGGCGCCATCTTAGTGCCTTTGCCCTCTACCCACGCATCACCGTTGTCCGCTTTGACGATTTTATAGGGCACCATTTTGATGTCCTTTTGCACCACGTCGTCTTCAAAGCGGCGACCAATTAAGCGCTTTACCGCGAACAGCGTGTTGACCGGGTTGGTCACAGCCTGGCGTTTGGCCGATTGGCCCACCAGAATTTCACCGTCTTCGGTGTAGGCCACAATAGAAGGCGTCGTCCTGCCGCCTTCTGCATTCTCGATAACTCGGGGCTTGCCACCTTCCAGTACTGATACACAGGAATTGGTCGTGCCGAGGTCGATGCCAATAATCTTGCCCATTTTTCTCTCCTTAAAACCGGACTCCTGTCCGGCGTCATGTCCTGAATCTCTATGTGGGAACGAATTCCGCTATTTCAAGGCTTTTTGTGTGGGAATTACGCGGGCGCCTTGCTAACCATTACCATGGCGGGACGCAGAAGCCGGCCATTTAATACATAACCCTTTTGCATCACTGCGATGACGGTGTTGGGTTCAACGTCGCCGTTCTCCACCATCGACATGGCCTGGGCTACCTGAGGATCAAAGGGCTCACCCATGGGATCCACCGCCTCAATACCGTTCTTAGCAATCACGTCCATAAAACTTTTGAGCGTCAGCTCCACACCCTCAATCAACGAGGCACTGTCAGGGTTGTCACTGGCAGCCTCGAGGGCGCGCTCTAGATTGTCTGCCACCGGCAGCAACTCACCGGCAAATCGCTCAAGGGCGAATTTGCGGGCTTTCTCCGCCTCGGCCTCTGCTCGGCGCTGGGCATTGATGGCGTCGGCTTGGGCGCGCAACACATCTTCCTGCGCGGTTACCAGCTCGGCGGCCAAGCGCGAAATTTCTTCTTCCGGGCTCAGAGGTTCCGATGACTCGGCATCCGCCGACTCTGGGGCCTCAGCGGCATCGGTTTCTGGCGTTTCGGCGGCGTCCAGGTCGGGCGCCTCGGTCTTGTCCTCTGACATGGGGAGTCCTCTGCTCAATTGGCGGCTGGTATTGGCAGCCTCTTAGTCGAGCAGGGGTTATGGGGGCGGGAAACGGGAATTCAAGCATTTCAAACAGATAACCCTGTCTTTATTGCTAATGCGCCAGC
Organism: uncultured Alteromonadaceae bacterium; assembly: GCA_964412695.1. Taxonomy (GTDB): domain Bacteria; phylum Pseudomonadota; class Gammaproteobacteria; order Pseudomonadales; family Halieaceae; genus Luminiphilus. The sequence continues at coordinate 16,838 of CAYPPU010000012.1, read as the reverse complement.
CGACCAACTCCCGTTCGGCGCCACAGCGCGTCAAATGAAGGCCCAGCAACACAGTGATAATAAGAAAAAGTCAGTTTATAGCTGCTATTTATCGCTAGAAAGCCCCATTTTTGCCCCCTTTTCGTCTCATTTTCACCGCTCTTCGCGCCTTTGGGGTGTTCCCGGCAAACGCGACAAGAAAGGATCTAAAACGCATCTGGGCAGCTCACAAGAAGCGGAGTTTCGAGCCCAAGCCCACGAACGCGGGCGACCAACCCCCAAAAAAATTCAATACACAAACCTAACGCGCAAACTGCGAGGCTGCCGCGGAATCCGCCGCACTCAGAGCGGGACAGAGGCGCCTGTGTAGTTCCTCCCTAGCCGCGCTGTTAAGTAGCCTTTGGCAGCCCCGCGCCTGCGGCTTTTACTGGCCAGAGGGGGGGGGTAATTCAGTTGTGAGGGCCGCACATGACATGGTGCAGGCAATAAGCGGATTATTTTGAGAGCGCAGCACTCAACATGCGAGCGGTGACATCCACCATCGGGATCACGCGTTCGTAGGCCATGCGGGTGGGGCCAATGACGCCCAGGACCCCAAGATGGTGACCAGCACTGCTGTACGGTGCTGTCACCACCGAAAAATCGCCGAGCACTTCGTATCCGGCCTCATCCCCGATGAAGATCTGCACGCCGTCAGCCCGTGACGATCGCTCCAGCAATTCCAGCAGGTCGCGCTTGCGTTCAAAAGCATCAAACAGCTCGCGCAACTTCAACATGTCATCGGGTGCCGCCTGTCCCAGCAGGTAGTTCTCACCGGCGACCACGTAGTCGTCCGTGGCGTCTGTCTCAGGTTCTAGGGCTGAACTCGCTAACTCCAAAGCCTGGGCCAGATATTGATCAATACGACTGCGCGCCTGCTCCATTTCCTCAACCAATCTCAGCTTCAGCGTGCTGAGATCAGAGCCGGCATAGCGCTGATTCACCAAATCAGCGGCGGCTTTGAGTTGATCCTCGGTCATGGGGCGAGCCAGCTGAATGATGCGGTTTTGCACCTCGCGCTCGTTCACCACTAGGATCACCAACACACGATCCTCCGACAGTGGCAGAAATTCTAGCTGACGTAGTTGCCGCGCCTCGGGCCGGGGAATCGTAACGATACCGGCCTGAGTAGTAATCTGCGCCAGCATGTTTGATGCCGCCTGCACCAGCTCTGAGGAGGAGCGGTTGGGGTTAAGTTCAGCTTGCAATGCCGACACAGCGCGCTCATCAATGGGGCCCACCCGCAGCAAGGCATCAACAAAAAACCGATAGCCCTGGGCAGTGGGAATACGACCAGCTGACGTATGAGGCGACGTTAAAAAGCCCTGCCCCTCAAGATCCGACATCACATTGCGAATGGTGGCCGGACTGACGGACAGGCCACTCTCGGCATGTAACGCCTTCGAGCCCACGGGCTGCCCGTCCCGAATATGCATCTCGATCAGGGTTCTCAATAGGTCGCTGGCGCGATTGGAGAGCAGATCTTGGGCCATGGCCATCCAGTACTGAATCAACAGCTTTGTTTTAACACAGCTGCTCAGAGCGACAAAGTGTCGGTGATGATCTTCCGAAGCAGGGGTGCAATGAGCTATAACGTAGGTAGCTTAAGGGACACCATCATGCTCCAGCACCTTTCCATTCGCGACTACGCCATTGTCGACCACCTTGAGGTGGACTTCGATGCAGGTATGACTGTGATTACGGGAGAAACCGGTGCCGGCAAATCCATCATGCTAGACGCGCTGGGGCTGTGCCTGGGCGATCGTGCTGATTCGCGCACAGTAAGGCCTGGCGCAAATCGCGCCGAGATTTCTGCCAGCTTCGATCTAGAGACGCAGCCAGAGGCACTGGCCTGGCTGGTTGAACGTGAACTGGACCGCGCCGAAGGCAATTGTTTATTGCGCCGCACCGTAACGGCTGACGGTCGATCTCGTGCCTTTATCAATGGCGTGCCCGCAACCTTAGTCGACTGCGCAGAATTGGGAGCACTTCTGGTAGACATTCACAGCCAGCATGCCCATCAATCGCTGCTGCGTAAAAGTGCCCAAGCCGATCTTCTGGATGCATATGCCGGTAGCACCGCCTTGGCTCGGGATGTCGCCAATAGCGCCCATGAAGTACAAGCCCTGCTGGCGGAGCGCGATCAATTGAGTGGTCAGTCGGCCGAATTAACTGCCCGACGGGATCTGCTTCGTTACCAAACGGGCGAACTCGAGCAGTTGGGTCTAGCTGAAGGTGAGATCGAGCGGCTCGAAGCTGACCAAAAAATGCTCACCAATGCCGAATTTCTGCTGCAAAGCGCGGGTCACTCGGCAGAGGATTGCGAGCGCCTAGCCGAGCAAGTCAGCCGCTTGGCCCAGCTGTTTCAGGATCCGCGTCACGATGAAAACCGCACCCAAAATATTCGTGAGCTCCTTACCAGTGCCGAGATCCAGCTGGCGGAGGCCCATTCTGACCTTCAGCGCTACAGCGATAGCGTGGAGCTCGATCCGGCGCGGCTCACTGAGGTCAACCACCGACTTGAAGCGATTCACGACTTGGCCCGCAAGCACCGGGTATCCGCACACAGCCTGCCCGAACACCTACAAGTACTACTTGAGGAACTCGGCGCACTTGAGGGTAACGACGACCGACTGGTGGCCATCGAGCGAGACCTAAAAAATGCCCAATCGCAGTATCAACAGCTGGCCAAAGCACTGAGTGCCGCGCGTCAGAAGGCTAGCAAGACCTTGACCGCGTCGGTACACGAGGTCCTGGGCCAGCTAGCCATGGGAAATTGTCACTTACAGATTGCACTCACAGCCACTGCCGAGCATGTCTGTAGCCCTCGGGGCCTTGAGAGCGTCGAGTTCTTAGTCAGCACCAATCCCGGTAGTGCGCCAGGCCCACTTAACAAAATCGCGTCAGGTGGCGAGCTCTCGCGCTTGAGCTTAGCCCTGCAAGTGGCGGCTGCAGAGAATGCAACGGTGCCGACCATGGTTTTTGACGAGGTTGATGTCGGCGTCGGGGGCGCCGTGGCAGATGTTGTGGGTGATCTACTGAGAAAACTGAGTGCCCAAGTTCAAGTCATGTGCGTCACCCACCTGCCCCAGGTGGCGGCTAAGGGCCACCAGCATTTTCAGGTAAGCAAGTCTGGTGCGAAAACCACGGAAGTGGCATTGGCCATTATGGATTCTGAGGCCCGGGTCACTGAGCTCGCGCGTATGCTCGGCGGGGTCAAGATTACCGATTCCACGGTAGCCCACGCCCGCGAACTACTGGAAATGGCGTCTTAGCAAAGGCTATCGCTTTTTGCGGACATACAGTACGAGGGAGTGGTCAATAATCTCCAAACCTTGCTCCTCGGCAAGCTCCCGCTGTCGTCGCTCGATAACGTCATCGAGGAACTCGGTTACCTCGCCACTATCCACATCCACCATGTGATCATGGTGCTCGTCGGTGGCAAGCTCAAAAACCGAGTGGCCTGACTCGAAGTTATGGCGCTCAACCAGTTTTGCTGACTCAAATTGGGTGAGTACGCGATAGACCGTGGCCAAACCCACGTCCTCGCCCGCATCGCGCAAACGCTGGTAAACATCTTCGGCACTGAGATGGTCACCATCGGCGGCGGCACTTTCCAGCATCTGTAGAATTTTGATGCGTGGCAGGGTGACCTTCAGGCCCGCCTTGCGCAGCTCAACATTTTCGCTTGGCATTGGGGATTTCTCGTTCACGGGGTTTACGCGGTATGATGCCAGTCTTGGTAAGCCTGTGGAACCCAAACCCCATGACTGTTCGCTTTTTTCGCTGCGCCCTTAACCGCGCCGCCCTACTCTCGCTGCTGGCAGCACTGTCCTTCCTGACTGCCTGCGGCAGCAACATTGGCTTCCCAGGGGTTTATCGCATCAATATCGAGCAGGGAAACGTGGTCACCGAAGAGATGGTTGATCAGCTCGAGGTGGGCATGACCCGGCGTCAGGTTCGCTTTGTGATGGGGACGCCGCTTATTGAGGACACCTTTAATGCGGACCAGTGGGACTATCGCTACTACTTAAAAAATGGCGATGACACCATCAAGGAAAGCCGCCTAACTGTGCGCTTTGATGGCGACGAACTGATCGCCATCGAGGGCACAGATTTACCCCTGTGGGCAGGAAGCGCCGGCAGCGATGGCGCGCGCAAACAGTCGACTACCAATGATGATGAAGCAGACGCTGACGAGGCACCGGCCGAGTCCGAGTAAGACCCTCAGCCTTCCTCCTCGGCACGCCGCTGCTTCGCTTCTTCGGCACGACGCTTTCTCACCTCTTTAGGGTCCACCAAAAGCGGTCGGTAGATCTCAACTCTATCGCCCTCGGCTAAAACGTGTTCGTGGGTGACCGCTTTACCAAAAATGCCTAATTTTAGGCTGTCGTCGAATTCGAGTTCGTCGAATCGCTCGGCGATCTTCGACAACCCAACCGATGCGTAAGCGGTAGTGCCTTCAGGCACTTCAAGAGCAACTATCGCCTGCTTTTCCGGCAGCGCATAAGCCACCTCAACGCTAATCATTGTGCTCACGATGAAGCCCCCAATACCGCGCCAGCTCGACGCACTACAGCGTCAACCAAATCGGATGCTACCTGATCAAACAATTTGCCCGCCGCCGCACTGGCGAGACCACTACTCATACTAAACTCCAATGACAGCGACACCTTGCAGGCCTTCTCGGCTAACGCCATAAACTGCCAGCGTCCACTGAAAGACTCAAAAGGTCCCTCCACTAAATTAAGCTCAATAACCTCATGAGGCTGCATGCGATTACGGGTGACAAAACTCTGGCTGATACCGGAGCGAGACAATCCCAGTCGCGCGGTCACTTCCTGCTCCGTCGCCGAAAGGATAGTGGCCTCACGACAACCGCTAAGAAACTCGGGATAGCGCTCAATGTCGGCAACCAGCTCAAACAGCTGACGTGCGGAATGTGGCAGCAAAGCAGAACGGTCAATACGGGTCATCGCGTTAGTTTACTTTAGGCAGCGCCAAACGGCATAAACCAAAACGCTGCCATCAGTGTTAATAACACCAGAGGCACCCAGTAGCGCAGCAATAGCCACCACAGTAGGAACAGTGATTTCGATTCGCCGTATAGGGTTCCCCTAATAATAGGCCGCGGCAGAATCCAGCCCACGAAGAGACCCAAACCGAGCATAGCGAGAGGTAGCAGACCCATGCTGACAAGGCTATTTACCACCGATCGATCCCAAAACCCCGCTATCGCCGTCAGCTTAATCCCCACCAGTGCCACTGCAACTGCGGTACCGGCCCACCACCGCGATAAGCCCCACTCGCGCTGACACAACAGCACCGAGGGTTCTAGTAAGGCCAATAGGGCCGCACAGCCACCCAGCGCCAAAAAAGCAAAGAACGCGGCACCGTAAATGTCACCCAGAGGCAAATTCCCAAAGGCATACGGTAAGGTCACGAAAACCAGTGACAGCCCCTGATCAGGCAGCACGCGTGCAGCCCCCAGCACCGAAACCACCACCAATACCGTAAACAGCGCAAACCCAATGTCGATCACGGCGGCAGCGAGCACGGAGCGCAGCAGCGGTTGATCCCGTGGCGCACGCGCTCCAAAGCATAAGCCCACACCCAGTCCAGCCGCCAGCGTCACTAAGGCACTGCCCACGGCGGCCAGCACCAGCTCAGCATTAATAGAGTCAAACGAACCGCGCAGCGCAGCGGATTGCGCCCGTTCAGGCAGGCCATAATCGAGGGTAAAATCGACCACTCCCAGACCCAAAATAAACATAGCCGGCAAGGCCAGCCAGCCCATGGCGACCATGGTGACCCTAGCCCCGAGCGAGGCCAGCAACAGCACGCCACCCAAGACCGGCAACATGGTTTGCCAGTATCGCTCTGAGACCTCAATACGCGCCAAAAACTCGGCGGCAATATCGCCGGGACTGGCACTGGCTAATGCACCTGATTGCAGTGTCAGTCCTCGATCAACCGTCCAGACCACGGTATCCAGTAGCGCTTCAGCTAAAAACAAAGCGCAGCACACCTGCAGCAGCGCCACCAACCACCAGGGTCTCTCAGTGCTGGCCTGACTGGCGGCCCATTGCATCGCGCCCAAGGGCGAACCTCGACCGTGACTACCGAGGGTAACTTCGGCGGCCAGCAAGGGCACCACCACTGACAGCACCGTGGCCGTATACACCGCAAAAAAAGGCAGGCCACCGTACTCACCCACGAGATAAGGCAGTCGAAACACATTGCCCACACCCACAGCCGCCGCGGCCAGCGCCAGCACCAAAGTGGTCTTGCCCAACCAGGGCTGTGGGATGTTGTCGTCAAGCACCGCGGCAATCCATTAGCAATAGACTGTGAGTGTACCGCCAGAGAATGTAGAAGGCAGCCCAAACCCAATGGGCGCCGGTCGCACAACAAAAGTGGATTTGGGGCACATTCGCCACAAGAAATGCACAAGCTAGGGGTGGATTCCCTCCGTATAATGCGCGCCATGGCCAAAGCAAAGAAAAAGAAGAAACCCGGTGACAACACCATCGCTCAAAACAAGCGGGCGCGTTTTGACTACCACCTGCTGGACAGTTTCGAAGCGGGTGTCGCGTTGTCTGGCTGGGAAGTGAAATCACTGCGAGCAGGTAAAGTCCAGCTCACGGATTCCTATATTTTGATGAAAGACGGCGAGGCCTATCTGTTTGGCGCCCAAGTCACGCCGCTGGCCACTGTATCAACCCACTACGTCACCGACCCGACCCGCACGCGTAAATTATTGCTGCACAAGCGCGAATTGGCGCAGATTAATGCGGCGATTAGCCAGAAAGGCCAAACCTGCGTCTGCACAGCACTGTATTGGAAAGGCCATTTGGTCAAAGCCAACATTGCCCTCGCGGCGGGCAAGAAACAACACGACAAACGCGACACCGAAAAAGAGCGTGACTGGCAGCGTCAGAAGGCACGCATTGTGCGCGACAACGTCAAACAGTAATCAGGGATTAGCCGAACAGCGCCTTGGCGGTAATGGCGATACCTATGGAAAGTGAAATACCAAAAGCGACCGGGCGATAGGCCGCGCCGCCTACGCGCTGAAATAACCACGCCCCGAGGCGATCACCCAATAGCATGACTGGCATGGCAACCACCAACAGTTGAAATGGCAGAGGGGTCACAACACCCGCCGAGTGAAACATGAGTAAGGCGATAAGGTTGGAAAAGAAGAAAAAGGCCATCAAAAACGCACGACTGCGCTCGGCATCAGCAATACACATCATGACGTAGGCCACCACCGGCGGACCCGGAATCGCAAACGCACCGTTCATTAGCCCCGAGAACACCCCAGTAACACCCGCCAACCACCTACCGCCGCGTTCATCCCGGGGTTGTAATCGCGCCAGGGCTAAACATGCCACGATGACGGTAATACCAATCCAAAGTTGAAACTCCACCAGCGAGGCGCCCGCCAAAAAGCGCACACCCACGGCACTGCCTAGCACTGAGCCCAACGCCATGGGTAATAGCTCGCGCACCGGAAACTTGCCCCACCACGCCTTGTAGGTCATGGCACTGACCGCCAGAGTCAGCACTGCCGCCAACACCACCGAGTCCCCGGGTACCAAGAACAAGGAGAAAACTGGGACGGCCAGCAAGGCAAAGCCGAATCCGGTGAACGCCCGCATAAACGAGGCAAATAGGACCGCCAGCGCGCACAGTAATAGCTGCGCGGCACTGAGGCCATCAAATAAGGTCAACAAGGAATCAGGGATCATCAACTGCAATCAACTTTCAGGCGATCCCCTTAGGGTTGCGGCGCCGGTCGTTGCATACCCGGTGGTGGAGGCCGATGGTCTGGTCGCCCGCCACCTGGCGGACGCGGTCCACCTTGAGGGCGTCGCCCATCCTGCGGCCCTGGGCGCAGTAACATGGCGCCAAACCGCTCTCGCTCTTCCGCGGGCAATTCAGCCAAAGACTCAACGGCCAAGCTATGGACCGCCGTCTGATAATCCAGGGACACGGCGCGCAGCGCAGCCAATGCATCCGACAGTGCAGCGGAATCAAACGGCTCTGCTCGAATGGCCCCACGGACCGCATCTGAGGCTTCTCGAATCTGCCGCCTGAGCGCACGCGTGGCCTCAGCGTTTTGCTGCAGGATAGGCCGCAGCCGCTCGCGACTGCCATCATCGAGCTCTTTGCTCGCCCAGGCCAACGGCGGGTGTCCACCCGGCTCACCCTTAATCCAACGACCCAGCACAGCACCTGCAACCAATAAATTTACCGCCAGCGATATAGCCAACACGGTCGTAATCCAACGCTGTTTAGCCATCAATCGACTCCTCATAACCCGGCGCAAACAAATATTGCTCGGAACTCTGCCAGTCTTCGCTAACGCCGATATCACTCACACCCAAGGCCACACCTAAAGCCAACGGTGCACAAGCTGCCACCGCCGGTCGCCACCATTGTCCAGAGACACCGGCAAATAACCCCTCAAACCAACCTGATTGCGAAGAGACATCCGAAGAAGAGACATCCGAAACGGGTACCGAGGGTGCAATCTGTTGGGCGGGCAACGAATCTAACTGAGCCAGAACATCATCTACCGACAGCGATCCCGCCACCGAATGGGTCGACAAGCGCTGATCAAGGGATTCCTCGGCCGCGGCCATAGCCTGTAGCTCGGGCGATTGGGCTATCGTGCGCTGCATCGCTTCGCGCTCTGATTCGGGCCAGCGCTCTGGATCGGCACCGTAAGCGCGCAGCACGGTCGCCGCACGCTCTTGGCTGAGAACATCAGTAGTCATCGGCTTGCTCCAATAGTTGTTTTAACGATGCCCGTGCACGAACCAATAATGACTCCACGGCCCTGACACCCAAACCCATCACCTCAGCCACCTCGGCGTTGGTCAGGCCTTGATAATAGGTCAACACCAGTGCCTGACGCTGACGTTCTGGCAATTGAGCCAGGGCACGTTGCACGTCATCGGCGCTGTCATCAATATGATCTGCTAACGGCAATACATCGTCGTCTTCAAGGCCTGTTAGCCGACCTTCTCGGCGGAGCTGATCAATACAAAGGTTGTGCGCCATCTGATGTAACCAGGTGGTCAGGCGCGCCCTTTCAGGCTGGAATTCACTCGCACGCAACCACAGCCTCAGCATGACCTCTTGGGCCACATCCTGGGCCGTCGCCGCATTGCCAGCAATGCGCATAGCGTAGGCCTCGATGGGCCTTAAATGCTGGCTCACCAAACGGGCATAGGCTGCTCGATCGCCTTGGGCGACACGAGCAACCTCGTTGGCTTCATCATCGATCACCCGACAACTCAGTTACCCTGTCGACGATCCCGGCGCTGCTCGCGTGCCTCGGTGAACTCATCAGCACTAAGATAGCCGTCGCCGTTGGCATCGAGTTTGGCAAAGATCGCCGCCTTCACTTCATCGGGCGTGACAACGTCATCGTCGTTGGCATCTACCGATTCAAAGCGCTGCCACTGCTCATCGACGTGGCCCTGCACCTCATCGCGACTAACGCCACCGTCGCCATCGGTATCGAGCTCTTCCCAGCGATCTCGGCGAGCGCCCCGCTCGGGCATCTGGAATTCCGCCAGACTGACCAAACCGTCGCCATCTTCATCAAGGTATTTCACCACTCGCTCGGGAGTGGGCTTAAAGCCCATGTGTTGACCCTTCTCGGGTGGCTGTGCCGCCGCAACGCTTGCGCCCGATACCATCAGCGCCGCAATCATCCATTGTGTTTTCATGTTTTCACTCCCCACCCAATTCCCTGGGCACTCTTAATGCATTGTTTTTACATAAGTTTCAGTTGGTCTTTGGACTAACTGTACACCTTGTACGACCTATTCCGGCGAATCCCGTCGCGGCTTTTAAAAAAATTTTACCGGGCTGATTTAATCCGTGACCGACGCTGCTACGCGCAGGAACTCGGACACGTCCTCCTCGGTGGTGGTAAAGCTGGTCACCAAACGCACCATGCCGGGCTGCTCGGGCCAGGGGTAAAAAATGGCTCCGGCCTGCTCGAGTTGTGTCGCTATGGCTGTGGGTAACACCGGAAATAGCTCATTGGCCTCAACCGCCCAAGGTAGCGCCACACCGGGGATTGCGGCTAGTCCCTTGGCTAACGCTGTGGCCATAGCGTTAGCATGCCGGGCGTTATCCAGCCAAAGATCGTCCTGTAAATAGCCCAGCCATTGGGCAGCGAGAAATCGGTGCTTAGACCACAAATGGCCGAAGCGCTTACGCCTGTAGGCAAAGGCGTCGGCAGCCTCGTCATTGAAGAACACCACGGCCTCCGCAGCCATAGCGCCATTTTTAGTGGCACCAAAACTCAGCGCATCGACGCCCGCGCGCCAAGTGAGATCAGCGGGATGAGCATCTGAGCCCACCACGGCGTTGGCAAAACGCGCGCCGTCCATGTGTAAACCCAGGCCATGCTCGCGGGCAATAGCGCCGTATTCGGCGACCTCATCGGGGCTGTACACCGCGCCCCACTCGGTGACATTAGACAGGCTAATCGCCGAGGGTTTGACGTTGTGAACACCGTGTATTTGCGAGGCGACAATGTGCTCGCGAATGGCCGTGGGATCAGGCTTGCCAGCATCGCCGGGAATACCCAACTGGCGAGCGCCGCCCGAAATCGCTTCAGGGGCGGTATTTTCATCGTTAATAATATGCGCCGCGTTGTGACAATAAATACCGCCCCAAGGCGGACACAAGGCACTCAAAGCCAATGCGTTGGCTGCCGAACCGGTAGCCACCATAAATACCTGGCAGGGTCGCTCAAACACCGCCGATAACCGCTCAGTCACCGCCTGGGTCCAGTCGTCCTCGCCATAGGCTGGCGCGGTTCCTGAGGCAGCGTCAGTCATTGCCGCGAGTATCTGTGGGTGAACTCCCGCTTGATTGTCCGAACCAAACTGCATTTGCTTGCCCCACCTCCCTAAACCCGACCAAAGCGCTTCACAGCCACGCTAGCTTGCGCCAATATTCAATCAAAGCCCGAAAAAGGGAAAGCCTGACATGCTGCGCTCCACTCTACTGACCCTGGCGTTATTGGCCTTAGCGTTGTCCCTTCGCGTACTTCCGGCATCAGCCGAGGAGCTGCCTGAGGGCGAGGGACTGCAACAGGTCCATCAGTACTGCAGTGAATGTCATCCTGCGCGGCTTATTGCCTATCGACAGGGTTATGACACCGAGGCCGAATGGCGCTCACTGTTTGACACCATGGTGGCCTTGCCTGCAAACGATGCTGAGGTCATTGCCCGGTATTTGCGCCAGCACTTTCCCCACAAATCCGAGTATGTGCCCACGCTTGTGCCTGGCGATTTTGTCATTGCCATTGAGGAGTGGCAGGTACCCAAACTGGGTCAGCGCTCGCGCGACCCCGTCGAGGCGCCCGATGGCAGTATCTGGTGGACCGGCATGTGGGCCTCTCTGGTGGGCAGACTTGACCCAACAACTGGCGAGATGCTGGAATTCCCACTACCGCCTAGCGCCCGGCCCCACTCCATTGTGCCCAGCGCCGACGGCATGATTTGGTATACCGGTAATTCCAACGCCACGCTGGGGCGGCTGAATCCTGAAGACGGCAGCATTACGGAATACCCCACCCAAGCCCCTGACCCGCACACCGCGGTGTTTCATCCCAATGGCAAACTGTATTTCACAGCGCAACATGCCGGCATGTTGGGTCGTCTTGACCCGAAAACGGGCGAGCTTTTAGAAGTCGAGACCCGTGAGCGCCCCTACGGCATCAAAGTGGCCAGCACCGGCAAACTCTACGTTGCCTATAACGGGACCAACGCTATCGGCGAGGTCGATCCCGATACACTGGCGGTACGCTATTTCGACATTCCCAATGCGGCATCGCGTATTCGACGCTTAGATATCGCCAGTGACGACAGTATTTGGTACGTCAACTCGAGTCGCGGCCGACTGGGTCATCTCAACCCCATAACCGGTCAGGTGCGGGAATGGCCGTCACCCAGTGGGCCGAGTTCGCACCCCTATGCCATCGCGGTCATTGACGATGTGGTTTGGTACAACGAATCGGGAATGCGACCCGATGCGTTAGTGCGTTTCGATCCGATATCTGAGCGATTTCAAAGCTGGGCTATACCCTCCGGGATCGGCATTGTGCGCCACGTTTGGGTTACACAGGAAGGTGATTTGCTGATTCACCAAACCAGCAGTAATCGCATTGGCCGGGTCCGGATTCCAAAACGTGACACCTCAGCCGTTAACCCAGATCGGTGACGACCACGCTCGCTCCTGAAGAGTGGCTTTGAGCGTGGGATTGGGTTTTGTACCTGCTCGCACGGCATCCCAAGTATTCCAGCGACAACTGGGGTTCTCCAATGCCCTGACGTAATACACCGCCGACTGATCAGCCTGAAATAGCGGATCTTGCCACAGGGCCTTGATCTCCGAGGCACCACTGCCGGCGTCAGTCTCGCAGCTCGTCGGGTCTACCGTTGCCCCGTTATCGGCGCAGCGGTAATCGTCACCCGGCGTGCTGCCATCGGAGCAGGCGACATCAAAAATCTGCTCTTGGTGATGACCGTCCGTATCTCGCCAAACCTTGATAATTTGTAAGCGTTGTAGCGGCTGTGACAAGGGATCCTGTGTTGCCCAAACCAGCATGCTGGGTGCCTGCTCGCTTTGCCAATGCGCCCCCATAGGCACACCTTCGGCGTAGGCTTGGGTTAGTAGATTAGATGCATCCAGCATATCTTTTGAGTAATTGCCCGCAAAGAATCTGAGCTTCATGCGCGGCCCCGACGTGCCAAAGGTCTCTCGGCGCTTGAGCGCTGCAAAGATGGCCTCACGGGTATTGGCCTCAGCCCAGACGCCGGCCAACCCGCTGGCGCTGTAGGCAGACGCCATGGAACCCACATGGGGATCGCGACTGACAATAGGCTCTGAATTTTCCCAGGTGGTACCCGGCGGGCCGTTGGGCACAGAGCCGCGCAGCATTGGATCAGCGCCCTCGCGAGGGTATTTGCCCCAATGGGTTTCTTCGACATAGCTGCCCGCACCCACGTGAGTATCGCTGGAGCCAATCACGCCAAACTCAAAGGGGTTTACACCTTGTGATGCTGAGGCCGCCAGCCCAAGACCAAGACTCGGGCGAACATAACTGCCCTCTGCGTCGGTTGATGGCAATTTTGATCCCACCAGAAAAGGGTAATGCTCGAACTCTGCCCAGGGGTCCTCGGGCGATATTAGGGGTCGGGTATCGGAGGTGCCTTTAACTTGGGTAATTTCAACCAACGGTTCATTGCGCCGGCGTTGATCGAGTAGCTCGCTCGGGATGGGCTCGCCGTTGTCATCCACCAAGCTGAACATCCAGCCATTGGAGGCATTGGAATTATGTGGGATGGCAAGGGAATCTCGGCCTGCTTCACGCTCCCCTTCCATCCACGTCCACAGGTCTGAAGGATTGCCTGAATCCAAGGTGGTGTAAGGCATATCGGCGGCTTGGTTTTCAAAAATAACGTTGCGGTGCAAATTGGCAGCACCCTGAGCCTCGGCATCCAACACTTTCATAGCCGTGAACTCGTAGGCGGCAAAGGTGGTGAACTCTCCCGGACGGTAATGGGCGTCGCCGGTTGCGACAGTGTCCTGCCAAGTAGCGCGAATGAAATCGGTATCGTAGATGTCTTCAATGGGACTTTGCGTAATAAAGGATATGCCTAACTTGACGAAGGTCGCTGCGCTGGCTTTGGCATCGGCGCCAAAAGCAATTCGCGCCGTTTCGGTCTGGGACAGCGGATGATCGGGATTGGCCATGGCCGGCACCACGCCCATGTATTCGCCATGATCGGTAACAGCATAGAAATCCAATGGTGGGCCGGCTAATTGAATACGGCCGCCGCCATCGTGACTGATAACCTCTCCCTGCGCGAAGCGATACGCATCGTCGGGACTGCGTCGAGTACCAAACACAAAAGCGTCAAAAGAGTTGCGCGTGTGAACATGTAGATCGCCAAAGTAAGCGTCCCGCTCCGGGTTTAACGTTACATGGGTAACCGCCACCGCCGCTTCAGTCCTATTCTCTGACGGCGCCACTGACTCAGGCTCTATAGACTCACCACAGCCCACCACGATAAGCGCGGCCGTGGCCGCTAGCAGGTAATTCACGCGCACATTTTTCAAAATCGCACCCCTAGAAATAACCAAAACAAACGAGCGAGAAACGGCTAATCCGTCCCGACAAATTATGCCGTGGGCTCGGTGACCACTACCGACACGGCATCCCCGACACGAATCAATCCGCCTTCAATAATACGTGCGCACAAGCCACCATAGCCCAACATGGCCGCCACACCACCCGGGCCAAGCGCCTGTTCCATACGCGCGCAAGGATGACAAAGCTGGGTCGCCTCTAATAATGCATTACCCACTCGAAAACGTTGGCGCCTGAGTGCATTGAGGTTGAGCCCCTCCACCACAATATTGCGGCGCAATATCGCAGGCTCAATACCCTTAAGACCCGTGTGCTGCTCAATCTGACCAATAAACTCCCGAGAGATGAGCGTCACCTGCCGACCCGAACCGGGGGTCTTTTTCATGCGGTGATCACCCTCAAGCCCCAACTCGGCAACGGCCTCGACACTCTCAACACTTATTAATGGCTCTCGACGCAACGGGCGCAGCCCAATCCACTTCACTGTTCCGGGGGCAATATCGCAAGCATATCGGTCTAAGGGGTTGGTACGCTTGGTCATTGCGACACCTCGGCTCGCAACTGATCACTCACAGCCAGCAGCGCTGCCAACAATTCGTCGCCATAGGCACTACCCGTCGCGGTCTCAGCATTGCTGTGCACGGCTATGACCAGGTTCGCTTTGGGGTCGACAAAAATGGTTTGCTCAAAGATACCCAACGCCGCAAATCGACCATCACCCAACAACCACCACATATAGCCATAGTCGGCGCGGTCTTTAAACGGTTGGGTACTGTCACGCATCCAGCCCTCAGGGAGTACTCTCGTGCCATCAGGCAATACGCCATCGGCCATCGCGAATAACCCTAGGCGAGCATAATCGCGGGTGGTCGCACTGATACAACAGCCTCCCGTCTCTCTGCCGTCGGGCCTATCCAACAACCAATGGGCATCATCAGCCATACCGAAGGGCTGCCATATTTTCTGGCGCAAGTACGGCACCGCGCTATTGGCGATAGCTGCTCGAAGCACTTCCCCAGTCAGGTTGGCCTCACCCGTGTTGTAATTAAATTTTTCGCCTGCTGGCGCTACCCGAGGCAAGGTATCAAGGTGAGCCGTCAACGCTCGACCATTCACCGCTCCGGCAATGGCCACATCAGATTCAGGATCGTTGTAGTCTTCATTCCAAGCCACACCCGAGGCCATGTGCAGCAAGTCGCGAATGGAGACGCTGTCGTAAGAGCTACCTTTTAAACGCGGCAAATAATCCACCACGCTGTCATCAAGACTGTTGATGTAACCATCGTGAAGCGCGGCCCCAATCAACATCGAGGTCACCGATTTGGTGACCGAGAACGAAACCCAACGACTGTCCCGACTGTGATCAGCGGCATAGTGCTCAAGCACAACCTCGCCGTTATGTACCGCCACAAGTCCCATAAGGGCATCGCTGGCTAATAGATCCTCCAAACGCTTCTCTTGATCTTTGAAGGTGTAGGCAATATCGCCAAGTTGCGCCTCACTAGTTGGCAAGAGATAGGGCGAAGTGCTCGCAGCGATCGGCCTAGTGGGCATGATTTGATCAACGCGGGCAAACGCCTGTCGGCGCTCCACTTGAGAGAGAAACAGCGGACTCGCGCTGGCGTCACCTTGGGCTATGCGCGCAGCAATTTCTTCCAAGCTTGCTGGCTCGGGCTCTACTTGTGCCAATGAAGATGCGGCAACTAAGGTTGTTGCGCCTAATAACGGCGCTAGACAGTTTCGTAACGCTAAATATCGCACAGACATGACCAATCCCATGGGGCTACAAAAAGCCGAGCATCGGGGTTTCTAGCCGCGGGGTCAACGCCTGCCAAACCTGCAAACGCCGAGGCAGAATCGCCGCGGTTACGAGCTGATAACTTATTGACGAAATTTGACCAGCGAGGTGCGGGGGTGGTTGTGCTACCATCTGGGTCCCTGGGGGCGTTATGGATTCGACGACGGTAACGAAACCTGCGGTGCATGCCGTGATGACAGCGAATCACGTTAATCCAAAGCTGTAATGTAATAGTTGCCAACGACGACAACTACGCTCTAGCGGCTTAAACCCCGTTAGCGGTCTATAGCAAGGTGCCAGTACCGCGCTTGTGACTGTCATACAGAACTGGATCGCAGTGGCTTATGTCTCGGGAGACGCTGCTAAACTTTTACGAGACTCGCGGTCTACGTCCTGACCGTTGGGCTGTTGACCGTTAAATCAATTAACGGAAACTAAGCATGTAGAGCCAATGGCAGAGTGCTGGCGGACGCGGGTTCAACTCCCGCCGCCTCCACCAAATGAAAAGGGGTGATCCGCAAGGGTCGCCCCTTTTGCATTTGAGGGATCTGGCAGAAAGTTGAGTCCGCGCCGGCACGGCGCGGGTCGCCAACAGGATGTTGGTGTGTCGCGAAGGCCACGGATGGCCGAGAGCGACAGAACCCCCTTCTCGATCTTCGCTGTAAGGCCCTTTTTCGTTTTCGCGGCTGTGACAGCTGAATCCGCGCCCGAAGGGAAGGGTTGGCGAGCGCAGCGAGGCGTGGTGAGCAGGCCTCGGCCTGCGAAGCTCAAACTCCCGCCGCCTCCACTATGAAATAGAAATTTCCGCTTGCAACACCCGTATTGCAAAAG